>NZ_JBHYDX010000028.1:0-72533 GCF_051860505.1 Pannonibacter sp. | reverse complement strand
GGAAGGCACCGAAATGGTCATGCCGGGCGACAACATCTCTGTCGTCGTCACGCTGATCGTTCCGATCGCCATGGAAGACGGCCTGCGCTTCGCGATCCGTGAAGGCGGCCGTACCGTCGGCGCCGGCGTCGTTGCTTCCATCATCGAGTAAGTGGCTGGCTTTTCTGCCCTTCGCCTGATGCGAAGGGCAGGGGAGCTGCCTAATCGGGAAATCTGAAATGAACGGTCAGAATATCCGGATCCGCCTCAAGGCATTCGATCACCGTATTCTTGATGCTTCCACCCGGGAGATCGTGAACACGGCGAAGCGGACCGGTGCGCAGGTGCGGGGACCCGTGCCGCTGCCGACGCGGATTGAGAAGTACACCGTGCTTCGCGGTCCGCATATCGACAAGAAAAGCCGTGATCAGTTCGAGATGCGCACGCATAAGCGCCTCCTCGACATCGTCGATCCGACCCCGCAGACGGTTGATGCTCTGATGAAGCTCGATCTGGCGGCCGGTGTCGACGTTGAGATCAAGCTCTGAGTCGGATCAAAGGGGATACGCCAATGCGTTCTGGAGTGATCGCTCAGAAGGTGGGCATGACGCGCATCTATAATGATGCTGGCGAGCATGTTCCGGTCACTGTGTTGCGGCTGGAAAAGTGCCAGGTCGTTGCTCATCGTACTGAGGAAAAGAACGGCTACACCGCGCTGCAGCTTGGCGCCGGTGCAGCTAAAGTAAAGAACACGCCGAAGGCGATGCGCGGACATTTCGCCGTCGCCAAGGTCGAGCCGAAGCGCACGATCGCCGAGTTCCGCGTCAGCCAGGACAACCTGATTGACGTTGGTGCGGAGATCACCGCCGACCACTATATCGCAGGACAGTTCGTCGACGTGACGGGCACCTCGATTGGTAAGGGCTTTGCCGGTGTCATGAAGCGCCACAACTTCGGTGGTGGCCGCGCTTCGCACGGTAACTCGGTTTCTCACCGCGCGCACGGTTCGACCGGCCAACGGCAGGACCCGGGCAAGGTGTTCAAGGGCAAGAAGATGGCTGGTCACATGGGCGATGCCCGCGTGACCACGCAGAACCTGAAGGTTGTCCGGACGGACGTGGAGCGCGGTCTGATCATGATCGAAGGCGCTGTCCCGGGTTCGAAGGGCGGCTGGATCCTGGTTCGCGACGCCGTCAAGAAGGCGCTGCCGGAAGGCGTGCCGGTTCCGGGCGCGTTCCGGGCCGTCGACGCGGCAGCCTCGGGCAAGGAGAGTGAGTGATGGAACTTGAGGTCAAAACCCTCGAAGGTTCGGCCGCCGGTTCGATCACGGTGTCGGACGAGATCTTTGGTCTCGAGCCGCGCACGGATCTGATCCACCGCGTGGTGCGCTGGCAGCTTGCCAAGCGTCAGGCTGGTACGCACAAGACCAAGGGCCGGTCGGAAGTCTCTGGCACCACGAAGAAATTCGTGCGCCAGAAGGGTTCGGGCGGTGCGCGTCACGGCAACCGCAAGGCACCGCAGTTCCGCGGCGGTGGTAAGGCTTTCGGTCCGGTCGTGCGTGATCATGCCCATGATCTGCCGAAGAAGGTTCGCGCACTGGGTCTTGCCCATGCACTGTCTTCCAAGATCAAGGCCGGTTCGCTGATCATCGTCGAGGACGCTAAGGCGGCCGAGGCAAAGACCAAGATGCTGAAGGAAAAGTTCGGCAAGCTGGGTCTGGCCAATGCGCTGTTCATTGACGGCTCGGAGATCGACATGAACTTCGCGCTTGCAGCCCGCAACATCCCGTCCATCGACGTTCTGCCGGTTCAGGGCATCAACGTCTATGACATCCTGCGTCGCAACACCCTGGTCCTGACCAAGGCTGCGGTGCTGGCCATCGAGGAGCGGTTCAAATGAGCAAGGTCGCTCACTACGACAAGATCGTCAGCCCGGTGATTACCGAGAAGGCGACTATGGCTGCCGAGCAGAACAAGGTGGTCTTCAAGGTAGCCCAGACGGCGACCAAGCCGGAGATCAAGGCAGCGGTCGAGGCCCTGTTCGGGGTCAAGGTCACTGCAGTGAACACGCTGGTCCGCAAGGGCAAGGTGAAGCGCTTCCGTGGCCGCATCGGCCAGCAGTCTGACTATAAGAAGGCTGTCGTGACGCTTGCTGAAGGTCAGTCCATCGACGTGACCACCGGGCTCTGAGGCGGGGACAGGAAAAAATGGCACTCAAGACATTTAACCCCACGTCCCCCGGCCGGCGTCAGCTGGTTCAGGTGGACCGCGCCGATCTGTGGAAGGGCAAGCCGGTCAAGACCTTGACCGAAGGCCTGAACAAGACCGGCGGCCGTAACAACCGCGGTCGTCTGACTGCCCGCAACGTTGGCGGCGGTCACAAGCGCAGCTACCGTCTGGTGGACTTCAAGCGTCGCAAGTTCGACGTTGCAGCCACCGTCGAGCGGCTCGAGTACGATCCGAACCGCACCGCCTTCATCGCGCTGATCCGTTATGAAGATGGTGAACTGGCCTATATCCTCGCGCCGCAGCGCCTTGCCGTTGGTGACAGTGTCATCTCGGGCCAGAGCGTTGACGTGAAGCCGGGTAACTCGATGCCGCTGGCGTCGATCCCGGTCGGCACGATCGTGCATAACGTGGAACTCAAGCCGGGCAAGGGCGGTCAGATCGCTCGCTCTGCTGGTGCCTTCGTTCAGATCGTCGGTCGCGACCAGGGTTACACCGTCCTGCGCCTGATGTCGGGCGAGCAGCGCCGTGTTCTGGGGACCTGCATGGCGTCGATCGGCGCCGTGTCCAACCCGGACCATGGCAACATCAACCTGGGCAAGGCCGGTCGTTCCCGCTGGCTTGGCATTCGTCCGCATACCCGCGGTGTTGCCATGAACCCGGTTGACCATCCGCACGGTGGTGGCGAAGGCCGCACCTCGGGTGGCCGTCATCCGGTTACCCCGTGGGGCAAGCCGACCAAGGGCAAGCGCACGCGTCGCAACAAGTCTACGGCGAAGTTCATCGTTCGTAGCCGTCATGCGCGCAAGAGTTAAGAGGTACGGATCGTGACACGTTCGATCTGGAAAGGTCCGTTTGTCGACGGGTATCTGCTGAAGAAGGCGGACAAGGTTCGCGAGTCTGGCCGCAACGAGGTCATCAAGACCTGGAGCCGCCGCTCGACAATCCTGCCGCAGTTCGTTGGCTTGACCTTCGGCGTTTACAACGGGCAGAAGCACGTTCCGGTGCTGGTGTCTGAAGAAATGATCGGTCAGAAGCTCGGCGAGTTCTCGCCGACCCGGACCTACTACGGGCATGGCGCCGACAAGAAGGCGAAGAGGAAGTAACGATGGGCAAGCCGAAGCGTGAGCGGACGCTCGCCGACAACGAGGCCAAGGCGGTCACGCGCATGCTGCGCGTCTCCCCGCAGAAGCTGAACCTCGTGGCGGCTGCAATCCGCGGCAAGAAGGTCGGATCCGCAATCGCGGACCTGACGTTCTCCCGCAAGCGCATCGCCGGCGACGTCAAGAAGACCTTGATGTCGGCGATTGCGAATGCCGAGAACAACCACGACCTGGACGTGGATCGCCTGGTCGTCGCCGAAGCCCATGTGGGCAAGGCGTTCGTCATCAAGCGTTTCCATGCCCGTGCGCGCGGTCGGGCTGGCCGGATCGAGAGACCGTTCTCGAACCTGACCATCGTTGTCCGTGAAGTCGAGGAGACTGCCTGATGGGACACAAAGTTAACCCGATCGGCATGCGCCTCGGGATCAACCGCACCTGGGACTCGCGCTGGTACGCAAACAAGGGCGAGTACGGCAAGCTTCTGCATGAAGATTTTCGCATCCGCGAATATCTGATGGCCGAGCTGAAGCAGGCTGCGGTGTCCAAGATCGTCATCGAACGCCCGCACAAGAAGTGCCGCGTCACCATTCACTCGGGTCGTCCGGGCGTGGTCATCGGCAAGAAGGGTGCGGACATCGAGAAGCTTCGCAAGAAGCTCGCTTCGATCACCAGCTCCGAAGTGCACATCAACATCGTTGAAGTGCGCAAGCCGGAAATCGACGCGACCCTCGTGGCCGCTTCCATCGCACAGCAGCTGGAGCGCCGCGTTGCGTTCCGCCGCGCGATGAAGCGTGCTGTTCAGTCGGCCATGCGTCTCGGCGCCCAGGGCATCCGCATCAACTGCGGCGGCCGTCTCGGTGGCGCGGAAATCGCCCGCCTGGAGTGGTATCGTGAAGGCCGCGTGCCGCTGCACACCTTGCGCGCTGACATCGATTATGGCACAGCGACCGCTCACACCGCTTATGGTGCTTGCGGCGTCAAGGTCTGGGTCTTCAAAGGTGAGATCCTCGAGCACGATCCGATGGCGTCTGAGCGCCGGGCGACCGAAGGCTCGGAATCGAATCAGGGTGATCGCGGCCAGCGCCGGGATCGGGATCGGGGTCGCGAGCGCACTGCCTGATTAGGCAGTTAGCGTTACGCAAGAAACGAGAGAAAAACGATGCTGCAACCGAAGCGAACGAAGTTCCGCAAGCAGCACAAGGGCCGCATCCATGGCCTCGCGAAGGGCGGGACAGACCTGAACTTCGGCGAGTTCGGCCTCAAGGCCGTCGAACCGGAGCGTGTCACCGCGCGCCAGATCGAGGCAGCCCGTCGTGCCATCACCCGTCACATGAAGCGTGCGGGTCGCGTGTGGATCCGGATTTTCCCGGATGTGCCTGTGTCGTCCAAGCCTGCGGAAGTCCGCATGGGTAAGGGCAAGGGCGCTCCGGATTACTGGGCTTGTCGTGTCAAGCCGGGCCGGGTCATGTTCGAGATCGACGGTGTGCCTGAGGATATTGCCCGCGAGGCAATGCGCCTTGGTGCTGCCAAGCTGCCGATCAAGTGCCGGTTCATCCAGCGGATCGCCGAGTAAGGCAGCCAGGAGATTTTGAGCCATGAAGGCAAGTGATGTAAGGGCCAAGACCCTCGACGAGCTCCGCACGGAGCTCGAAGGCCTCAAGAAGGAGCAGTTCAACCTGCGCTTCCAGAAGGCAACGGGTCAGCTCGAGAACACCGGTCGCGTCCGGCAAATTCGCCGCGACATCGCCCGGATCCAGACGATCATGCGCGAAAAGCGCGTGGGCGAAAACGCGTAAGGAGACGACCATGCCAAAACGCATCCTGCAGGGCACCGTTGTCAGCAACGCGAATGACAAAACGGTGACGGTTAAGGTGGAGCGTCGCTTCACCCATCCGCTGCTGAAGAAAACCGTCCGTCGCTCGAAGAAATATCGCGCGCATGACGAAAGCAACAACTGCCAGGTTGGCGACTCTGTTCAGATTGAAGAGTGCGCGCCGATCTCCAAGACGAAGCGTTGGACCGTGGTCGTTTGACCACGGCCCTGTTTGACATCCGGCGCCCGTGGCAGGAGCGTCGTGGATAGAATAAGGCGGCCAAGTCATGATTCAGATGCAAACAAACCTCGACGTGGCGGATAATTCCGGCGCCCGTCGTGTCATGTGCATCAAGGTGCTCGGCGGCTCGAAGCGGAAGTATGCCCGCGTTGGCGACATCATCGTTGTCAGCATCAAGGAAGCTATTCCGCGCGGCCGCGTCAAAAAGGGCGACGTGATGAAGGCGGTCGTCGTGCGTACGGCGAAGGACATTCGCCGTCCCGACGGCAGCGTGATCCGGTTCGACCGCAACGCGGCGGTCCTGGTCAACAACAACAAGGAGCCGATTGGCACCCGTATCTTTGGACCGGTGCCGCGCGAGCTCCGTGCGAAGAACCACATGAAAATCATTTCGCTCGCGCCGGAGGTGCTCTGATGGCTGCGAAAATTAAAAAAGGCGACACGGTTGTCGTGCTTGCCGGTCGTGACAAAGGCAAGACCGGCGTAGTGCTGCAGATGTTGCCGACCGATAGCAAGGCCGTCGTTCGCGGCGTCAATGTTGTCCGCCGGCACCAGCGCCAGACGCAGACCCAGGAAGCAGGCATCGTGGCCAAGGAAGCCCCGATCCACCTGTCCAACCTGGCGGTAGCTGATCCGAAGGACGGCAAGCCGTCCCGCGTCGGGTTCAAGGTTCTGGAAGACGGCCGTAAGGTCCGTGTGGCCAAGCGTTCGGGAGACCAGATCGATGGCTGACACCAACTACGTTCCGCGGATGAAGGCGCACTACAATGATGTGGTGCGCAAGCAGCTGCAGGAGAAGTTCAACTACACCAACCCGATGCAGATCCCGTCGCTTGAGAAGATCGTTCTCAACATGGGCGTCGGTGAGGCTGTTGCGGACAGCAAGAAGGCCAAGATCGCGGCCGATGACCTGGCACTTATCGCCGGTCAGAAGCCGGTGATCACCAAGGCGGCCAAGTCCATCGCGACCTTCAAGGTTCGTGAAGGCATGCCGCTCGGTGTCAAGGTCACCCTGCGCCGGACGCAGATGTTTGAATTTCTGGATCGCCTGATCACCATCGCGCTTCCGCGCGTTCGTGACTTCCGCGGCCTGAACGCCAAGAGCTTTGATGGGCGTGGCAACTATGCCATGGGCATCAAGGAACACATCGTGTTCCCCGAGATCGAGTACGACAAGGTCGACCAGATCTGGGGCATGGACATCGTGGTCTGCACAACTGCGCAGACTGATGACGAAGCGCGCGAGCTGCTGCGCGCGTTCAACTTCCCGTTCCGCAAATAACGCGGACATACGGGAAAGGAACGAGGAACGACGATGGCGAAGAAGAGCGCGATCGAGAAGAACAAGCGGCGCGAACGTCTTGTTAAGAAATACGCGGTCAAGCGGGCAACTCTGAAGGCGAAGGCCAATGACGAGTCCCTGTCCCTTGAAGAGCGCTTCGCGGCCCGGCTGCAGCTTGCAGCCTTGCCGCGTAACTCGGCTCCGAGCCGCATTCGCAACCGGTGTGAAGTCACCGGTCGCCCGCGCGGCTTCTATCGGAAGCTGAAGATGTCGCGCGTTGCGTTGCGTGAACTGGGTTCCCAGGGCAAGATCCCGGGCCTGGTCAAGTCGAGCTGGTAAGGAGAAGCTGCGATGGCGATTTCCGATCCGTTGGGTGATATGATCACCCGCATCCGGAATGCCCAAATGCGCGGCAAGAACAAGGTTTCAACACCTGGTTCCAAGCTGCGCCAGCATGTACTTGATGTCCTGGCCAAGGAAGGGTACATCCGGGGTTATTCGACGGTCGAATTCGAGGGCGGCAAGTCCGAACTCGAAATCGAACTGAAGTACTTTGACGGCCAGCCGGTCATCCGTGAAATCACGCGGATTTCCAAGCCGGGCCGTCGGGTGTACTCGTCGGTAAAGAACATTCCGCACGTGGCAAATGGCCTGGGCGTGTCGATCCTTTCGACACCGCGTGGCGTCATGGCTGACCATCAGGCGCGGGATGAAAACGTAGGTGGTGAGGTTCTCTGCCGCGTCTTCTGACGCGGCCGAGTGCTTTCTTTGTTTCTGACAAGGTTGATCAGATGTCTCGAATTGGCAAGAAGCCAGTCCCCGTGCCAAGCGGGGTAACGGCAACGATCAACGGCCGAATGATCGAGGTCAAGGGCCCGAAGGGACAGCTGTCCCTCGAGCTCAATGACAATGTTTCGGCCGAGATTAACGAGGGTGGCATTTCGGTGCAGCCCGTCAACAAGAGCCAGACGGCGCGTGCCATGTGGGGCATGTCGCGGACTCTGGTTCAGAACCTGGTCACCGGTGTATCGCAGGGCTTCGAACGCAAGCTCGACATCACTGGTGTGGGTTACCGTGCGCAGGTCCAGGGCAGCAATCTTCAGCTGGCTCTCGGATATTCGCATGACGTGGTCTATCCGATCCCGGCTGGCATCGAAATCCGGTGCCCGAAGCCGACGGAAATCTACATCTCCGGCATTGACCGGCAGGTTGTAGGCCAGGTCGCTGCGAACATCCGCGAGTATCGCGGTCCCGAGCCGTACAAGGGCAAAGGCATCCGCTATGCGGGCGAATTCATCGTCCGCAAAGAAGGCAAGAAGAAGTAACGGGACCGGATCATGGCGAACAGCAAAATTGCTTTCGAACGGCGTCGCGATCGCGTCCGTCGTTCGATCCAGAAGGTCGCGAACGGTCGTCCGCGTCTTTCTGTATTCCGGTCGTCGAAGCAGATCTATGCCCAGATCATCGACGATCAGAAGGGGCACACGGTTGCCTCCGCTTCAACGATCGAAAAGGATCTGCGGAGCAGCCTGAAGACGGGCGCCGACGTTGCAGCAGCTGCTGCCGTTGGCAAGCTTGTCGCCGAGCGCGCCTTGGCCGCCGGTGTCAAGCAGGTCGTGTTCGACCGTGGCGGGTATCAGTATCACGGGCGCGTCAAGGCGCTTGCCGATGCGGCTCGCGAGGGCGGACTTGAATTCTGACCAGCGCCCGTTGGCGCTCTGAAGAACGGAAGACTAATAATATGGCGAGACAGGACACACGGGAGCGCGATCGCGAAGAGCGCGACAGCGAGTTCGTCGACAAGCTCGTACACATCAACCGCGTCGCTAAGGTGGTCAAGGGTGGCCGCCGGTTCGGTTTTGCCGCGCTCGTCGTCGTCGGTGACCAGAAGGGCCGGGTTGGCTTCGGTCATGGCAAGGCACGTGAAGTGCCGGAAGCCATCCGCAAGGCAACCGAAGCAGCCAAGCGCGCCATGGTGCGCGTGCCGCTGCGCGAAGGCCGTACCCTTCATCACGATGTCGAGGGCCGTCATGGCGCCGGCAAGGTGATCCTGCGCGCGGCTCCGGCCGGTACGGGTATCATCGCTGGTGGCCCGATGCGCGCCGTGTTCGAGACCCTTGGGGTCCAGGACGTTGTGGCGAAGTCGCTGGGGTCCTCCAACCCCTACAACATGGTGCGTGCAACCTTTGCCGCCCTCACCAAGGAAGACAGCCCGCGCTCCGTCGCGGCCCGTCGTGGCCTTAAGGTGTCGGCGATCCAGGCGCGCCGCCGTGACAACGATGATGCGGTGGCGGTCGGCGCCGAGGCTTGAACCTCGGCGCTCCGCACACCAGTTGAACGAGGGGTAGTTCCATGGCGAACACCGAAAAGACCATTACGGTCGAACAGATCGGAAGCCCGATTCGCCGTCCGGCGTATCAGCGGGCAACCCTGATCGGTCTCGGCCTGAACAAGATGCACCGCCGCTCGACGCTGCAGGACACTCCTGAAGTGCGCGGCATGATCCACACGGTCCGGCATCTCGTCCGCGTCGTCGAAGAAGCGTGACGGGACAGGAGTTAAGATCAATGAACCTCAATGATCTCCGGGACAATCCCGGTTCCACCAAGAACCGCACCCGCGTAGGCCGCGGTATCGGTTCTGGTAAGGGCAAGACCGGTGGTCGTGGCGTGAAGGGGCAGAAGTCCCGTTCAGGCGTTGCGATCAAGGGCTTCGAGGGTGGCCAGATGCCTCTGCATCGCCGCCTCCCGAAGCGCGGCTTTACCAATATCTTTGCCAAGGACTTCAACATCGTGTCGCTGGCTCGTATCCAGCAGGCAATCGATGACGGCAAGCTTGATGCAAAGGCGGTTGTCACCGTCGAGGCACTCAAGGCTGCCGGTGTCCTGAAGCGTCTTCGGGACGGCGTCCGCCTCTTGGCTGACGGCGAGCTGAAGGCTGCAGTGTCCTTCGAGATCGCCGGCGCGTCCAAGTCGGCTATCGAAGCAGTCGAAAAGGCCGGCGGCAAGGTCGTCGTGCTTGGAGCTCAGGCCGAATAGGCCTGGGCTTCCCCCTTTATCGGACAGCAACCTTCCGGAGCACGGCATGGCATCGGCTGCCGAACAACTTGCGGCAAATCTCAATTTCTCGGCCTTCGCAAAGGCTGAAGAACTCAAGAAGCGCATCTGGTTTACACTGGGGGCGCTTTTGGTTTATCGGCTTGGCACTTACATCCCGCTGCCAGGCATCAACCCCGATGCCTTTGCCCAGGCCTTTAACCAGGCCCAATCCGGCATCATCGGCATGTTCAATATGTTCGCCGGCGGTGCCGTCGAGCGCATGGCGATCTTCGCCCTCGGCATCATGCCGTATATCTCCGCATCCATCATCATGCAGCTGATGACGACGGTCGTGCCGTCGCTTGAAGCCATGAAGAAGGAGGGAGAGCAGGGGCGCAAGACCATCAACCAGTACACCCGCTTCGGCACGGTGCTTCTGGCAATCGTTCAGGCCTATGGCATCGCCGTCGGTCTTGAAGGTGCTTCGAATGTCGTTACCGACCCCGGCATGTTCTTCCGCCTTTCCGCGGTGATCACGCTGACTGGCGGCACGATGTTCCTGATGTGGCTCGGCGAGCAGATCACCTCGCGCGGTATCGGCAACGGTATCTCGCTGATCATCTTTGCCGGGATCGTTGCCGGGCTGCCGTCTGCAGTGGTGTCTACGCTCGAACTCGGCCGGCAGGGTGCGCTCGCGACCTGGATCATTCTTGGCGTCATCGTTCTGGCGATTGCCGTCATCGCGCTGATCGTGTTCATGGAGCGGGCACAGCGCAGGCTGCTGATCCAGTATCCCAAGCGCAACGTCGGCAACAAGATGTTCGAAGGCAACACGTCCTTCCTGCCCTTGAAGCTGAACACTGCCGGTGTGATTCCGCCGATCTTCGCCTCATCCCTGCTGCTGGTTCCGGCCACCATTGCCGGGTTCTCGGCCGGATCGAGCAACGAATGGCTGACCACGATCACAACGCTGCTCGGTCACGGACAGCCGTTGTACATGCTGCTGTATGCAGCGCTGATTGTGTTCTTCTGCTTCTTCTACACCGCGATCGTGTTTAATCCGACGGAGACGGCGGACAATCTCAAGCGGCATGGCGGCTTTGTACCGGGCATTCGTCCGGGCGAGAGGACGGCACAGTACATCGACTATGTCCTGACCCGCGTCACCGTTGTCGGGGCCATCTACATCACTCTCGTCTGTCTCTTACCCGAATTCCTTATTTCCGCGACTGGCGTTCCGTTCTATTTCGGTGGAACCTCGCTGCTGATCGTCGTGAGTGTGACCATGGACACTGTGTCTCAGATCCAGGGTCATCTGCTTGCGCATCAGTATGAAGGTCTTGTGAAGAAAGCGAAATTGAGGGGGAAGCGGAGATGAGACTGATTCTGGTCGGACCGCCGGGGGCAGGGAAGGGCACACAGGCGACGCGCCTTGTGGCAAAGCACGGCATCCCGCAGCTGTCCACTGGCGACATGCTTCGCGCGGCCGTTGCCGCCGGTACGCCGATCGGTCTGCAGGCGAAGGCCGTGATGGATGCGGGTGGGCTGGTCTCCGACGATATCGTCGTTGGCATTATCCGTGACCGTATCGCGGAACCGGATGCGCAGAAGGGTTTCATCCTCGACGGCTTTCCGCGGACGCTTGCCCAGGCCGAAGCGCTGCAGGAAATGCTCGCCGGCAAGGGCATTGGCCTTGATGCGGTCATCGAGTTGCGGGTTGACCAGTCGAAGCTCGTGTCGCGGATCATAAACCGCGCCGAGGAAACCAAGGCTGCCGGGTTGCCTGTCCGCAAGGATGATGACCCGGAAGTCTTCAAGCAGCGTCTCGAGGCTTACAACCGGGACACTGCTGTGGTCATTCCGTATTATGAGGGCAATGGGCTTCTCACCGTCATCGATGGCATGCAGCCGATCGATGCGGTCACGGCAGCCATCGCCGATGTTCTTTCGAAGCTTGACGAAAGCGTTGAGGTTCGTTAAAGGACGCGCTCTAATCCAAAAGATTATGTGCCGGCTCCGTCTCGTACGGGGGCGGCACATTCTGTGCTGGTCCAATCCGGCAAATTAGCTCCCGCAGGGGCCGGGCTCCACCGGACGCGGGGAATACCAACCAGGCAGCCCAGTTGCTGCTGAAAAATGGAGATGACCATGGCACGTATTGCTGGCGTCAACATTCCGACGAACAAGCGCGTCGTCATCGCGCTGCAGTATATCCACGGCATTGGCGCGAAGTTCGCCCAGGAAATCATCGAGAAGGCGAACATCGCTGCAGAGCGTCGTGTGAACCAGCTCACCGACGCTGAAGTGCTCGCCATCCGTGAGACCATCGACCGCGATTATCTCGTGGAAGGTGACCTGCGTCGCGAGACTGCGATGAACATCAAGCGTCTGATGGACCTTGGCTGCTACCGTGGCCTGCGTCACCGTCGCGGCCTCCCGGTCCGCGGTCAGCGCACCCATACGAACGCCCGGACCCGCAAGGGCCCTGCGAAGGCAATCGCCGGTAAGAAGAAGTAATCCGGCGCATTGCTGGTGGAGCCGCCGGAATTACGGCGGTGTCGAGATCGAAAGTAAGGATAGAAAATGGCTAAGGACACGACGCGCGTGCGTCGCCGCGAACGCAAGAACATCTCTTCTGGCGTCGCTCACGTGAACTCCACGTTCAACAACACCATGATCACCATCACCGACGCCCAGGGCAACACGATCTCCTGGTCGTCCGCCGGCGCGCTCGGCTTCAAGGGTTCGCGCAAGTCGACCCCTTACGCCGCGCAGGTTGCTGCCGAGGACGCTGCCCGCAAGGCCGCCGAGCACGGCATGCGGACCCTGGAAGTTGAAGTGCGTGGTCCAGGTTCGGGCCGTGAGTCTGCGCTTCGTGCCCTTCAGGCTGCCGGTTTCCTGATCACGTCCATCCGCGATGTGACGCCGATCCCGCACAACGGCTGCCGCCCGCGCAAGCGTCGTCGCGTCTGAGACCTTTGGTCTTGGGCATTGGTTTCCTCCAATGGCGAAGAATGGCCGGTAAATCCGGCGGGACAGCCGAAGGGGTATGAGCGTGACCATTCAGAAGAACTGGCAAGAACTTATCAAGCCGAACAAGCTGGAGGTGAAGGCGGGTGACAACCCGCGTTTCGTCGCCACCGTGATCGCCGAACCGCTGGAGCGTGGCTATGGTCTGACGCTGGGCAATGCCCTGCGCCGGATCCTGCTGTCGTCGCTTCAGGGCGCAGCGGTGACCGCGGTCCAGATCGACGGCGTGCTGCACGAGTTCTCGTCCATTCCGGGCGTGCGCGAGGACGTGACGGACCTGGTCCTGAACGTGAAGGAAATCGCGATCAGCATGCAGGGTGAAGGCCCCAAGCGCATGGTCGTGCGCAAGCAGGGCCCTGGCGTCGTGACGGCTGGTGATATCCAGACCGTTGGCGATGTCGAGGTGCTGAACCCGGACCTCGTGCTCTGCACGCTGGACGAGGGCGCCGAGATCCGCATGGAATTCACCGTCAACACGGGCAAGGGCTATGTTGCCGCCGACCGGAACCGTCCGGAAGACGCGCCGATTGGCCTGATCCCGGTCGACAGCCTGTATTCGCCGGTCAAGAAAGTGTCCTACAAGGTGGAAAACACCCGTGAAGGCCAGGTTCTCGACTACGACAAGCTGACGCTGACGGTTGAGACCGATGGCTCGATCAAGCCGGATGATGCCGTGGCCTATGCCGCACGCATCCTGCAGGATCAGCTTTCGATCTTCGTCAACTTCGAAGAGCCGAAGCGCGAAGTGGCCGAGGACAGCGTCCCCGAGCTTGCCTTCAACCCGGCGCTCCTCAAGAAGGTGGACGAACTCGAATTGTCCGTTCGTTCGGCAAACTGCCTGAAGAACGACAACATCGTCTATATCGGCGACCTCATCCAGAAGACCGAAGCAGAGATGCTGCGCACTCCGAACTTTGGTCGCAAGTCGCTTAACGAGATCAAGGAAGTTCTCGCTCAGATGGGTCTCCATCTGGGTATGGACGTGCCGAACTGGCCGCCGGAGAACATCGAGGATCTCGCCAAGCGGTACGAAGATCATCAGTACTGAGGGCGCAAGCGCCCCGGTTCAGGTTCAACCAGGCGCGTCGCTGTGATAGCGCCGCCTGAAGTCTAAAGTCAAAAGGAGAGGGCCATGCGCCACGGTAAATCCGGCCGCAAGCTCGGCCGCACATCGAGCCACCGCAATGCGATGTTCGCCAATATGGCGGCTTCGCTGATCGAACACGAGGCGATCGTCACGACTTTGCCGAAGGCAAAGGAAATGAAGCCGATCATGGACAAGCTTGTCACCCTCGGCAAGCGTGGCGACCTGCATGCTCGCCGTCAGGCGATCTCGCAGATTCGCGACGTTGCAATGGTGCGCAAGCTGTTCGAAACCCTTGCTCCGCGTTACAAGGAGCGCAACGGCGGTTACACCCGCGTTGTCAAGGCTGGTTTCCGCTATGGCGACAGCTCGCCGATGGCCGTGATCGAACTCGTCGATCGGGACCAGTCTGCACGTGGTGCTGCCGATCGTGCCCGCGTTGCTGCTGAGCAGGCTGCTGAAAACGCAGCGTAATATTCGGATAGCTTTTGCTTTCCACAAAGGCGGGCCTCGGCCCGCCTTTTCTTTGTTTCAAGCTGCCTGGCATACGATTTTACATTCTGAGGTTGTTTCCCGGTATGTTATCGCCTTGTTAAGGTCGATGGATTCATTCTCGTCCCCAATAGATCAATTTGGGGTTTGGTATCCATGACTGCCTCTTCTGGCCTGCCGAAGCATTCGAACCGCATTTTCCGCCTTTCCGTCATTATCCCGTCATTGACCCTTGGACTTGTGCTCGCCGCCTGCACGGCGGTGGGGGTCATCGGCTATGTGAGTGGCCGGGACGGCCTGGAACAGGCAGCGCGGGCGGAACTTGAACTGGTGGTCAAGGCGCGCCAGTCCCTGCTCAATGCCAAGATGGGCAACATCGGTGCCGACCTGACCAACGCTGCCACCAGCGCCGGCGCGGCCTTGATGATGAAGGATCTTGCCGGAACGCGGGTGAACATCGATAGCGATCTTCAGGCTATTCGTGAATACTATCAGGCGCCCGGCAGTTCGGCGGCAGACCGGGCCGCCCAGATCGGCTCCGACAACAAGACGATGTATTCCTGGCGTCACAGCGAATTGCACAGCGCTTTCATGAACACATGGAAGCTTGGTGGCTACGGGGATATCTACGGTATCCTGCCAGACGGCTATGTCCTCTATTCGGTGACCAAGGGACCTGACTTCCTGGCATCCGTATCCGAAGGCGCAGTTGCGTCGACCGGACTGGCGCAAGCTTTCGGTGCAGCTGCAAACACACCATCGGGGACGCAGGTCATCACGGATTTCGCGCCCTACGGGCCAGCCGGTGATGCGCCGTCCTTCTTCGTCGCCCAGCCGGTTGTCATCGAGACCTTCGGCGAGAAGAAGTTCATGGGTGTTATGGCGCTGCGCGTCGGCGCCGAATTGGTGGACAGCATCCTGTCGGACCGCGACGGCATGGGCAGCACCGGTCAGAGCTATCTGGTGGGGCAGGGCGGCGTCGTCCTCTCCAACATGCCGCTCGCCGCTCAGCCGACGGCCCTCAGCGCCCGGACAGACGCGGCACCGGTTCTCGCCGCGCTCAACGGGACTGAGGCCAGTGGCGAGGTTCTCGGGAGCGACGGGATTGCGCGGATCGTGGTTGCCCGTCCGATCTCCTTCATGGGCAAGACCTATGCTGTGGTTGCGGAGAAGAGCCTTGACGAGGCGATGGCCTCCGTCACTGCCATGCGCGACCGGATGGTGCTGTGGACCCTGATCACCCTGGCGATTGCGGCCGTCGTTGCGCTCATTTTTGCACGCAGCATCACACGCCCGCTGACCACGCTGGTCGGCGCCCTTGAATCCATCGCCAACGGTAATCTGGGAGAGGATATCAAGGCTGCCCGGCGCGGCGACGAGATTGGCGAGATCGGACGTGCCGTCGTTGCGATCCGCGAGAACGCGGCCGAAGAGCAGGAGCGCCGGACACGCGAGGAAGGCGAACGCGGTCGGACCATCGGGGAGCAGCGCAAGGCCATGCTGGCAACCCTGGCGCAGGACTTCGAGGCGAGCGTCGGCAAGGTTGTCGCAGCCGTGTCGCAGTCGGCCCATTCGCTGCAGGATGCAGCCAAGGACGTGCAGCAGATGACGGCGGTGGCCGGTGACAGCGCCGCGCGGGCTGCGGACATGTCGAACCAGGCCATGGAAGAGGTGCAGTCGATTGCTTCGGCATCGGATCAGCTCTCGGGGTCCATCCGCCAGATCAGCGAACTGATCCACCGGTCTTCGACCGTTGCCCAGACCGCGACCGTTCGTGCCCAGTCAACCAATGCGACCGTCCGTTCTCTCGCGGAGGCGGCCAATCGCATCGGTGAGGTCGTCACGCTGATTTCGGACATCGCCGACCAGACCAATCTCCTGGCACTCAATGCCACAATCGAGGCCGCGCGCGCAGGTGAAGCCGGACGCGGCTTTGCGGTGGTTGCCTCCGAGGTCAAGGAACTGGCCTCCCAGACAGGTAAGGCTACCGGTGAAATCCAGCAGCAGATCGACGCGATCCGCTCGGCGACGGATGATGCCGTCTCTGCCATTTCCGATATTCAGGAGACAATCAACGAGATCACCATGTCGGTGACCGAGGTGTCTTCTGCAGTCGAGGAGCAGAGCGCTGCCACGCAGGGCATTGCCAACAACACCCAGCGCGCCGCGCGCGGCACGGCGGAAGTGTCCTCCAACATCCGGCGCGTCAACGAAGTGACGGATCGCACCGGGACGGCGGCGAGCGGATTTGTCGCCTCTGCCGACGAACTGTCGCAGCAGGCCAGTCATCTCGACCAGGAAGTGCGGGCCTTCCTGTCTCAGGTGCGGTCGGCCTGACATTCTCCATCCGCGCTTGGCATTGCGTCCGCGCGTTCCTATCTGGCATGTATCGAATCCGGCCTTGGCGGCCGGATTCGTCGTTCTGGAAGGAGAGTGTCGATGCGACTGGCCAAAACGATTGCGTCGGGTCTGAAGCTGACAGCTTGTGCCATCCTGGCGCTGGCGAGTGTCATTGCCGATCAGGTCCCCGCGTTTGCGCAGGAGCGGGTGGTTCCGGTCTCCGAGGCGCAGATCACGCTGTCCTTTGCCCCCATCGTCAAGGGCGTCGCTCCGGCGGTGGTCAACGTTTATGCCAGCCGTCTGGTGCAGCAGCCTGTATCGCCCTTCCTCGATGATCCCTTCTTCCGCCGTTTCTTCGGCGACCAGGTACCCGGTGGCAACCGGCCGCGGCAGCGGATGGAGTCCTCGCTCGGATCCGGCGTCATCATCTCCGCCGATGGCGTGATCATTACCAACCACCACGTCATCAAGGATGCCGACGAGGTGCGCGTCGCGCTTGCAGACCGCCGCGAATTCGACGCTGATATTATCCTGAAGGACGAGCGGACCGATCTTGCCGTCCTGCGCATTCGCGACGGGCAGGATGATTTTCCCAACGTTGAGTTCGCAGACTCCGACTCACTGGCTGTCGGCGACATAGTGCTGGCCATTGGCAACCCCTTCGGTGTTGGCCAGACTGTCACACAAGGCATCGTTTCGGCACTGGCCCGCACCCGGGTTGGCATCACTGACTACCAGTTCTTCATCCAGACCGATGCGGCCATCAACCCGGGCAATTCGGGCGGGGCGCTGGTCGACATGCAAGGCCGTCTGGTCGGCATCAACACGGCGATCTTTTCGCGCGGCGGCGGTTCCAACGGCATCGGCTTTGCCATTCCGGCCAACATGGTCAAGTTCGTCGCCAATTCCGCCGTCACCGCCGGCAAGATCCAGCGGCCCTGGCTTGGCGCCACCGTGCAGGTGGTCAGCGCCGAGATCGCCGAGGCGCTGGGGCTCGACCGGCCGCGCGGCGTGCTGGTGACCCGTGTCTTCCCGGGCGCACCGGCGGACAAGGCCGGGCTCAAGGTGGGGGATCTGATCACCGCCGTCGACGGCGTCGAAGTGCTCGATCCGGATTCCTTCGGCTATCGCTTCGCCACCAAGGCTGTCGGCGGAGAGACACGCTTCACGCTGCGCCGGGCCGGCAAGGACAGCGAGGCGGTGGTCGCCTTGAAGGTCGCGCCGGAAACCACGCCAAGGGATGCAAGGCTGATCCGCAGCTATTCGCCCTTCGAGGGCGCAACGGTGATGAATCTGTCGCCGGCAGTGGCGGAGGAACTGGGTCTGGAGGCGCTGGAGCAGGGCGTGGTCATTGCCGAGGTTGCGGACGGATCGCCGGCAGCGCGGGTTGGCCTGCAGGTTGGCGATATCGTCCTTGCAGTCAACGAGGAACGCATTGAGACAACGGCGATGCTCGAACGGGCGTCCAAACGCCAACCCCGGCTGTGGCGGCTGGATGTGAAGCGCGGCGGAGAAGTCTCTCGCCTCGTCTTGCGCAGCTAGGCCATGGGGGACCTGTTCGCCGCGCCCGAAGGACCCAGCGGCCCGAGGCCGCTTGCCGACCGGCTGCGCCCCCGGCGTCTGGACGATGTCGTCGGGCAGGATCACCTGCTCGGCCCCGATGGCACCTTGTCGCGCATGCTGCGCACCCGGACGCTTGGCTCTCTGATCTTCTGGGGGCCACCTGGCACCGGCAAGACGACGATTGCGCGGCTCTTGGCCGATGCCACGGATCTCGGCTTCGAACAGGTCTCGGCGATCTTCACCGGCGTTGCCGATCTGAAGAAGGTGTTCGAGACGGCACGGGTGCGGCGGCTCGCCGGACGCGGAACGCTGCTGTTCGTCGATGAGATCCACCGTTTCAACCGGGCCCAGCAGGACAGTTTCCTGCCGGTGATGGAAGACGGCACGATCACGCTGGTGGGGGCGACGACGGAGAACCCGTCCTTCGAGCTCAACGCGGCGCTGTTGTCCCGCTCCCATGTGATGACCTTCCGTTCGCTGGATGCGGAGGCCATTGGCAAGCTGCTGGACCGCGCGGAGACCGAGGAGGGGCGCCCGCTCCCGCTGGACGCTGAGGCACGGGCTGTCCTGATCCGCATGGCCGATGGCGACGGACGCTCTTCCCTGACACTGGCAGAGGACGTCTGGCGGGCAGCGCAGCCCGGCGAGGTGTTTGATGCGGCCCGGCTGCAGGACATCGTGCAGCGGCGCGCCCCGATCTACGACAAAGGTCAGGACGGCCACTACAATCTCATTTCGGCACTGCATAAGTCCGTGCGCGGGTCTGACCCTGATGCGGCGCTCTACTGGTTCTGCCGCATGCTGGATGGCGGCGAGGATCCGATGTATCTCGCCCGGCGCCTGATCCGCATGGCGGTCGAGGATATCGGCCTGGCCGATCCCCAGGCGGTGGTGCAGGCGAATGCGGCACGCGATGCCTATCAGATGCTCGGCTCTCCCGAAGGGGAACTGGCGCTGGCGCAATGTGTCGTCTATCTTGCGACGGCCCCGAAATCCAACGGCGTCTATGTGGCCTACAAGGCGGCGGTGCGGGCTGCCAAGGCCAATGGGTCGCTGCTGCCACCCAAGCATATCCTGAATGCGCCGACCAAGCTGATGAAGACCGAAGGCTATGGCGAGGGGTATGCTTATGACCATGATGCTCCGGACGGGTTCTCCGGTCAGGACTATTTTCCGGACAGCATGGGCCGGCAGACCTTCTATGATCCGCCGGAGCGCGGCTTCGAGCGGGAAATCCGCAAGCGGCTCGACTATTGGGCAAGGTTGCGCCGCGAGCGTCGCCGGGACTAGATTTTTCCACTCTTAGCAAAGCCGAAATACCCGCCGTGGCTAGATAGGGCTGGAGGAGGAGGCGCGCCGGGGGGCGCTGCATCCTTGGGATCGGGGGCCATCATGAAGCAGATCGAGATCCGCCTGGCGCTGGTCTTCTACGGCGGCGTATCGCTGGCGATCTACATGCATGGGGTCAGCCGCGAGATCCTCAACCTGGTCAAGGCGTCGAGCTGCCATGGCGCGCGCGAGCCGCTCGACCTCGAGGATGAGGCAAGCTGCTCTCTGCTGTCTCCCACGACACGCGCCTACATCGCGTTGCTGCAGGCCTATGATCCGGATATCAACGTCCGGGTGGTTGTCGACACGATTGCCGGCGCATCTGCGGGCGGGGTCAACGGCGTCATGCTGGCCCGAGCCATCGCCCATGACCTGCCGCTGGATGCCCATCGCAACCTGTGGCTCGAGAATGCCGATGTCACCAGGCTGGCGCAGCCGCAGGACGGATTGTCGAGGTTCCTCAAAAGCGGCATGTCGCCGGTCATTGACCGGATGATCACCTCAGGCCTCAAGGCGCAGATCACCAGCGCCGAGACGCGGGAGAAGCTGCGGCTCCTGACCCAGTCGCGCTGGTTCACGCCGCCCTTTTCCGGGGAACGCTACATTGGCTGGATGCTGGATGCCTGCCGCGAGATGGACAGGGACTGGCGCTCGAAGGCAACGCTGGTGCCCAATGGCCAGACCCTTGATCTGTTCGTGACGCTGACGGACTATCATGGCCGCAGCCAAAGGATCCGCATTGACGAACCCGTCTATATCGATGAACGCGAGCATCGCCGGATCCTGAAGTTCTCCTGCCATCACCGGACACCGGGCGTTCTGGACAGCCAGTTCACACCGGCCTTCGCACCGGCACATGTCTTTGCCGCAAGGGCAACGTCCAGCTTCCCGGGCGCCTTTCCGCCGGCGACAATCGGCGAGATGGACAAGGTTCTGGCCGAGCGTGGCGAGACCTGGGACACCCGCATGTCCTTCCTGACCGGCATCCTCGGCGGAACCGAGGATGATCTCCTGCGCCGTGCCTTTGTTGATGGCAGCGTCGTCATGAACAAGCCCTTCGCACCGGTGATCGCAGCCATTGGCGAACGTCCGGCAACGCGTGAAGTGGCCCGGCGTCTGGTCTATGTCGATCCAGTGCCATCAAGCGGCGAGCGCGGCAAGCTGCCTGACGGCGACAGCGTGCCCGGCTTTTTCCGGGTGATCCTGTCGTCTCTGGCTCATATCCCGCGCAATGAGCCGATTGGCGATGATCTGCGGGCCATCGAGGCGCGAAATCGTCGCGCCCGCCGTCTTGCCGAGGTGATCGCCGATACGGAACCGATGGTTGAGCGCGAAGTCGCGCGGATCCTGCCGGATGCCGGCGATAAGCCTTTGACCATCGAGGAACTGACCCAGTGCCGGACTGCCGCCAATGAAGCTGCACATCGTCAGGCCGGCTACGCGCATCTGGGCTACCAGACGCTGAAGCTGCAAGCGTTGGCGGAGCGTGTTTCCAGCCTGATTGCAGCGCTTTCGGCGCGTGCAGGTGTGATCCTTCAGGAGGAGGATGTCATCGAAGCCATGCGGACGTTTCTCCGCGACGCGTCCGTCGTTGAGGGGCAAGGCCACGGCCGATCGAAAGCGGAACCGCCTGCACGCCCGGACCGGATCATCGCCTTCCTCAGGTTGCTTGATGTCGACTACCGCATCCGTCGCCTGCGTTTTGTCGTGCGCAAGCTGAACAGTTTCTATCAGTCGCGGGCGCATGAGGTTGCAGCCCAGAAGCCCGATGACCTCGATGCGTTGAAGCGCGAACTCTATGAACAGATCGACAAGCTGCAGGGTTGCTGGTCGGCGCAGTCCTATCCGTTCGAAATCGCCGAGGCTGCGGCCGAACTGGCGGTGGGAGGTGGCAGCATCGACCTGTCGCATCTCGAAGCGGTGATGGAGCAGATCGGCCGCCACATGGGGCTGGTCAATCTGGACCGGCTGCATGATGACGTCTTTGCTGTCATGTCGTTCACTTATCTTGTCCCGCTGCTGCGCCGCGAACTGACGCGTGCCTATATCGGCTTTGCCTTCTACGACCTGATCACGTTGCCGGTGTTCCAGCGCAATGATTTCTCCGAAGTCAACGAGACCCTGGTCGACCGGATCAGTCCACGCGATGCCAGTTCGTTGCTGGACGAAGGGTTTCAGTTGAAGGGCTCGGCGCTGAACACGTTTGGTGCCTTTTTCAACCGGTCCTGGCGCGAGCATGATTATCTCTGGGGGCGGCTGACGGCCGCTGATCGGCTTGTCGCGATCCTTCAGTCGTCCATTCAGGTCAAACGCCTGCCGGAAGACCAGGTGCGTGGTCTGCGTCGCCGGCTGTTCCAGGCAATTATCGAGGAGGAGAGGCCGTTCCTCGCCTCCGATCCGGAGCTGATCCCGTCAATCGAGGCTCTGATTGCAGCCCGGCTGGACTGAAGACGACAGGCTTCGCCGGCCGTGGCAGCCGGTTTTACGCTCGTATGGCCTTTTCAGGTCTGCTTTCCCCGGTCTATGAAGGACACAGGATCGGCAATGACCTGAGTGTCCTGTACCGGACGGCCTTGTGATCCGGCACCGGGCCTGTTGCGGGCGGACGAAGAGGCAGAGCGGATGACTGGACTGACGAGTGCCGGCGGAGTTTTACTCGAATTCCTGCCCTATTGGGCGGCCGTCTACGCCATCAATGTTGCGCTCTATTTTCTGACCGGGTGGGTTCTGGTCGCGATCCAGAATCGCCATCCGGACCGCCGGATCCAGCAGGGCCGGCGCGGGGAAAAGCGCAAGGCGCGGGAAATCCGCCAGAGCGTGATCTCGCTGCTGGTGACAGCCGGCTGCATGGCGGGCGGCATCTTCCTGTCGGTAAAGGGCTATACATTCGTGACGCCGCTGGACCTGTCATGGTGGTCGGTCATCGTGATGTTTGTGGTGTCTGTGGTCGTCTTCGATGCCTGGTTCTACTGGGCGCACCGGTTCATGCACACGCCGCTGATGTACCGGTTCCATGCCGAGCATCATCGCTCCGTCGCCCCGACGGTCTGGAGCACCTACAGCGACGACCTGGTCGATGCGTTCGTGATGCAGAGCTATTACCTCTGGGCGCCGCTGGTCCTGCCGATTCCGGTGGAAGTGCTGATCGCGCACCGGCTCTGGGACCACTTCAACGGCACGATTGGACACTCCGGCTTCGAGTTCTATGCCTCGCCCTTGTCGCGCATGCCCTCGCCGATGGTCTGTGTGACCTTCCACGACCAGCATCATTCGCGCTTCAAGTACAATTACGCCAACTTCTTCTCATTCTGGGACCGGATTTGCGGCACCATCGACCCTCGCTATGATGAGACCGTGAAGACCTTTGAAGCTGCGTCCACAACGGACGGGAATGTGGGAAAGGCTCCGGACTGAGCCGGTTTCGAGAGACTGGAACAACGTGGACTATCTTCTGGTGATGCTTGGCGGGGCGATTGGTGCAGGGCTCAGACATGGGGTGAACACCCATGTGCCGCGCCTGCTGGGCACGGGCTTTCCCTATGCGACGCTGACCGTGAACATTGTCGGCTCGCTGGTCATGGGCCTGTTCATTGGCTGGCTGACGCGCCAGACCGGCGGCCTGCCAACCGGTCTGCGGTTGTTCTTTGCGACCGGAGTTCTTGGCGGGTTCACCACTTTCTCCGCCTTTTCCCTGGATGTTTCAGCGCTTTGGGAGCGGGGCGATACGCATCTGGCACTCACGTACGTGCTCGCCTCTGTCGTGGTCTCCATCGCCGCGCTTTTTGCCGGTCTGGCCCTGGCGCGTGCCGTCAGTTGAGGCTTTCTGAGGAATTCCTTTGCCAATTTGCCCTTGCGCGCTTATGAGAGGCGCAATGACAATAGGCTGTGGCAGACCACGGTCGGGCATCGCTTTTTTCTAGCCCGGCTGCGACACTGGTCACAGCGCTGGACAGCGTCCGGTCTGGCGGCATGGGCTGCAAGGGCTGCCGCGTCACAATGAGATCCGTATGTCTGGTATTGAACTGAAAACCGTGTCCGCCGACGAGGCCGGCATGCGCCTTGACCGTTGGTTCAAGGTGCACTTCCCGGGTCTTGGCTTCGGCCACCTGCAGAAGCTGTTGCGCACCGGTCAGGTGCGCGTCGACGGCAAGCGCGCTGACAGCGCCACCCGGCTCGCCGTCGGGCAGAGTGTGCGCATCCCGCCGCTTGGCATCGAGCTGAAGGCCGACGACCGCATGAATGCGCGGCCGAAGTCGAGCAAGCTGATCGACGATGACCGCAAGGCCGTCGAGGACATGATGCTGTTCGAGGACAGTATGGTGATGGTGCTGAACAAGCCGGTCGGCCTGGCCGTGCAGGGCGGCTCGGGCCTGAAGCGGCATCTCGATGGCATGCTCGATGCCTTCACGGACAGCAAGGGCAACAAGCCGCGTCTGGTGCATCGTCTCGACCGCGAGACGTCGGGCATCATTCTCGTGGCCAAGACCCGTCAGGCGGCGCAGGAACTGACGAAGAACTTCCGCCATCGCAACACGCGCAAGATCTACTGGGCGATGCTCGCCGGTGTTCCCCGGCCGCGCCAGGGCCGTATCTCGACCTTCCTGGCCCGGGACGAGAGCGAGGAGCGGATGAAGATTGCCCGGCATGGCGAGGACGAGGCGCAACACGCCGTGTCGCTCTACAATGTGGTCGAGCAATCAGCGCAGAAACTGTCCTGGGTGACCATGAAGCCGGTCACCGGCCGCACGCATCAGCTGCGTGCCCATGCGGCGCATATCGGTCATCCGATCATCGGCGACGACAAGTACTTCAACATCGAGAACTGGGAGCTGCCCGGCGGCATCCAGAACCGGCTGCACCTGCTGGCGCGCCGGATCATCATCCCGCATCCGTCCGGCCACGGGAAGATCGATGTGTCGGCGCCGTTGCCGCCGCATATGCAGCAGACCTGGAACCTCCTGGGCTTCGACGTCGGCGACTATGTCGAAGAGCAGGACGAAGTGGACTGAGCCGCCGTCCTCCGGCCTGAGGCATGGACCTACCCGCATGTATCTCATCCTGTTTGATTGCGATGGCACGCTGGTCGACAGTCAGGAGACCATCCTGCATGGTCTTGAGGTCGGATTTGCTGCCGTAGGCCTTCCCATGCCCGGCAGGCGGGAGGCCCTGTCGATCGTCGGACTGTCGCTGGAACGGGCCTTTGCCCAACTGGTCGGTCCCGAGCATCAGGACAAGGTGTTGCCGATGGCGGCCGCCTACCGTGCTTCGAAGCGGGAGCGGCGGGAGCAGGGGCTGGACTTTGATCCGCTCTATCCTGGCGCACGCGAGGTCGTCGAGCGGCTTGGCGCGCGCAGCGACGTCTTGCTTGGCCTTGCCACCGGCAAGGCGCGGCGCGGCGTTGCGCATCTTCTCCAGGTGCACGGTCTGGAGGGGCGCTTCGTCACCATCCAGACGGCCGATACGAGCCCTTCAAAACCCCATCCGGACATGATCCTGCGGGCCGTTGCCGAGACAGGCGCCGAGCTTGCCCGGACCGTGATGATTGGCGACACCAGCTTCGACATGCAGATGGCCCGTGCCGCCGGGGCTCATGCGATTGGCGTCACCTGGGGTTACCATGAGGGCGCCTTGCTCGCAGAGGCCGGCGCGGATCTCATCATCGATACCTTTTCGGCCCTTGAAAGCGCGCTGGCAAGCCAGCTCGGCTGGGCCATGGAGAAAGCCTGATGCGCGATATTTTCGAGGATCTGAGCGCGGATCTTGCCAAATATGATCCGGTCGAGCGGGCCCGGGAACTGTCCCGGCGGGATCTGCCCAAACGCTTCTACACATCAGTCGGTATTGCGGAAGTTGAAGGCGGCTTTGCCGTCACGCTGGATGGTCGCCAGGTCAAGACACCGGCCCGCAATTTGCTCACCCTGCCTGCCCGGGCGCTGGCCGAAGCTGTGGCTGCCGAGTGGGAGGCGCAGGAGACCGTCATCAACCCGGGCGTGATGCCGCTGACCCGCATGGCAAATGCCGCCATCGATGCCGTGTCGATCCGTTTCACCGAGGTTGCCGACGAGATTGCCCGCTATGCCGGCAATGATGCGCTGTGCTACCGGGCCAGCGACCCTGAGCGTCTGGCCGAACGCCAGCGACTGACCTGGGATCCGCTGCTGGAAAGGGTAGGGGGGACCCTCGGCGGCCAGTTCCGCCTGATCGCCGGTGTCACCCATGTGGCGCAGGATGATGCCCTTGTCGCAGCCTATCGCCGGCTGCTGGATGGTTTCACCCCGCTGCAACTGGCGGCCCTGCACACGGTGACCTCGATCACCGGGTCAGCCGTCATCGGCTTCTTGCTGGCGCGCGGCGAGCATCCCGCCGAGGCCTTGTGGGCGGCGGCGCATGTGGATGAAGACTGGAATGCGGAGCTGTGGGGCGAGGACGACGAAGCCAGGCGTGTTCGGACCTACAAGCGCACCGAGTATGACGCTGCGGCGCTGATCCTTGCTGCGGTTCGCTCTGCCTGACCGGTAGGCTGCTGCGGCCGCCCCACGCCTCTGGCGCAGGCTCTGGCGGACGAGCCTTCGCCCCCTGATCAGATCTCGAATTCCTCGATTTCCGTGAAGGCCTTGCGCAGGGCGCTCGACCAGGCGGCTGACAGGGTCTGGAAATAGGGATCGTCCTTGTGGATCCGCTTCTGGCGCTTGGTCGTGAAACTGTCCGTGTTGTAGAGCATCAGGTCGATGGGCATTCCGACGGACAGGTTGGAGCGCAAGGTGCTGTCGAAGGACAACAGGACCAGCTTGGCGGCCTCGCCCAGCCGCATGTCGCGGCGGGTCACCCGGTCCAGGATCGGCTTGCCGTATTTGTGCTCGCCGATCTGGAAGAACATCGTATCCGACGTTGCCTCGATGAAATTGCCGGCTGAATAGATCTGGAACAGGCGAGGGTCCTCGCCCTTGATCTGGCCACCAAGGATCATTGTCAGGAAAAAGCTCTCTGCGTTGGTCGCCAGCGCCTCGCCGTCGAGGGCGCGTACATCCCGCACCGCCTGGCCAATCAGCCGGGCGGCCTGGAACATGGTGTCGACGGTCATGAGATTCACCGGATTGAGCGTCGGAGATGCGATCTGTTCGCTCAGGATGGTGACCACGGACTGGGTGATCGCGAGATTGCCGGCGGTCAGCAGCGTGAAACAGCGCTCGCCGGGCAATTCCCATGTGTGCAGCTTCTTGAAGCAGGCGATGTTGTCCACGCCCGCATTGGTGCGTGTGTCGGCGGCGAACACCAGCCCCCGGTCCAGTTTTAGTCCGACGCAATAAGTCACGTATCGTCTGCCTCTGATAGCGGCGGCCCGGATGGCGCGGCTATTGCTGCTGTTGTTGCCCTTCCGCCCGGAGGACATCCACCTCGACGTGAAGGTTCTCCTCCTTGCCGCCAAAACGGATTCCCCGGATCGGAGAAGCGGAGCGCGAGTCTAGCCCCAGCGTCAAGCGGATATAGCGATCCGTCGGGCACAAGCCGTTGGAGACATCAAACCCGACCCAGCCCAGTCCTTCCAGCCAGGCTTCGACCCAGGCGTGATGGGCCTCCGACTCCTGCTGTTCGTCCAGATAAAGGTAGCCCGAGACGTAGCGCGCAGGGATACCGGCGGCGCGCGCGGCAGCAATGAAGATATGGGCATGATCCTGGCAGACGCCTTCGCCGGCGGCCAGGGCCTCGATGGCGGAGGCATGGGTTTCGGTGACCCCGATGCGATAGCCGACCTTGTCGCGAATGGCGTGCATCAGAGCGTGGCAGCCGGAAATCTGGTCGTCGGATGTGATCAGCTGCGACAGTTTGCGGATTGCCGGATTGGCTTCGGTCAGCGACGTGACACGCGTGTAGATCCGCACGGGCGCCTCGCCGGCCTCATGGCCGATGACGCCGGCAAGATCAGCGGTTTCCACCTCGCCGGACGCCGTAATCTCGACTTCCTCGATCGGCAGGCTCGAGGAAATCATGTGCACCAGGTTGCCAAAGGCATCGTGGTAGGCGGTGGCCCGGTCCATGCCCGGCGCTGTGATGGACCAGCTGAGAATCCGCTGGCTGGCACAGTCCGATGGGGTCAGCCGCAGCTGCTGCATCGCATTGGCGAGCGGACTGTCATAGCGGTAGCGGGTTGTGTGACGAACTGTGAGGCGCATGATCAGGGTTCCTCGGGCCGCGGCGGCAGGCCTCAGGCGAAATTGTAGTCGCGCGCGAGCCGGTCGGCGAACTTGTTGTTTCGCAAGGTGAAGTCGCTCAGGAATTCGTGCAGGCCACTGTCGAAGATGTCAGCCATCGAGCCGCTGCGCAGCTGCTCGTGGATCACGGCGGCCTGGGCCGCGCTTGGCATCTCGTCGCCATAGAAGGCGGTGAGGTCGGCCATGGTGCCCGTGATCCAGTCGTAGCAATGGGCCAGAGACCGTGGCATTTCCCGGCGCAGGATCAGGAAGTCCGCGACATTGACGCCCCTGATGCGGGAATCCGGATAGGCGAAGCGGTAGCTCCTGAGCCCTGACATGACCCGCAGGATCGAGGTCCACTGGTGGTGATGGGCACTGCCGCCAACATCGGTGTCAGGCAGGAAGATCCAGTAGCGCGTGTCCAGCACCCGGGCGGTATGGTCTGCGCGCTCGACAAAGTGGCCGAGCTGCGAGAAGTGGTAGCCATCGTCGCGCAGGATGGTGCCGAGCAATGCGCCGCGAAACAGCAGCGCCCGCTGGCCGATCCAGGCGACGAACTCCGGCAGCTTGTCCTGGGACACGGTCTGCGGCTTGACGTCGGCAAACTCGATCCAGGTGGTGTTGATCGCCTCCCACATGTCGGAGGTGATGCCGGTGCGCACCGAGCGGGCATTGTTGCGGGCGGTCTCCAGTCCGGAATGGATCGAGGACGGATTGCTCTTGTCGAACAGCATGAAGTTGACGACGCCGCGCTGGGTGATCTCGCCGACCTTTTCCAGATAGGCGGCTTCGCAGCCTGCCCCGACAAGAACGGAGCGCCAGTCGCCGGCAGGATCGGTGCCAAGATGCGGCAGCATGGCGGTGCGCCAGGCTGCTTCGAGCAGCCGGGCAGTGTTGTGGGCGCGTTCCTGATAGCGCGACATCCAGAACAGGGAGGAGGCGGTACGGCCAAGCATGCGATCAGTCCTCCAGAACCCAGGTATCCTTGGTGCCGCCGCCCTGGCTGGAATTGACCACCAGGGAGCCGTTCTTCAGCGCGACGCGTGTCAATCCGCCCGGCGTGATGCGCACCTGATCGCCGATCAGCACGAAGGGGCGCAAATCGACATGGCGCGGGGCGACGCCCGAGGCCACATGCGTCGGGCAAGCGGATAGTGCCAGCGTTGGCTGGGCAATGTAGTTGGTCGGATTGGCCTTCAGAATCTCGCGGAAAGCGGAGACTTCTCGTTTCGAGGCGGTCGGGCCGATCAACATGCCATAGCCGCCCGAGCCATGCACTTCCTTGACGACGATGTCGGCGAGGTTGTCGAGCACATAGGCCAAGTCATCGGGCCGTGAACAGTTCCAGGTCGGCACGTTGTTCAGGATCGGCTTCTGCCCGGTGTAGAACTCGATGATGTCCGGGACATAGGCATAGATCGCCTTGTCATCGGCAATGCCGGTGCCCGGCGCATTGCAGATCGTCACCGTGCCGGCACGATAGGCATCGAACAGGCCCGGCACGCCCAGCATCGAGTCCGGCCGGAAGGTGAGGGGATCGAGGAAGGCATCGTCGATGCGGCGGTAGATGACATCCACCTGCTTCGGCTTGCGCGTCGTCCGCATCCAGACCTTTCCATTGTCAACGAAAAGATCTCTGCCCTCGACCAGTTCGACGCCCATCTGGTCGGCGAGGAAGGCGTGTTCGAAATAGGCCGAGTTGTAGATCCCCGGGGTCAGGATGCAGATGGTCGGATCCCCGTTCGCCCCCTCCGGCGCAACGCTCTCCAGCGTCTGCCGCAGCAACTCGGGATAACGCTCGATCGGGGCGACCCGGTGCATCTGGAACAGGTCCGGGAACATCCGCATCATCGTTTCCCGGTTTTCCAGCATGTAAGAGACGCCGGACGGGGTGCGGGTGTTATCCTCCAGAACATAAAAGTCATTCTCGCCAACGCGAACGAGATCAGTGCCAATGATATGAGAATAGACACGCCTCGCCGGGGTGAAGCCGACCATCTCGGGCAGGAAGGCGGCGTTCTGGAGTATGAGGTCGGCGGGGATGCGGCCGGCGCGGATGATCTCCTGTCGGTGATAGATATCATGCAGGAAGGCATTGAGCGCGCGCACGCGCTGGTCGATGCCGGCCGACAGGCGCCGCCATTCCCCGGCCGACAGGATGCGCGGGATCGGATCGAAGGGGATCAGCCGTTCCGTCGCCTCCTGCGCGCCATAGACGGCGAAGGTAATGCCCAGCCTTCGGAAAATGGTCTCCGCCTCGCGGTTCTTGCGCGACAGAAAGCCCTTTGGCTGTTTGTCCAGCCAGTCAGCGAGCCGGGAATAGGCGGGACGGACAACGCCGTCCGTTCCCAGCATTTCGTTGAACACCACCCGGTCAGCGGCCATGTTCTCCCCCGTCGTCGTTTGCCGATCATTTAGGCAAGCATTGCAAATCACTTGGGTCTGCAAAAGCGCAATCTTCACGCTTGGCTGCCTTCCCTTTAGGCACAATGTCGGGCTTGCCTGACTGTCCATGGCCCGCTAGAGGCCCGGCGTCCATCTTTGTGCTGACTTTCCGGGCTTTGCGCGCTCATGATAGACCGATGCCAAAGCACGTCATGCCAAAGGGGCACACCATGAAGGAAATCCTTGCCGAACTGGAACACCGGCGCGAAACCGCGCGGCTCGGCGGCGGATTGAAGCGCATCGACGCCCAGCACGCGCGCGGCAAGCTGACCGCCCGCGAGCGCATCGATATTTTCCTCGATGAAGGATCCTTCGAGGAATTCGACATGTTCAAGCAGCACCGCTGCACCGACTTCGGCATGGACGAGGCGCATATCCCCGGTGACGGCGTTGTCACCGGCTGGGGCACTGTCAATGGCCGTGTCGTCTATGTCTTTTCCAAGGATTTCACGGTCTTCGGCGGATCGCTGTCCGAAACCCATGCCCAAAAAATCATCAAGATCCAGGACATGGCGCTGCAGAACCGGGCTCCGATCATCGGGCTGTTTGATGCCGGTGGCGCGCGCATCCAGGAAGGCGTGGCGGCGCTTGCCGGCTATGGCGAGGTGTTCCAGCGCAACGTGATTGCCTCGGGCGTGATCCCGCAGATCTCGCTGATCATGGGCCCCTGCGCTGGCGGCGATGTCTATTCGCCGGCGATGACCGACTTCATCTTCATGGTGCGCGACACGTCCTACATGTTCGTCACCGGCCCGGATGTGGTGAAGACCGTGACCAATGAAACGGTGACGGCCGAGGAACTGGGCGGGGCAAGCGTTCACACCACCAAGTCCTCCATCGCCGATGGCGGTTTCGACAATGACGTCGAGGCGCTTCTGGAAATGCGCCGCCTCATCGACTTCCTGCCGATGAACAACGCGGCCGATGTGCCAGAAGTCGATTGCCACGACGATCCGTCGCGGCTCGACCTCAGCCTCGACACGCTGATCCCGAACAATCCGAACAAGCCCTATGACATGAAGGAACTGGTGCTGAAGACGGTCGACGAGGGCGACTTCTTCGAGATCCAGGCCGGCTTTGCCAAGAACATCATTACCGGCTTCGGCCGCCTCGAGGGCCGGACGGTCGGCATCATTGCCAACCAGCCGATGGTGCTCGCGGGGGTTCTGGACAGTGACGCCAGCCGCAAGGCCGCGCGGTTCGTGCGCTTCTGCGACTGTTTCAACATCCCGATCGTCACCTTCGTCGACGTTCCGGGCTTCCTGCCGGGCACGGCGCAGGAGTATGGCGGCCTGATCAAGCATGGCGCCAAGCTGCTGTTTGCCTATGCCGAAGCGACCGTTCCGAAAGTCACCGTCATCACCCGCAAGGCCTATGGCGGCGCCTATGACGTGATGAGCTCCAAGCATATCGGCGGCGACATCAATTACGCCTGGCTGACGGCCGAGATCGCGGTGATGGGGGCCAAGGGCGCGGTCGAGATCCTCTACCGCTCGGAACTGGCCGACAAGGACAAGATCGCCAAGCGGACCAAGGACTACGAGACCCGCTTCGCCAACCCCTTCGTTGCAGCCGAGCGCGGCTATATCGACGAAGTGATCATGCCCCATTCCACCCGCAAGCGCGTCTCCCGCGCGCTGGCGCTGCTGCGTGCCAAGAAAGTGGCAATGCCGCTGAAGAAGCACGACAACATCCCGCTCTGAGCCGCAATGCCGGACAGGCGCATCACGACGCTGAATGAAAAAGGGCGGATCCTGGGATCCGCCCTTTTTCAGACAAGACACCGTCATTCCGGACAAGGTGAGCATGAGCGAACCGCAGATCCGGAATCCAGCACATCAGTGCGAGCGTGAGCGAGCTCATAGCAATGATGATCTCAAAGTCTCCGCTGCATCTGGCTTGTCGCGCTTCGCGCGGCTGATTTCTGGATCCCGGCTCGGCACTTCGCTTGCGCTCAGTTGGGCCGGGATGACGTGATGGGGCGCTTGAATGAAAAAGGGCGGATCCGCGAATCCGCCCTTTTTTGATGTCTGCGCGTCTTTCGGTCAGGCCTTCAGGCAGCCTTGACGGAAGTCTCGGACACGAAGGCTTCGATGGCCTGCTGCAACACGGATGCGCGCTGGTTGAGGGTGTGGGCCTCTTCCTGCAGCTTGTCGGCGAGGCGGCTGTTGTCCTGGGTCATCGCGCCAACCTGGTTGACCGACTGGGTCAGGGTGTCGGTGTTGTGGGTCGAGACCTGGGCGGCACGGGCGATTTCGCCGGTTGCCTCTTCCTGCTGGGCAATCGAGAAGGCGAGATCCTCCACGAAGCCTTCCATTTCAGTCAGGATGCCGTTGATCGAGTTGATCGAGGAAACCGAACTGGAGGTCGAGCTCTGGATCGCCTCGATCTGGGTGCGGATGTCGTCGGTTGCCCGGGCGGTCTGGTTGGCGAGCGTCTTCACTTCGGCAGCCACGACCGCGAAGCCCTTGCCGGATTCGCCGGCGCGGGCGGCCTCGATGGTGGCGTTGAGAGCCAGGAGGTTGGTCTGCTCGGCAATGTCCTGGATGAGGCCGATGACGGTGCCGATGCTCTCCGCCATCTTGTCGAGCCGCTCCATGTTGGTGCTGGCCTCGGACGAAACTGAACTTGCAGCGCCGATACGCGTCTTCACATGGGTGATGCGCGAGGTGATCTCTGACAGGGACGAGGTCAGCTCGGTGGTCGCAGATGCCACAGTCTGGGCGGCGGAGCCGGCCTCGGACGTCGCCACCAGCGAGCGGCGGGACTGCTCGTCCGTTGCGCTGGCCGAATGCTTGAGCTGGCCGGAGATGCCCTGCAGATCCTTCACCGAGCCCGACAGATCGCCAAAGATGCCGGCGACGCGGTCATTGAACGACATGGCAATGCTGCGCCGTTCAGCGGCAATCCGCTGGTTCACGGCTGCGGCTTCTTCGGCCTGGCGGCTTTCCATCGCCCGCTTCTCGATCAGGGACTGGCGGAAGCTTTCCAGGGCGGTGGCCATGTCGCCAATTTCGTCCTTCCGTCCCAGAGCGGCGATCTGCATGTCGATAGCGCCACTGGCGATTGTCGTCATGTCCTTGCCCAGCCGGTTCATGCTGCGCAGCATGCCGAAAAAGACGAGCGCAACCAGCCCGAACAGTGTTGCAAGGGTAATCGCGATGGAAATGTTGAGGATCAAGCTCGCTGTGCGGTCTTCTGCCTGGGCAGTCTCGATAGCCGTCTGGGTGCGCTGCTCCATCAGTTCGTAAAACTGGTCGACCGGCTTCATGATATTGGCCTTGAAGCCATGATACTGGGTGCTGTGCAGCATCTTGATCGGCTTGCTCGGGTCGTCGGCCGCGATTGGCTTGCCGTCCTTGTCGAGGCCCTTGACGTAGTTCATCGCCTCGACTTCGAGGTTCACCAGGCCATCGGAGTTCTTTTTGGCTTCGTCAAGCAGCGCCAGTTCCGCCGGGGTGAAGCCGGCCTCAACCATGCGGTCAAGCAAGGCGCTGGTCTCGCCGTCCGGACGCGGCTTGGCCGTGCCTGCGGCGACGAAGTCCCAGTAGATACGGTGATAGCTCTGTGGCGTCGGCTTCTCGCCATTGCGGATGGCAAGGATCGCATTGTACTGCGCCTCATACTGGGCTTCGCCGGTCACCACATAGGTGCGGGCAAGGCGCGTCAGGTCATCCGAACTCTGGCGCAATTCGTCGGCCAGCAAGTATGACTGGTACTTGCCCTCGATGGCCTCCTCGAGATGTACGTTTGCGAGGTGAGCTTGCTGCAGCGCAAACACGAGACCAGCGCCAGCTGCTGCAGAGATACCGGCCGCTATGAAGACAAGTGTGGAAATCCGCATTACAATCTCTCCGAGAAGGCAGTTTTGCCGTAGGGGAAGATTGAGCGCGCCGCGTAAATGAACGATTAAATTTCAATAATTTGAAAATTTTAAATCGGGCGCACTTGCATCAAGGGTTGTATTATTATGAAATGAAATGGATAATTGATTTTCTATTTTTGATCTAAGTACATGTCTTCTGAATAAGTGAGATGGAAGAAATTTTTTCTTGATCTATTTTTTTGACTTTTGAGACTTGAGTGGTGGTGTTAGGTGCACAGCAGTAAAATTTATTTTGTTACTGTCATTACTCTCAGGCTTTCGTCATTCTTAATCGTCGAAAAGCCGTCCGCCGCGACGAAACAGGGGCTCTTCACACTGGAAACCGATCTGGCATTGTGGTGCATCGCGGGTTTTTTGATAGGCCGGAACGGCCTCTTCCCAGCTGTCGCAGTAGGCGCGGCTGGTGACAAAGCGGTCATAGGTGTTCGGGCCGGTGGTGAACACGACGGCGCCATTGCGCAAAAGAGTCTGCTGCGCCTCGCGGCAGGTCATCTGGCGCAGGTCTGGCCGGGCAAGGCTTGCCGTGGTGGTGGCGAAGAGCGTGGTGAGTGCGACGGCAATGCAGGCGATGCCTGGCCGGGTTTTCGTGCGAAGTGATGGGATGGGCATGGGCTGCTCCAATAAACGGCCTCTGCCGCAGGCTGGGTCATCAAACTGTGACGGCCAGACCCGGGACCAGAGCACATCTTTAAAATAAGCAGAAAAGGGCCAGTAGTAAGGCCCTGGCATTAACTTTCGCGTGTACGCTCGATCTCGACACTGGCCCGGCCGGAGGAAATTGGCAGCGGGGCGCCCGGTTTGTGCACGCGGATGCGCACCTTGTCGATGCGTGGATCGGCGGCCAGCACCGCTTCGGCAATAGCTCCGGCGAGCCGTTCAATGAGTTTGAAACGCGAACCGGTCACCACGCCTTCGATCACCCGGGTCAATGTTCCGTAGCAGACGGTCAGGGCGTAGTCGTCCTCGCGGCTGGCAGGCCCGAGATCGAGCCAGCAGGTGAGGTCAACATGGAACCGCTGTCCGAGCCGCGTCTCTTCCTCATAGAGCCCATGGTAGGCAAAAAAGGCGAGGTCCTCGAGATAAATGACGTCCATGCGTCCGGCTCCTGCAATGGCGGGCGGGCAAAGGCGGGCAGGCGCCCGCGCCGGCGGGGGCGCAGGCGCCTGCGTCATAGGCCAGAGCCTTGCAGAAATCCAGTCGCCGAGTGACGGCGGTTCCCTTCAAGTGTGCACGCGCCTCAGGAACTGCGTCCAGGCGCGCAAGGGGAGCCCTTCAGCACTTCGCGAACCCCGCGCAGGGAGAATTGTGAATAGCTCTCGTCGGAGAACCGGACGGCCAGGTTCTTGGCCCCTTCGAGCTTTTTCCAGAGCATTTCCGACCGATCGGCACAGGCCGGACAATCCGATTTCACATAGCCCTGCTCATCGGCGGCCACGTCAAAGGCCGAGCGGTCGAGCACGATCTTGATCGTCTTGCGGGCCGGGGCGTTGTGGCCCTTGATGTCGATGTCGAGGATCGCGCCGGCAAGCCCGCGCGCTGGATTGCACCAGATGATGAAATGGGAACCATCCTCTGTGGACGTATAGTATTTTTCAAAGCCCTGCACGGTTTCATGGCGCCAGTAATGCTCTTCTGCCAACGCTGCCGTTGCAGATGTTATGGTCAGTGCCGCCGCTGCGGCCAGGATTATTCCCCTCATTGGGTCCCCCGTATTTTTATCCATAGGCACTTTCTTCGATATTCACTAAAAAATCCTTCGCCGACCTCAGATTGATCCAGAGGAATCCACGCGCTCAAGTGGCGCTCTGACTTCCAGTCGAGATCAGGGATGTCATCCTTTGGTGATATTGCGCGGCAGGTGGCCAAGCGCCTACAACCAGAGCACCCAACACCACAGAGCCAATGAATAGGCGGGGGCAGACGCGCATGTTTTCCAAGATCCTGATCGCGAACCGCGGCGAAATCGCATGCCGTGTCATCAAGACCGCGCGGCGGATGGGGATCAGGACCGTTGCGGTCTACTCGGATGCGGACAAGGACGCGCTGCACGTGGAAATGGCCGATGAGGCCGTGCACATCGGGCCGGCGGCCGCGGCAGAATCCTACCTCGTGATGGACAAGATCATCGCCGCCTGCAAGGCGACCGGCGCCGAGGCCGTGCATCCGGGCTATGGCTTCCTGTCCGAGCGCGCTGCCTTCCCGAAGGCCCTTGCGGAAGCCGGCATTGTCTTTATCGGTCCGAACCCCAAGGCCATCGAGGCCATGGGCGACAAGATCGAATCGAAGAAATTCGCCAACGCCGCCAAAGTCAGCACCGTGCCGGGCTATCTCGGGGTCATCGAGACGCCGGAACATGCGGTGGAGATCGCCACCGAGATCGGCTTCCCGGTCATGATCAAGGCCTCGGCCGGCGGCGGCGGCAAGGGCATGCGCATTGCCTGGAACGCCGGTGAGGTGCACGAAGGCTTTGCCCGCTCCAAGTCGGAAGCGGCGTCCTCCTTTGGCGACGACCGTGTGTTCATCGAGAAGTTCATCCAGAACCCGCGCCACATCGAGATCCAGGTGCTGGGCGACAAGCACGGCAACGTCATCTATCTCGGCGAGCGCGAATGCTCGATCCAGCGGCGCAACCAGAAGGTCATCGAGGAGGCCCCGTCGCCGCTGCTCGATGAGGCCACCCGCCGCGCCATGGGCGAGCAGGCCGTGGCGCTCGCCAAGGCCGTCAATTACGACAGCGCCGGCACGGTGGAATTCGTCGCCGGTCAGGACAAGAGCTTCTTCTTCCTCGAGATGAACACCCGCCTGCAGGTCGAGCACCCGGTGACCGAACTCATCACCGGCATTGACCTCGTCGAGCAGATGATCCGCGTCGCCTATGGCGAGAAGCTGGCCATCGCGCAGTCCGATGTGAAGCTGAACGGCTGGGCGGTCGAGAGCCGCATCTATGCCGAGGATCCCTATCGCAACTTCCTGCCGTCCATCGGCCGTCTCGTGCGCTACAGCCCGCCGGAGGAGAAGTCGGAAGACGGCGTGACCGTGCGCAACGACACCGGCGTCGTCGAGGGCTCGGAAATCTCGATGTTCTACGACCCGATGATCGCCAAGCTCGTCACCCATGCGCCGACGCGCGGGGAGGCGATCGAGGCCATGTCGGAAGCGCTCGACGCCTTCTATGTCGATGGCATCCAGCACAACGTGCCGTTCTTGACCTCGCTGATGAGCCATTCGCGCTGGCGCGCCGGCACGTTGTCGACCGGCTTCATCGTCGAGGAGTATCCTGACGGCTTTACTCCGGCAGTTCCGGATGCCGAGGCCAAGGCGGTTCTGGCTGCGGTGGCGCTGACCATGGAAACCCTGCGCCGCGAACGCCTGGATCATCTGCCGGGCCGGCTGCGTCCGCACACGGGCGCCGTGCGCGAGCAGTGGACCGTGAAGATCGGCAAGGACTACATCCCGGTTCGCATCGCTGAGGGCTATCCGGCAGCGCCGCTGGAAATGGATATTGCCGTTGACGGCGGAGATGTCGTTACCGTCACCTCGGACTGGGTGCCGGGCGACCGGCTGTGGCGCGGCACCATTGGTGGCCGCCGCGTGGTGGTGCAGGTGCGCCCCGTCACCTCCGGCTACCGGCTCGACTGGCAGGGCTACTCGGTCATTGCCAAGACCATGACCCCGCGCACGGCGGAACTCGACGCCCTGATGCCGGAAAAGCTGCCGCCGGACACCTCGAAGTTCCTTCTCTGCCCGATGCCGGGTCTCGTCGTCTCCGTCATGGTCAGCGAAGGCCAGGACGTGAAGGCCGGCGAAGCACTCGCCATCGTCGAGGCGATGAAGATGGAAAACGTGCTTCGCGCCGAACGCGATTGTGTTATCAGCCAGATCAAGGCCAAGCCCGGCGACAGTCTCGCCGTCGATGCCGTGATCATGGAGTTTGAATGACGCGAGGCGCGAAGGGGATCGACACGGTCCTGTTCGATCTGGACGGGACGCTGACCGATCCCTTTGTCGGCATCACCCGCTCGATCCAGTATGCCCTTGAGAAGCTCGGCGCGCCGGTCCCGGCGGCCGAGGAACTGGGCTGGTGCATCGGTCCGCCGCTGTGGGAGAGTTTTGCCGTGCTGCTCGCCAGCGACGGCACTCCCGCCGTGGACAAGGCGCTGCTTGACCGGGCCGTGGCGCTTTACCGTGAGCGCTACACGGATGTCGGTCTCTACGAGAACGAGCTGATCGCCGGCATTGCGCCGCTGGTCGAGGCGCTCACCGGCGCGGGCCTCACTCTCTATGTTGCCACATCGAAGCCCCATGCCTATGCCGGAAAGATCGTCGAGCATTTCGGGCTCATGCCGCAGTTCCGCAAGGTCTATGGCTCGGAACTGGATGGCACCCGCTCGGCCAAGACCGAGCTGATTGCGCACCTCCTTGAGCAGGAAGCACGCGATTCCGGCAGCTGCGTCATGATCGGTGACCGCAAGCATGACCTCATTGGCGCGCATGCCAATGACAAGCGGGCCATTGGCGTCACCTGGGGCTATGGCGGCTACGAGGAACTGGCCGCCGAACACCCGGCCCTGATCGCCCGTCTGCCGGATGAAATCCGCGCTTGGCTTTCAGTATGACTGAAAATCACTGCTTGCGCCGGTCCCGGATGCCGGTTTAGTCTCTCCGCACCAGAAACAGGTCCTCGGGGCGGGGTGAAACTCCCCACCGGCGGTGATTGCCTTGAGGGACTGTCCGAGAGGATGGACCCAAGGCCGCAGCCCGCGAGCGCCTTTCAGCTGACGCTGGAAGGGACAGCAGATCCGGTGCAACTCCGGAGCCGACGGTTACAGTCCGGATGAAAGAGAACCTGGCCAGTCCACGCTGCGCGCCGTCCTTGTGGCCGGCACCGGCCTGCGCTTGGCTTTGCCCCGGGTCCATTGCCACAGGATGGCCCGTGCCGTGCAGACTTCGTCGTTCCCTTCAAAGCCGCTCGTTGCCGCTGCCTGCATGATCGGGGCCGGGGCGAGCTTCGCCCTCGTCAATGTCTGCCTGCAGGCGGCAACCATGCAGCTCGGTCTGCCGGCCGCCAGCGCCGCTTTCTGGCAATATCTGGTGGCGCTGCTGTTCGCACTGCCCTGGATCCTCCGGCGGGGCAGGGCGGCGCTCGTGACGCGGCAGCCGAAGCTGCATGCGCTGCGCATTCTTCTGGCTGTCGGCGGCGTGCAGGCCTGGGTGTTTGGTCTGGCTCATGTGCCGATCTGGCAGGCCATCGCCCTGATCATGACCTCGCCCTTTTTTGTCATTCTTGGCGCGCGGGTCTTCCTGAAGGAACAGGTCGGTCCCCTGCGCTGGCTGGCGACGCTGCTGGGCTTTGCCGGCGGCATGGTGATCCTTGCCCCCTGGAGCGAGCGGTTCGAGCTCGCCGCGCTGCTGCCGGTGCTGGCCGCCGCGCTCTGGGGCGGGGCTTCGCTGGTGACCAAGCGCCTCACCGGGGCCGAATCCGCCGATACCGTGACGCTCTATCTTCTCCTGCTGCTGACGCCGGTCAACGGCGCGCTGGCGCTGATCGATGGCGCAGTCGTGCCAACCGGCCTCAGCCTCTATCTGGCGCTGGGCGCAGGGCTTTTCACGGTCGCGGCCAACTACCTCCTCACGCTCGCCTATGCCCGCGCCGATGCGGCCTTCGTCCAGCCCTTTGACCATCTGAAGCTGCCGCTCAACATCCTCACCGGCTGGCTCGCCTTCGGCTTCATCCCAGACGGCTACCTCTGGCCCGGCGCCGCCCTCATCCTCACCGGGTCTTTCCTTGTCCTGATGGAAGACCATCTCGCCCGGCGGCAGATGGTGGCGGGGTGAGGGGAGGGCTGCATCAAAGGCGCTGGCTACAACCAGTGCGAATGTCCCGGTTGATTGTCACGCGTGGCGCGGGCTGCTATCCGCAGTATTGACAGGATAGCAGGGCGCAAGGGGACGTGATGCTGATGACGCCAGTCTCGGCAAGGCATTTTTGCCAGTTTCTTTTGCTGGCCGTGGTGCTCGCTGGCTGCGGTGAGCCGCAGCTATCGCCTTATGTTCAGGAACTAGTTAGCAAGTACTGGGCTTTGACTAAAAAGCCCTTTGTCTTCAACCCGGAGGAATGCGCCGATCCGCAGGATCGTCGCCTTTATGTCCGCTTGGGTTCGGGACATGCCTTTGTGCTTGAGTATCACCCACGTTTTTACACGCTGGGAGATTTCGATCCGCCGTTGACGCCGCCCCTGAACCCGGAAGCGGGCGAAGGCTGCCGAGAAAACCCGGCCCAGTTGCGCCCGATGTTCGGTCCAAGTCTTTTGCCGAACAGCGAGGCCTGGCAAGCCGAGTTGAAGTCCCTCGGCATTTCGGTCCCCGATCCGGGGGTTATGCTGATTGGCGACGGAGGCGGAGATACCTTCTGGAGAGGCTATCGCAACCGTTTTGAGACGAACTGCACGCCGGGCAAGCCCCTGGTTCAAGTGACGCCGGAGCTGAAAGGCTGCGTGATCCCAACGGAATTTCCGTGGGAGGGCAAGGACGACTGGCCGATCTATCTGACCACGGAGGGCAGCGGCTATCTCACGCCCAAGGGCCAGCCCCTCTACATCAGCTGCGTCAGCCGGGTCCATCCGCCGCGGCAATGCGCTTTCGGCTACGACTTCGAACCCGGTCTAAGCCTTTGGGTCCATAGCGTTCCGGTGACCGAAGTGCCGCTCGACAAGCTGATTGCCCTGGACAAGGCCCTGCGCGCGCGGTTCTCCGCCTACCGGGTGCCCGAGCTTGATGTTGTTGTGCCGCGCGAGCGGAAGGACTGAAGCCTGGCGAGTATGCGCCATGTACAAAGAGGCCGCCGCTGAGCCGCGACCGGTCCGATAGCCTATTGCCCCATCGCAGCGGTCATCCCCGCCTTGTGCGGGGATCAGCTCCGCACGCTTGGGCTGGCCAGAATCGCTCCAACGGTCGCCACGCCCGTATGGATCCCCGCACAAGGCGGGGATGACTGCCCGTGGGGGAGGGGCATCCGTGGCAGGCTTCTCATGGGGATCTTGCACTCCAGACACAACAACGGCGGCCACATGGGCCGCCGTCAGACTGCTGTCAAACCTTGACCCACCAAAGTCATCCCGGCCAAGCGCAGCGCGGAGCCGGGACCGGAGAGTCGAGGCGTCAATGTTTCAATGAGTGAATACCGAAGAGACCTTGGCTCTCCGGTCCCGGATCTCCGCTTTGCTGCGTCCGGGAAGACAATAGAGGGTTTGTCATATACTTACGGCGGCCACCTGGGCCGCCGTTTCCCGTTTCTTTAGCTGCGATGCACTCAGGCGGCGCGGATTTCGCCGAAGAAGGCGTCGATGCGCTGGCGCAGATTGTCGGTCTGCTGGGTGAGCTGGGTTGCGACCGAGAGCAGGGTCTGGGCGCTGTCGCCGGTCTCGTTGGCCCCGCGCGACACGCCGGTGAGGGTTTCGGAGACGTTCTGCGTTCCGGTCGCCACTTCATGCACCGAGCGGGAGATCTCGGTGGTGGCGCCGCTCTGCTGGGTGACGGCGGCGGAGATTTCGGTCGAGATGTAGTTCATCTGGCCGATGACCTCGCCGATGCTCTGGATCGCCACGGCGGCCTGGTTGGAGACGGCCTGCATCGCCTGGATCTGGGTGGCGATTTCTTCCGTCGCCGAAGCGGTCTGGTTGGCGAGCGACTTGACTTCGCTGGCGACGACCGCGAAGCCCTTGCCGGCATCGCCGGCCCGCGCTGCCTCGATGGTCGCGTTGAGGGCGAGGAGGTTGGTCTGGGCGGCGATGTCGCTGATCAGCTTGACGATCTGGCTGATCTTCTCGGTCGTCTGGACGAGGCTCTGCACCGTGGCGTTGGTTTCGTCAGCGGCCGAGGACGCCTTGGAGGCAATCTGGTTTGAATGCTCGACGCGGCGGGCAATCTCGGCAATGGACGAGGTGAGCTCTTCCGAGGCAGCGGCAACCGAGCGGACGTTGGCGGCGGCTTCCTCGGAGGCAGCGGCGGCGTGGTTGGCGCCTTCCGAGCTGGCGACGGAGGTCTGGCTGAGCTGCCGGGCGGTGGAGACCACGTCCTGGGTTGCGCCGGTTACGGTGCTGAGCGAGCCGCTGACATCCTGGGCAAAGTGGTTGATCAGGCGGTCGACGGCTTCGGCGCGGCGCTGCTTGGCCGCTTCTTCAAGGCGCTGTTCTTCTTGCAGGCGTTCGCGTTCGACGGCATTGTCCTTGAACACCTGGACAGCCTCGGCAATGGCGCCGATCTCGTCCTTGCGGCCAAGGCCGGGGATGCCAACCGTCAGGTCCCCATTGGCGATGCGGCTCATGGCTGAGGTGATCGAGGCCAGCGGGCGCGCCAGCAGGCGCTGGAACAGCGTGCCCAGGATGCCGAGCATGATGACAATGGCGGCAACCACCGCGATGATCGCCGACTGGCGGAATTCGGCGACCTCGGCATAAGCCACAGCCTCGTCGATGGACATGCCGACGTACCACTCGACGCCGGGCAGGCCGGAGATCGGAACGAAGGAGAGGATGCGGGTGCCATCCGGGCTGCCGACCGACTGCAACCGGTCCGTCATGGCGACCTGTGACCCTGAGAACAACTCCGAGAGGCTCTTGCCGACAGCATCGCGGGTCGGGTGGATCAGGACCTTGCCGTCCTTGTTGGCAATGAACAGGTAGCCGAGATCACCAAGATTAGACTCCTTCAGCATCGTCTCGATGGTTTCGATGGAGAAGTCCGAGCCGATGACGCCCGCCGTCTGGCCGTCCAGCTTGCGCGGTGCGGCGACGGTTACGGTCAGGGAGCCAGACGAGGCATCGAGATAGGGCTCGGTGATGGTCAGGCCGTTCTGGGCGACGGCATCTTTGTACCAGGGACGTACGCGCGGATCATAGCCGGCGGGCATGTCCGCGAGAGGCCACATGAGGAATGCGCCTTCCGAGGTGCCGAAATAGGTCATGGCGAAGTTCTGCGCCAGCGCCGGCTTGTTGAAGTCCTCGTTGGTGACTTCAGCGTTGGGCCGGTTGCCGAGGGTCTCGACAGTGAGTGCGGTCAGCGCCAGCCGACCCGACAGCCAGTTCGACACGCTGCGCGACATGGCCTTGCTGATGAGGCCCAAGTTCTGCTCGACGCGGGTTTCAACTTGGCCGCGCTGGACGCTGTCATTGTAGAGGGCAAACCCTGCAAAAATCAGGACGATGACGGCCGTGGCAGCGGCCAGGATCTTGGTGATCAGGCTGCGCCCTGACAACGTGGTGGCGGATGCAGACATGGTGGGCTCCGGAGCAAATCTGTGCCGTTGAGGCATTTCATGTCCGAAGCTAGGCTTTATTCGTGATTAAAGTATTGACTGAGTCAGAACTGTCGGGATGTCGTGAAATGCCGTAGGGACGCTTCAGATTTGCAGGTCGCGGTATTGTCAATATGACCTAGAGCAGCCTAAATCATCAGCTGCATGCTTTCCGTAGAATAACTTTTGAGTGTATTTTTGTAAGGGGCGAGGCGCAACCCGTCAGGCTTCGCTTTCAGCGCTGCGTTCGCGAATGGCGCGGGCGCGCTTGGCCAGCGCATTCATGCCGCCGTCGTCCGGCTCGTCGCTGACGCTTCGGCGGGACTTGATGGTCTTGCCCTGTTCGGGGGCTGGAGCTGTCTCGCTGAACCGTGCCGAGCGGGGCAGTTCGAACTTCTCGCGCAGCTGCGCCGCAATGTCCTCGGCAACACCGCCGGTCTCGTAGCTGGCGAAGGTCAGCGGCACCCGCCGGCCCGCGACAATCATCACCGGCCGCTGCCAGACTTTCTTGGACATGAAATTGTGCAGGAAGCCGGCGCGTTCCAGCACGACATTTTCCAGATGCGACAGTTGCAGCCGCTCGCTGCCCATCAGCCGCCCGCCCGGCGTGCGGTGTTCCAGCAGCAGCCGGTCGTTGGCCTTGTCGAAGATGACCTTGGTGCGGGCGCATTGACGGTGCAGGCGCAGGATGACCACGCCGGCGATGACGGCGACCAGAAGGGCCGGCCAGAAACTGTCTGCGACAAGGCTGCCGACGACGCAGGCGATGCCGCCGATGCCGATGATGAAGCTGCCGACACGGGTCTGTGCCTTGTCATCGTGAATGTATTCGACGCGAGTTGGTGTCGGATTGACCAGATCCATGCCCCTGCCATCCCTGAACGTCCGGCCGCTTTGGCCCCGGTTTCGGCCCGCGTGGCCGTTTGCACCGGTATTAGTGACGAGGAAGCTTGTGGCAGGCTTGTGCCCTGGTGCAGCGCGGGAAGGGCAAATGGATCAGCCAGGGGCGGGGCCCCTGGCTGCAGGTCGTTTGCGCGGAAATCAGCCGGCGATGAGGCGTCCGTCGAGACGGGCGCCGGTTTCGGCGGTGATCACCTTGAGATCGCGAATGTGGGCGATGATCTCGTTGCGATAGACGAGGCCGGTGTGGTCATAGTCCAGCTTGCGCAGGTCCATGCTGGCGATGTCGCCGGCAACGCCGCCGGAGATCGGCTTGCCGTTCCACGCTTCCCCGAAGGCGCCCAGCGACACATAGGTGTTGAAGGCGACCTTGAAGGTCTTGTCGAGGACGGTGTCGATCGGTGCACCGGCGATGGTGATATCTACTGCGCGGGCTTCTGCTGCCGAGGCGCCGAAATCGACCTTGTAGCGCAGGGCGCTGGAGAAATGCAGCAGGCCGCGCGACACGAACTGCGTCAGGTCGAGCGAACCGGAGGCCAGTTCTTCCGGACGGACAAACCGCTTGGCGTTGCTGTCCAGCATGTCGCGGATCTGGGCGCCGGTCATGGTGGCGACATGCACGTTGTCGGCGTAGGGCATGACGTCATACCAGGCCTTGAACGTCAGCGCGCCCTTGCCGATGCCGGTCTGCAGGCCGGTGGCGTTGAACAGGGCGATGTCGATCTGGCCGCCCGGGAAGGTTGCCGAGCGTTCAACCAGTGCATCATTCATGAAGTTGGCGATGGCCACTTCGCGAATGTAGCGGTCGGCGATGGTGCGCTCGGTGGAGACCAGTTCGTCATCGGCCACCTGGCCGATTTCCTCGGCAAGCTTGGACTCCAGCGCCTTGAGCAAGGGGGCAATCGTCTCGGCTTCGAAGGCCGCATCAAAGTCGCCATCATGCTCGAGGCTGGCAAAGGTCGGGTCGTCCGCCTTGACGCGGTCATCGCGGTTCTTCACCGGATGCAGGCTGACGGACGAGAACCAGGCCTTGCGCCCATTCTCGGCGGCGATCGACATGGCAATGTCGCCGAGATACTTGCCGTTGGCTTCCGCCTGGGTGATCAGCACGCCGTCGACGACATTGTCGGCGTCGATGCCATCGCTGTTGAGCTTGGTGTGCGAATGGCCGCCGAGCAGGACGATCGGCTTGTCGGTCAGCGGACCGGCAGCGGCTGCGATGTCGAGGTCACCTTCACCGATCATGCGCGCAGCGCCGGCCTTGCCCGAGCGGTGCGAGCCGGAACCGAAGCCGCAATGGGACAGGATGACGACGACATCGCAGACTTCTGCCACGGCCGGCAGCACGTTGCGGATGGCTTCGACCGGGCTGGCGACGGCGAGCTTCGGGTCGGACGGCTGGCCGACGCGGGTGTCGACGGCGGTGGTCAGGCCGATGAAGCCGATGCGCAGGCCCTTGGCCTCGGCAATGGCGGCGCAGACATAGTCTTCGTCACGGGTCATGAAGGCCGAGCCGTGCACGTTGGCGGACAGGACCGGGAAAGTGGCATCCCGCTTCAGTCCCATGCGCAGCAGTTCCGCACCACGGTCGAACTCGTGGTTGCCGAGGACGGCAATGTCGAGACCGGCGGCGGAGTAGGCGCGGTAGGCCGGATCGGTGACGAATTCTTCCGGCGACCAGCCGACGAGTTCGTCAAAGACTGAACCTGTGTGGTCATCGCCGACGGAGACGAACAGCACGACTTCCTTGTCGCCAGCTGCCGAGCGGGTCTGGCGCAGCTTCTGCACCATCTGGGACAGGCGATGGGTGTCGCCTTTCTTGGCATGCTGGTCCGTCAGGTGGTTGTGCATGTCATTGAAATGCATCAGGCGCAGCACGCGCCGGTCGCCGGGGGCGAGTGCCGGTGCGGGAACCGGGTTGCCTTCGGCGGTGACGATGCGGGTCACCGGGCCTGCCAGCGGATCGCCCTTCAGCAGGAACAGGCGCTCGAAGGCGCCATTCGGGTTCGGCGTTGCCGGGGACATCAGCAGTTCCCCCGGACCAGCGGCGGCATTGGCGCGGAACACGATCATCGGGGAGAGGGCTGCAACACCGGCAGCGACGGTGGTCGACTTGAGGAAGTCGCGGCGGCTCATGTTGCTCTTGGGCGTCGACATGAGGGTAGCTCCTTGGCTATTTGCTCACGGAATAGTGAGCGTTGCACAGCTAAGCGGAGCGGATAACAGTTTTGTGACAGTTTTGAGTGAGTGGTGTAACAGGTATACTCTCTGGGCTCGAATAAAATTCGTTCATTGGAATTGCCGTATAGTCAAATCAAGCGCTCGATCCTGTTGGATACATCGCATCTGATTTGTAAGTTTATTCACTTACAATTCTGGTTGCTCCGAATACATCTTCAAACTGCTGTCTTAGGATTATATCAACCTCAGGTAGAGTGATTGGAATGCCGAGGTCGACCAGGCTGGTCACGCCGTGCTGTTCGACGCCGCAGGGCACGATGCCGGAGAAATGTTCCAGATCCGGATCGACGTTCAGGCTGATGCCATGAAACGTGACCCACTTGCGCACCCGGATGCCGATGGCGGCAATCTTGTCCTCCCGCTCGGCACCCTTGTCCGGCCGGCGGACCCAGACGCCAACGCGGTCCTCCCGCCGTTCGCCGCGAACATGATGCTGCCACAGCGTACCGATGACCCAGGCCTCCAGTGCGGCGACAAAGGCGCGGACATCCGGCTGGCGCCGCTTCAGGTCGAGCATGACATAGGCCACGCGCTGGCCAGGACCGTGATACGTGTATTGTCCCCCGCGTCCGGCGGCAAAGACCGGGAAGCGGTCCGGTGTCAGCAGATCCTCCGACTTGGCGCTGGTGCCGGCGGTATAGAGCGGGGGATGCTCCAGCAGCCACACCAGTTCCGGTGCCGTTCCCTCCGCAATGGCCGCGACGCGTGATTCCATGACGGCGAGGGCGTCTTCATAGGCAACCGGTGTGTCGGAGATCAGCCAGTCGACAGGCGCGGAGCCATCTTGCGGCCGAAAATCGGGGACGAGGGCTTCGCGGGTGGCTGTCGGCATGGCGCTGTGGCTGCTTTGCGATGGCTTTGATGCCGGGTTTGGCGTTACAGTCCGTGTCAGGACCTTGCCGAACCGGGCAATGGCGGCCAAGGTCCTGAGGCGTCGTTACATACAGGCGGACAGGCGTGATGGCCACCTTTGATGACATCAGCATCGATATATCGGTTGTTCTCGGCAAGACGACAATGCCGGTGCATCAGCTCCTGCGCATGGGACGCGGTGCGGTGATCGATCTGGATGTCGCCGAAGAAGACGATGTCAGCATCTATGCCAACAAGACGCTGGTGGCGAAGGGGCAAGTGGTGCTGCTTGGTGACAAGATCGGCGTTTCCATCACTGAAGTGCTGCTGCGTGCGCCGGAGGTTCGCCCGATGCGGACCGACGGGCCGCTGTGATCGGCTGACATCAGTGGTAGGCTGGGTGCGACGGGCGCGGGTTTCCACGCCTTTTTTGTTGTTTCACATGAAGTTACCCACAGGCGATCCGGCCCTGATGCGATTTGTCGGCAAAGGGTGAGAAGGCCCTTGCGTGGCAAAAACCGATTTGCTACATGGTGCGCCTCGACGCTGATTGGCGCCGGGAACAAGAAAATGCGGTCGTGGCGGAATTGGTAGACGCGCAGCGTTGAGGTCGCTGTGGGGCAACCCGTGGAAGTTCGAGTCTTCTCGACCGCACCATTTTCTTGATGAAAGGCTCTTGCCGATACCTTCTTGTGAGGTGCCTGCAAGGGCCTTTTTCATTTTTTGGGGCTCTCGCCCGGCAAATGCCACAAGCAGGCGTTTATCATTTCGCTTGGCTGCGAAAGGGGGCGTCCCGATGATCCAATTTGCTGTTTGCCGGCGATTAGTCCCGATTGCGCTCCTGTTGACCGGCCTTTGCCTTGCTGGCTTCACCTCGCCGGAGCAGCAGCGCAACATCAGCCGGCCCGCGCATGAACTGGAGCAGATGACCTGCAGCCAGCTCTGGTATCTGGGTGAAAAGATCCGCGCCGACGGCGGGGTCTGCCCGCGCGATGACCGGAGCCGGCAAGCCTTCTTCCGCAACCGGACCTGCGTGTCGCAGGACGAGCGGGTGCTGGTGGGTGAGGTCAAGGCCTATCTGGCGGCCTTGCGCCGGATCGCTGCGGACAAGGGCTGCCCGGATCTCCCGTAAGCCACGGCTGTCGGCACCGGACAAAGACGCAAGAACTGCACCGACAAGCGCAAAATCAGCCCGAAATTCAATAGCCAAAGAGCCAAGTCGCAGATAGGTGTGGGGCATGTTGTGCGGGGCTGAGGCGCCGGCGCCACGTGAACCGACAGGAGGGGCTCATGACCGAACCCGAGTTTCGCGAACAAGCCGCCGAAGTGGCCACAGAGATCCCCGTGCATGACGCGGCCGGCTGGCTCACCGACGCTTTCATCTCGGCCGTGCATGCGGCCGTTGAAGCCGGTGACAGCGATGAAGTGCGCCGCCTTGCCGGGGACATGCACGAGGCCGATATGGCCGATCTGGTCGATGCGCTGCCGGCCAGCGACCGGGCGGCCTTCGTCCAGCTCATGGGCAACCTGTTCGACTATGCCGCCCTGACCGAGATGGACGAGGCGGTGCGTGTCCGGCTTCTGGAAGACCTGCCGACGGCCGACATTGCCGAGGGCCTGGGTGAACTGGATTCCGACGACGCGGTCTATATTCTGGAGGACCTCGACGAGGAGGACCAGGCGGCGATCCTTGACGAACTGCCGCTTTCCGAACGCGCGCAGCTCGAACGGGCGCTGGATTATCCGGAAGAATCGGCCGGTCGGCGCATGCAGACCGATTTCATCGCCGTGCCGCCGTTCTGGACTGTTGGTCAGACGATCGACTATCTGCGCGAGGACAGGGATCTTCCGGACACGTTCTACGAACTCTATGTGGTCGATCCCGGCTTCCGGCTGGTCGGTTCTGTCGCACTCGACCGGATCCTGCGCACCCAGCGGGCGGAAAAGATCTCCGCGATCATGGAGGAGGATCCGCATTCGGTGCCGGTGAAGGAAGACCAGGAAGAAGTCGCCCGTCTGTTCGAGCGGTATAACCTCGTCTCCACCGCCGTCGTCGATGACGGCAACCGTCTCGTCGGTGTCCTGACCGTTGACGACATCGTTGACGTCATCCAGGAAGAGGCCGACGAGGACATGAAGGCGCTGGCCGGTGTGGGCGATGAAGAAATCTCCGACAGCGTGCTGACCATCGCCCGGTCGCGCATTGTCTGGCTGCTGTTCAACCTAGGCACCGGGCTTCTGTCCGCCACGGTGATCTCGCAGTTCGAGGGCACCATCGAGGCGATGGTCGCGCTCGCCGTCCTGATGCCGATTGTCGCTTCGCTCGGCGGCAATGCCGGCACCCAGACGATGACCATTGCCGTGCGCGCCATCGCGACCGAGGAACTGGATACGCGCAACATCTGGCGGGTTCTGCGCCGCGAGGTGATGGTGAGTTTCCTCAATGGCTCGCTGCTTGCCTGCCTGATCGGCGCCACGGCCGGGCTCTGGTTCTTCAATCACGGCCTCGGTATCGTGATCGCCTGTGCCATCATCATCAACATGTTCTGTGCCGGCCTCGCCGGCTTGATGATCCCGATGAGCCTGCATCGGTTCAAGATCGATCCGGCCATCGCCTCCAGCGTCTTCGTGACCATGGTCACCGACGTCATCGGCTTCTTCGCCTTCCTCGGCATCGCCACGCTCTGGTTCCGTTTGCCGATGTGAGGGCGGGGGCGCTGCTGCCCATGTCCTGCCACGCCAGCATCGCCCTTCATTTTCGTCATGCCATGGCTCGACCATGGCATCCATGCCGTTGCCTTTCCGTGCAGGCACGGCCTGACGAGGGGCGGCCTTCTCTGACGCTGGTCGTGATGAGAGGTCACGGCGTGGATGCCATGATCAAGTCATGGCATGACGAATACGGACAGGATTTTGGGCGGTGCAGGAAGGGGCCTTTCGGGAACGGCCTCGCAGCAGTCCTCCAGCACCAGACACGCTGCTTTCCCTCTCCATCCTCGTCATGCCATGGCTCGACCATGGCATCCATGCCGTTGCGTCTCCGTGTGGGCACAGCCTGACGAGGGGCGGCCTTCTTCGACGCCGGTCGTGAGGTGAGGTCACGGCATGGATGCCATGATCAGGTCATGGCATGACGAATGCGGTTGCGCGCGATCATGTGGCGAGGGCCGATAAGAAAGCGTAGTATATATATGAAAAATAACAAGAATATCAAAGTAATTGACTTTGACGTAAAAGGCAGAAGATGATGCCCGTGGAGGGGATGATGCAGCAGCGGCTCTACACCATCACACAGCTGACCCAGGAGTTCGGGATCACGACCCGGACGCTGCGCTTCTATGAGGCGCAAGGGCTGATCACGCCGCAGCGGCGCGGGCGGCAGCGGCTGTACAGGCCGGCCGACCGGACCCGTCTGAAGCTGATCCTGCGCGGCAAGCGGCTTGGCTTTGCCCTCTCCGAAATCCGCGAAATCATCGACATGTACGGCAAGGCGCCGGGCGAGGCGGGTCAATTGCGCCTGCTCATGGACAAGATCGCGCTGCGCCGGGCCGAACTTCTGGACAAGCTGAAGGACATAGAGATGTCGCTGGCCGATCTGGACGAGGTGGAAGCCGGCTGCCGGGCGCGCATGGAGGCGCTGGGCGTCGCGCACGAGGCAGGAGAGGAGGGCGCATGACAACAGCGTTGCAAACCGGTGCCAGTGGCTTTCAGCCGCGCGATCCCGACTGGGACGCGCGCGTGCGCGCCAGCTTCGCCCGCCAGCCCTACATGGCGCATCTGGGTGCCGCGATCAGCCATCTGGCTCCGGGCGAGATGGATCTGACGCTGCCCTTCGCGCCGCATCTGACCCAGCAGCATGGCTTCTTCCACGCCGGATCGACCACATCCATCGCCGACAGTGCCGCCGGCTACGCCGCCCTGTCGCTGTTCCCGAAGGGCACCGGCGTGCTCTCGACGGAGTTCAAGATCAACCTGCTCAACCCGGGCCGGGGCCGGGAGCTGGTGGCGCGGGGCCGCGTGATCAAGCCGGGCAGGACGCTGACCATCTGCAAGGCCGATGTCTACGGACTTCTCGACGAGGGCGAGGTGCATGTCGCCACCGGCCTGTTCTCGATGATCTGCATGGTGGGCATGGAGGACTGAGGTCCGGTGCCTGCGAATTCAACTCATGTGAAAGTAAACGGGAGGAACGCCATGATCCGCAATGACATTCAGGGGTTTAACTTCAAACTGGGCGAGACTGCCGACATGCTGCGCGACACCGTGCGCGGCTTTTCGCAGGACCGTATCGCGCCGCTCGCGGGCCGCATCGACCGCGAAGACTGGTTCCCGCGCGAGCTGTGGCCTGAGATGGGCGCGCTGGGCCTGCATGGCATCACCGTCGAGGAAGAATGGGGCGGGGCCGGCCTTGGCTATCTCGAGCACTGCATCGCCATGGAAGAAGTCAGCCGCGCTTCAGGCTCCATCGGCCTGTCCTACGGCGCCCATTCCAACCTCTGCGTCAACCAGCTGCGCCGCTGGGGCAATGACGATCAGAAGCAGCGCTATCTTGGCAAGCTGATCTCCGGCGAGCATGTCGGCGCGCTGGCCATGTCCGAGCCGGGTGCCGGGTCCGACGTGGTGTCGATGAAGCTGCGGGCCGACAAGAAGGGCGACCGCTATGTCCTCAACGGCAGCAAGATGTGGATCACCAACGGTCCCTGCGCCGACACGCTGATCGTCTATGCCAAGACCGATCCCGCTGCCGGATCCCGTGGCATTACCGCGTTTCTGATCGAGAAGGATTTCAAGGGCTTCTCTGTCGCCCAGAAGCTCGACAAGCTCGGCATGCGCGGCTCGGAAACCGGTGAACTGGTGTTCGAGGATTGCGAGGTGCCGGAGGAAAACGTGCTCGCCGAAATCGGCAAGGGCGTCAATGTGCTCATGTCCGGCCTCGACTACGAGCGCGCGGTGCTGGCCGCCGGCTGCGTCGGCCTGATGCAGGCGGCCATGGATGTGGTCATGCCCTATATCCACGAGCGCGAGCAGTTCGGCCAGCCGATCGGCACGTTCCAGCTGGTCCAGGGCAAGGTCGCCGACATGTATGTGTCGATGAATGCCACCCGCGCTTATGTCTATGCGGTGGCGCAGGCCTGTGACCGCGGCGAGACCACCCGCGAGGACGCCGCCGGTGCGATCCTTTATGCGGCCGAGACGGCAACGAAGGTGGCGCTCGATGCCATCCAGCTGCTGGGCGGCAACGGCTACATCAACGACTATCCGACCGGCCGGCTGCTGCGCGACGCCAAGCTCTACGAGATCGGCGCTGGTACCAGCGAGATCCGCCGCATGCTGATCGGCCGGGAGCTGTTCAACAAGACGAAGTAGCATTGGCCGATCGGTGTTGCCGCCAGCGGGCACTGGCGGCATAGCCGGATTTGAGCAAGATGAACGGACGGCATCCGGGAGTGGTTGTTCCCGGTGCCCCTCTCTGCGGCGATGCGTCCGGGGGCGGCGGCCCCGGAAGGCTGCTATCCAGTGCTTTGGACGGCATGAGGGGTGCGGGTCCTTTTGCGGAGGCTGCCATGCCTGAGCCGATCAGCTATCTCATCGCACCACGTGCTTAGCTTGATTTTTTTGACGAGCGGAGCACGCAAACCGGTCGCCCCGTCACGGTGCTTGAGGGCTGGAACCTGATCCGCTCCGAGCCATCGCCCTTGTTGGGGCTGGCCATGCGGTTGCGCGATGTCCTGTCGGCGCCGTTTGACGTGCAGCCGATTTCCGGCCGGGCCACCCGCCGCCGCGACAGTGTCACGGCTGGCGACAAGCTCGACTTCTTTCTGATCGAACACGCGGATGATACGGATCTGGTCCTCACGGTGCGCGACAGCCACCTAGATGTGATGACCTGGCTGTCAGCGCGCGGAACGACCTACACGGTCACCAGTTCCGTCAAGACGCATAACCTGGTCGGCCGGATCTACATGCTGCCCGTGGCACCCGCGCACAAACTGATCGTTGCGTCGGACCTGAGGCGGCTTCGACGCCTGACAACGAGTATCTGAAATTGACAGCCTAGGATATCTCCGCACCGCAGATTTAACGAGCCTGTAAAGACTCCCGATCTAAGATCCGCGCCATCAAATCAGGCAGGCCTCCCATGGCGGCATGCCTGACCCCGGCGTTCATCGGGATGTGCCCAATGGTTCTCGACAGTCTGACCATTCTGTTTGCGCTGGCTCCGCTCAGCCTGATGGTCGGTGTCGTTCTCTATCTCGTGTGGCGGCGCGAGCGCGCGGAGCCCGGGCTCCGGCTTTGGGCGTTCAGCCTGATGTTGCGGGTTCCGGCTTTTCTCCTGTTGTCAGCCCGGGACCAGATTGCCGATGTCTGGTCGATGCGGTGGCCAACGGGATCCTGCTGGTCGGCGTCGGCCTAGGCATCAAGGCAACCCGGTGCTTTGGCCGTCGCACAACCCCTACAGCCGTTGTTCTCCTGCCGGGCCTGATCTGGGGCGTGATCTGCCTCCTTCCCGGCATCTACGACCATGACCAGGTCCGGCTTGTCGCCGTCACGCTGTTGCAGGCAGCCTGCAGTGGCATCATCGCCTTCGAATTCACCCGCAGCGTCGTCGGAAGTCGCAAGGTCTGCCTCGCCCTGGCCGGCCTGATCGGTGCCATGACCCTGGTCCAGTTTGTACGGATTGGCATTGTCCTGACATCCGAGGAGCCGATCCTGCTGGCCGCCGCCAATGCACCGCTGGCAGCAACCATCTATCTGCAATTGATCGCCGTGTTTCTGGGCGGCCTGTTCGCGGCCACGGTTTTTCTGGAGGTCCAGTTGAAGGACTTGCGGCGGCAGGCGAGCGAGGACAGTCTGACGGGTGCCCTGAACCGGGAGGCGTTTCAGTCGCGCAGCGAAGCCGCTCTGGCCGAGGCGCAACGGGAGGGGGCGGAGGCCGTGCTGCTTGCCATTGACCTCGACCGCTTCAAGGCCCTGAACGACCTCTTTGGTCATGGCGAGGGAGACCGGGTGCTGGCCCTGTTTGGCGACCGCCTGCGTGGTCTCCTGCCACAGGGGGCCTTGTTCGGCCGCATCGGCGGCGACGAGTTTGCAGTGCTGGTCGTTGGGGAGGCAACGCGGCTGGCAACCGGCCTGGCAGCCAGGGTCTGCGGCCTGCTGGGGCGCAGCACCCGGGAGCCGGAGCATCGCGGGACGCGGGTGGTGACGGCCAGTGTCGGACTTGCACGCGCTGAAGCTGGGGAGAGCCTGGCCATGCTGATGGCCCGTGCGGATGCTGCCCTTTATGACGCCAAGAGGGACGGCCGTGGGCAGGTCAGCATCGCGCACATGCAAACACCGCGCGGCGACGTGATTGTCGGGGATTTCGGCAGTCTCCAATCTTTGCCCGGCTGACCTTTAGCCGCTTCTGCAGAGCTGAAGTTGCGATTGGGGCTTGCCGAATGTCCCGGCGTTGCCCAGTTGATAACCCTTGCCGGATAAAACTGGCTTTCCGTGTTTGCGGCGCGCGAGCGCATCGCATAAGTATGGGCCAGAAGGAACTGCGTCGGCCTGAGCCGGCGAGAAGTCACAAGGGAGCTTCCCAGCGCATGAGCCATCTCAACATGTCGGTGCCCGCTCGCCTCGAGGATGACGAGGAAGAGAAGACCAAGACGCCGCAGTCGATCCCCGTCGACAAGCATCTGTTTGACGCACGCACCGTGCTGATCACCGGCCCGATCACCCAGGAACTGGCGCGCGACGTCTGTTCGCGCCTGCTGGCGCTGGCACAGGTGTCGAATGATCCGATCACCGTGATCGTGTCGTCCCCGGGTGGTCATGTCGAATCCGGTGACATGATCCATGACACCATCCGTTTCATCCGTCCGCAGGTGCGTATCCTCGGCATGGGCTGGGTGGCGAGCGCCGGTGCGCTGATCTATGTCTCGGTGGCGAAGGAACTGCGCTTCTGCACCCCGAACACCCGCTTCCTGCTGCATCAACCGTCCGGTGGTGCCGGTGGCATGGCGACCGACATCGAGATCCAGGCCCGCGAGATCCTCAAGATGCGCGACCGCCTGAACAAGATCTTTGCCGATGCCACCGGTCAGCCGATCGAGCGCATCGAGAAGGACACCGACCGCGATTACTGGATGGGCCCGGAAGAGGGCATCGAGTATGGCCTGGTCGGCAAGATCGTCGCCAATGTCGATGACATGAAGTAAGCGACAGCTGCTGTCGCGAACAGGAAAAGCCGCGCAACCTCGTCAGGTTGCGCGGCTTTTGTCTGTCAGGATTGAAGTCCTGGCGCATGCTGGCACCGCGTGCCTGCAATGTGCTGGCGCTTCAGCCGAAACGGGGATGCTGCACGGCCACGGGCGCTGCCGACAGTGCGACAGGATGGGGGCCGCGCACGGCATGGCAGCGGATCTGCTCAAGCGTCCTGCGCACATCATGGTCGAGCGGCCTGGTCTGCGGCGACCGGATCAATGCGCGGGTCAGCGCGTCGGCGAGCCGGTCGAAACCGGTATGATCGCGGCAGACGGGCCCGAGAGTCTGATGCAGGGCCGGCCCCTCATAGACCGGCGCACCACCGAACAGGAACACCAGGAGTTCGGTAAAATCCTCAGCCGTGCCGGGCTGGGTCGCATCCGTGCCGGCGAGGGCCGCGCTGACGGCGTTCAGGATGGCAGTCCGGCCGCCAAGTTCCAGGTAAAGTGTCATGATCATGTGCCCCGATGTGAGAATCCTGTCTCCACATCGCGACAGTGGAACGGAACGCGGTCTGGACATGTGATCTGGGTCACGACTTGCCGCAATCCGCCAGGCTGTCGCCTCATGTCAGTTCGCCGGTTCCCTCAGACCCGCGGCCAACTCTGGCGGGCCGTCAGCCATGCGGTGCAGCGGGCCTCGGGGTCGGCAGCTCCAAGCACATCGGTAATGACGCAGACGCTGTCAGCGCCGGCAGCAAACACCGCCGGGGCAGTGTCGAGTGTGATGCCGCCGATAGCGACGAGCGGGCAGGATACGCGCTGCCGCCACTCGCCGATCCTGGCCAGCCCTTGTGTCGGATAATCGACCTTCTTGCCCCTGGCTTCATAGATCGGCCCGAGGGCAACATAGTCGGGAGCAAAGGCAAGCGCCCGGTCCAGCTCGGCTGGCGTGTGGGTCGAAATGCCGATCCGGATGCCGGCTGCGCGCAGGGCTGGAATGTCGGCGGTGTCCAGGTCCTCCTGGCCGAGATGGACCCAGTCAGCGCCGCAGCGAATGGCCGCCTGCCAATGATCGTTGACAATCAGCGTTGCACCAGCCTGTCTGCACAAGGTGAGCGACCGGCGGATCTCCGCGTGCGTCCCTTCTTCGTCGAGATCCTTGACCCGAAGCTGGACGAGTGGCAAGCCGACCGGCAGAAGGCGTTCGATCCAGCTGGCCGAGTTCACGATGAGATAGAAGCGGTCGAGGGTCACACAGCGGCTCCGGTCGCGGCACATTGGAATGGCACATAGCAGATTTGGCCGGGTACCATGTTCTTTTATCTGTCGAAATTGTTCTTCATGCTGGTTCGGCCGTCGAACTTCCTTGTCCTGATGCTGCTCGTCGGGGCGTTTGCGCTGCTGTTTTCAAGGACGCGTCGCATCGGCCGGGGCCTGATGATCGCAGCGGCGCTCGGTCTTGCTGTGGCCGGATATTCGCCGCTGGCCAATCTGGTGCTGCTGCCGCTCGAGAACCGCTTTTCCCAGCCCGATCCGCTTCCCGAACAGGTGGATGCGATCATTGTCCTGGGGGGAGCGATCGACACGGTGGTGTCCGGGGCGCGGCCCTATCCGGCGATCACCACCGCCGGGGAGCGTCTTACCGTGGTGCCGGAACTGGCACGGCGGTATCCGCAGGCCCGCATCGTTCATACCGGCGGGCAGGGGGTCCTGTTCGGCAATACAACCACCGAGGCCGTGGCGGCCGGGCGGATCTTCGACGGTTTCGGTCTCGACCCTGCGTTGGTCGTGCTGGAAGACAAGTCGCGCAACACCTGGGAAAATGCCATGGAAACCCGGGCCCTGCTGCGGCCGAAGGAGGGCGAGACCTATCTTCTGGTTACCTCCGCCATGCATATGCCGCGCGCCATGGGCGTCTTCCGCCAGGCGGGCTGGACCGGGCTTGTTCCCTATCCGGTCGACTGGCGCACGCGTGGGGATGAAGATCGCTGGCTCGGCTTTGATGCGATCTCCGAGGGGCTGACCCGGCTTGATCTGGGCGTGCGCGAATGGATCGGTCTCGTGGCCTATTGGGCAAGCGGACGCAGCAGTGCCCTGTTTCCCGCTCCCTGAGCCAGGCATCCGGGATCCAGCCATTGTTCTTTGCCGGTGAACAGTCGTTTTCCGGTCCTGGTGTCTTTCAAGCAGGGCGAGCGAGCCCTATCTTCAGGGTTGGAAATCAAAATGTGAGGAACCGGCCATGTCGCTGGAGGCACCGCTGATCGCAGCGCAAGTGATGCAATGGCTGTCGGGAGATGCGATTGGCATCAAGGACAGTCTGGTGCTCGTTGGCGAACTCGGCAAGCGGCTGAACGAGGCGAAGGTTCCGGTCGACCGGATCACCACGGGCATCACGCTGCTGCACCCCAATGTCCGCGCTGAAAGCGCCATCTGGACGACGGACGGGGAGCGGGCCTTGCGCCGTTACCTGGAAGCAGAGAATCTCGAAGAGGCTTACAACAGCAGCCCGCTCAAGGTTGTCTATGTCGAGGGCCGTGCCGTGCGTGTGCGCATCACGCCCGAGCCGGAAGCCTGGGAATATGGCGTTATTCCCGACCTCAGGGCGGCGGGCTATACGGACTATCTTGCGCTGCCGATGCCCTTCAGCGACGGCTCCACCAAGGCGCTGACGCTTGCGACCAGAGCGCCGGGCGGCTTTACCGTATCGCATATTGCCGTTTTCGAGACCATCGTGCGGCCGCTCGGGCTGATCTGTGAACTCAACACCCTGCGCCGCACGGCCGAGACCGTGCTCAACACCTATGTCGGCCCGCGCGCCGGCAGCAAGGTGCTGAACGGCAGCATCAAGCGCGGCGAAGGTGAGCTGATTTCGGCGGTAGTGACCTTTGCCGATCTGCGCGGCTTCACGCAGCTGTCCAACAAGTTGCCGGGCGACAAGCTGATTTCGCTGCTGAACAATTATTTCGGAGCGATTGCCGAGACCGTCGAGGCGCATGGCGGCGAGGTGCTGAAATTCATCGGCGACGAGGTGATGGCGATCTTTCCCTACACCGATCAGGTCGAGGCCCGGGATGCCGCAGGCCGGGCGCTGCTTGCAGCGCGCGATGCAGTGCTGCGGATTGCGGATGTAAATGCCAGTTGCTGTGAGGAAATACCGCAGATCCGGGCCGGCATTGCCCTGCATGCCGGGGATGTGTTCTTCGGCAATGTCGGCAGTGCGACACGGCTCGACTTCACCGTGGTTGGTCCGGTTGTCAACCTTGCCTCGCGCGTTGCCGATCTCGCCAAGCATCTCGACAGGGATATTCTGGTCTCGGACGCGGTCGCCGACCTGATGGGATGCCGGCACAAGCTGCACGGAACCTATTACGTGAAAGGATTCGAGGACCCGGTGTCGGTGTTTGCCCCGGACGTCTCGTTGATCGGCACGGAGGGGGCCTGTTCGGAATCGCTGATCGCCTCAAGGGCGTTTGACGCGAACTGACGCCGCAGGAGCACGATCAGGACCGCGAGGGTGGTGACCCCCAGCGCATGCGGCCCGGCGAACCAGCCCATGAAACCGATCGAAAAGAAGAATGCGCGTTGGCCACGGTTGAAATGCCGGCCGGCCAGCGCGTTCAGCTTGCCGGCCTTATGGACGGTGCTGGCCAGACCCTCGCGATCCGTCGTCGCTGCATCGGGCACCGATCCCATGACGATGCTGGCGTAGTTGAAAAGGCGATAGGCCCAGCTGAACTTGAAGAACGCATAGGCGAAGATCAGCATCAGCCCCAGCACCTTGACTTCCCACAAGGTCCGGTTGGCAACGACCGGGACGGAGAGATCACCGGCAATCTCGACGATGCGGTCGGCCGCATTGAGCAGGGTAAAGGCCCCGCCGATGGCCAGCAGCGCCGTTGAGGCAAAGAACGCCGTGCCCTGCTGCAGCCCGGTGAGGATCGCGGTGTCCATGATTCGCACCTGCCGGCTCGCCATCATCCGCATCCAGCTATAGCGATAGGCTTCCATCCGCATTGACAGTGTGCGCGTCTTCAGCGGTGAAACCTCGACAATCAGGTTGAAACCCATCCAGGCCGTGAGAAACCAGCCAACGGCGATCCAGTCGAGCGGGGCAAGTGCGGTCATCAAATCGTCCTACTCATTGCGGATTGGTTAAATCGATTCAACAGCGATCCCGATGGCTGCATTTTATCAACGGGACACCGCGAAACGGCAAGCGTTTGATCCCATTGGGGCAATTGCAAGCAATGCATAGCCGGCGCATCAGATGCCCTGTTTTTGCGCTTGCGAAGGTATTAGGAAGTCATTAAATCTCATGCCGCAAAGCCGCCATATTCGGGTCCTGCGGGAGCCGGGGGCGGCGCGGATCACAAGGGTTTTCATGGACGAAAACGTACAGAAGTCCTGCTGGGGCGTTACCGTTTGGACGGTACTCGTTCTCGGGGGCATGCTGGCTCTGGTCATGCTGTTCGCCGACGTTGAAACTGCCAAGACGGCAGTCACCGTCGTCCGCTGAACCCGGCTTCCGGACATCCAGTTTGACAAAGGCGCGGAGCACTCCGCGCCTTTCGTCTTTTGAGGCATGGGGATCCCGGCAGGTCAGCGTCCACGGGCGGCGCGGGGGCGGCTGGCGAAATAGCGATGGGCTTCCATCTGGCGCACGATGGTCCGGCCGCCTGGCTTGCTGATTAGGAACCCGGCAAAGCTGCTGCCACCTGCCTCGAACATAACCAGGGTTGCCGGCCCGACGCCTGGCCAGTCGATCCGCGCGCCGAAGGTGTCGACCTGCTCCAGCGTCTCCTTGCCGGTCAGCGTCAGGATATCCTCGCGGCGCAAAGTGATCGCGCCGCTGCTGCCCCAGTCCACAGCCGCTAGGCCGTTCCACAGCCGCGGCAGCGTCAGGCGCATTGTCTCGAACGTCAGCACCATTACCGTGCGATCGCGGGTCAGATCAAGCAGGACCTCGACGGACCGAAGATCGGTCGGCAGGTCCTCGCGCTGTCCGTCGGCATCCGTTGCGAACCCGGCAGTGTTGACCACCTGATACGGACCAAGCGCAATCAGGTCCGACGTATGCTCCTCTGCCCCGACGCGCAATCCCGTCCCCACGAGCAAGACGGCTGCAACGAAAAAGGCAGCGAGGCGACGTGGCATGGCTACGGGCTCCGGGGCGCGTATCGGCCCAATGACGCAGCGTAGCGAAGCCCCGTTACGGTTTCGTTTCCGGGGGAAGCCTATCGTCCATAGACGCGTCTACTGGTTCGTCCACATCGGCAGCGTCCAGCGGTTGTTCGTCCAGGAGATCGATTAACCCGTCTGCGTCCGGGGTGAGGAAGTCCGGGTCGACCTCCCGCACCAGTTCTGGAAGCCTGTCAGCCTCCAGGTCCTCCGGCTGCGTTGGCAGGGTCTCCAAGTCGTTCGAGAACGGTCCTGCCGTCTCAACGTCCGGTCCCACTGGCCGGGAGCGCAAGGGGAGGGGCGGCAACTCATCCTCGGCCCAGGCATCCGGGGCAACGTCTGCGTCAGCGGGCAAGGGCGGCGCTGTCATGGACGGTTCTGTCGCCGTCTCCGGGGCGCTGATCGCCTCGGTCAAAGGCGCGGCAACAGCAACGGCCGCTGCGGCCTGAACTGGGAGTTGAACCGGGAGTTGAACCGGGAGCGGAACTGCCGAAGAACGCGGCGCAGCCGGGATCGGCCCGACGGCAACCTCAACCAGTGCCGTCAGGCTGTTGCAGACGGGACGCCAGCCCAGCATACGCTGGGCTCGCAGCGACGACGCCATCTGCGAACGGGCGTAGCCGGCGGCAAAATCGTGATGCGGATCGCCGTCCGGGGCAGGTGCCGTTTCAATGGCGACGGAGGCACCGCAGGCCTCTGCAACGCAAGCGGCGATGTCGGACAGGCTTGCGCCGGCAAGTCCGGCTCCGATCAGGCTGAGACGGAACTGCGACGAGGCCAGCGCCCGGAGGTAGAGATCGGCCAGATCATCGGCATCGACGAGGGGCCAGATGGTGTCAGTCCGGGCGCGGGTCACGAAGGGCTGGCCGCTGACGGCGGCTTCGGCCATTTCGGCAAGCGGGCCGCGTCCGGGCGCCGAAACCAGCGCCGGATGAATGACCGCGACACCCATGCGCGGGATCGTCAACAGCGAGCGCGTCAGTTCGCCCAGATGCGAGAAGGCCGGCAGCGGGTCGAAGGCGGCGCTTTCGCTGATTGGTTGATCCGGACTGGCGGGGAAGGCCCAGATGCCTCCGGTATAGACCAGTCTCGGCGGTTCCGGCAGGTCGGGCACCATGCGCCGCAGCAGCGAGACAAACCGGCGTTCTTCGCCGGCCATGTCCGGGCCAAAGCTCGCGCCGGTGTGAATGATGCCACGACAGGCGACCGCAGTCGCGATCCACGCGTCCGGATTGGCCAGGTCGCCGGCGATGGGCGTTGCGCCCGAATCGGCCAGCCACCGGGCGCTGGCAGCAGACCGCGCGAGCGCGGCAACGGTTTTCCCGTCCGCCAGAAGGCGTCTGAGGATTGCGCTGCCAATGGTGCCGGTTCCACCGGTCAAGAAAACATCCATAAGATCAATCATGCTGCGTCGCCGGGGAAAGGCAAGGGGGCGGGGTGGCGGGCCTGTGCATAAGCCCGATATGGCGGGAGAGGGGGCTTTGCCCGATCAGAGCCGCTTGTTAGGGAAATGGTCATGGCATTGAACATCGTCAAACTCTGCGTCGGCGCGGACAGCGTAGAAGACCTCCAGGCGTGGATCGACTTCCGCATGGATCAGCTGGCTGCGGCCGGCCTGCCACGCGAACAGACCCATACCACCCGCATGGTGCCGACCCGGCGCGAGGAGATCCTGGGTGGAGGATCGCTCTACTGGGTGATCAAGGGTTACATCCAGGTGCGGCAGCATCTTGTCGATATCCGGCCTTTCAAGGATGCAGACGGCATCAACCGTTGTGATCTGGTGCTGGAGCCGCGCCTGATCCTGACCCAGATGCAGCCGCGCCGCCCGTTCCAGGGCTGGCGCTATCTCAAGGCCGAGGAGGCCCCCGCCGACATGCGCGGCGGCTCGGGCGGCCAGGAGTTGCCCGAAGACATGCGGCGGGATCTGGCGGAGCTGGGGCTTTTGTAGCCGTGACGGCATTTGCGACCGGGGAAGTCGCTGTCAGGCGATAACCGGTCTTGCCTTCGCGGCAAAGGGCTCCAACCTTAGGGCAAGGGCTTGAATCCGGACAACACACGCCCGGACAGTCGCGAAGGGTGGAGCCGCATGGACGAGACCAGCAAGCGCACGAAGCAGACTATCGCGACCGGTTCCGGGGCGGGCGGCGCGGTCGCCGCAAAATCCGCGCCGGCCGAGATCGCCGCTTTCCTGAACCGCGCCACGATGCCGGCTGCAACCGGCGCTCCGTCCGTCCGTCTCATGTTCGCCCTCGATGCCACCATGAGCCGCCAGCCGACCTGGGATCGGGCCCGAGACCTGCAGGCCGCGATGTTTGACGAGGCCGCCCGCGCCGGTGGCCTTGAGGTGAAGCTCGTGTATTTTCGCGGGTTTGACGAATGCCGCGCCTCGCCCTGGGTTCCGGACGCCAGGGCGCTTGCACGGATGATGGACAAGGTCACCTGCCAGGGCGGCCACACCCAGATCCGCAAGGTGCTCTCCGCCGCAAGGGACGCTGCCGGGGCCGGTGGGTTGAAAGCCCTTGTCTATGTCGGGGATTGTGTCGAGGAGGATGTGGATCTTCTCTGCGCGCGGGCGGGGGAGCTTGCCTTGCTCGGCGTGCCGGTGTTCCTGTTCCAGGAAGGCGCCGATCCTGACGCCAGCATCGCCTTTGCGGAAATCGCCCGGCTGACGCGCGGCGTGCATCTGCGGTTCGATGGCCGTGCGGCGGCGGAACTCGGCGCCTTGCTTCGGGCGGTCGCGGCCTATGCCAGCGGCGGCCTGGACGGATTGCGGGCGCTTGAGGCGCGGGGCGCAGGCGGTGCACGGCTGCTGCTGCAACAGATGGAAATTTGATGGTTTATCTCATTGCCGGGGCCGCCCTGCTTCTCGCCTATGTGTATTTCGGCAAGAAATTCATTGCGGCCAGTCCGGCCAGTCTTGCCCGCAATCTGAAGACGACCGCAGGCGTCCTGCTGCTGGCAGTCGCCCTCGGGCTCGGTTTCACCGGCCGCTTCGGGCTGGCTGTGCCGGCGGCCATTTTCGGGGCTACCTTGCTGGGGCTGATCGGAGGGGCGAGGGGTTGGCCGATGTCGCGCGGAAATTCTAAGCCGGCGAGTGGGCAAAAGTCTCGGGTGCGAACGGCCCTGATCGAAATGGAACTGGACCATGACAGCGGCCGGATGACCGGCGTGGTGCTCACCGGGTCCTACAGTGGCCGTGACCTTGACAGCCTGTCCCCGCAGGAATTGAGAGGTCTGTGGCGGGAGGCCGCCACAGACGCGGATAGCCTGGCCTTAGCTGAAGCTTACCTCGATCGCAGGCTTGCCAGCTGGCGTGTAGACTTCGAGGCGGATGCCGCAGACCGGCAGGGCAGCACGGCGGGCGCGGGCGCCATGACAGATCAGGAGGCCCACCAGATCCTGGGGCTTGCGCCCGGCGCCAGCGAAGCGGAAATCCGAGCTGCGCACCGCCGGCTTATGAAGCGGCTCCACCCCGACCAGGGGGGAAGCACCTTCCTGGCTGCGAAACTCAACGAGGCTAAAGACAAGCTTCTCGGAGGACATTGAACCACTCCAAACGCGATTACTGGTAAACGGCATAGCAGTTGAACTTGGCCTTCTTCAGCGTCTTGCACGCCGAGAGAGCCGAGTTCTTGTCGTCGAACCCGACGAAACGGGCGCGGAACAGAGTTTGACCATTGCTGTTGACCGGCTCGGTGTGCGGGTCATTGCGGCGCAGCACGGATCCGGTTGCCTCGCGCGCCTTTTTCAGCAGGCCGATGGCCGCAGTCTCGGATTCAGCGGCGCCAATCTGCACCTGCCAGCCGGGCGCGGCTTCAGATGCATTGTTGGTCGCGACCGTCACCGTGGTGTCTTCAGACTTGACCTTGCTGCGCAGCGGCGCGGCCGGCGCGATAGCGGCGGTCTGTGTTTCCGGAGCCGGGACAGTCTCGACCGGGGTCTCGGCGACAGCATCGAAGGCAGCTGCAAAACGCGGGTTCGGGATCGAGCCAGTGGTCAGGGCAGCGGTCTCGGCCGGCTGCTGCGGCACAGGAACCGGAATGGCGGCAACAGGGGCAGCGGGAGCCGGGACCGGGATCGCAACTGCGGCTACCGGCGCCTGCGGGCTGCGCGGGGCTTCCTTCGGAGGCGTTACATTTGCCAGTGCGACAGCCACCGGACGCGGTTCAATCTCCGGCTTCACGCCCGGAATGGGGGCCTTCAGCGGCGCGCGGACCTTGAGCGGAGCGGACGGCTTGGTCTCGGTCATGGCCGCAACAGCCAGGGGACCCGAGCGCGACACGATGGCTGGTGCGGTCCGGCGGCCGGTGCTGGCCTGCTTCATATAGGTGTTGATCAGTTTGACCATCTGCGCATCGCGCGATCGACCAGTGGTTCCGCCGATCACGACGGCGACGATGTGGCGGCCATCCCGTTCAACCGAGGTGACGAGGTTGAAGCCCGAAGCGCGGATGTAGCCGGTCTTGATGCCATTGACGCCCGGGACAGCGCCCAGCAGGCGGTTATGATTGCCATAGGTGCGGCCCCGGAAGACAAAGCTGCGGGTCTTGAAGAACTCGAAATAGCTCGGGAACCGCTCGTTCAGGGCGCGGCCAAGCAGGGCCATGTCGCGCGCCGTGGTGCGCTGGCCGGCATTAGGCAGGCCGTGCGGGTTCTTGAAGGTCGACTTCTTCATGCCGATCTGGCGCGCCGTCCGCGTCATGCGATCTGCAAAGCGCGCCTCGCTGCCGCCGACATTTTCGGCGATCACCAGCGCCACGTCATTGGCAGACTTGGTGACCAGGGCGAGAATGGCGTCCCGGACCGAGATGGTGGATCCCGGCTTCAGGCCAAGTTTCGACGGCGGCTGTGCTGCCGCGCGGGCCGAGACCCGCAGAGGCGTATCGAGTTTGATCCGTCCGGCCTCCAGATCCTCGAAGACGACATAAAGCGTCATCATCTTGGTCAGGCTGGCCGGATATCTCAGTTCGTCGGCTGCCGCTGAATAGAGCACTTCACCGGTTTTTGCGTCGACAACGATGCCTGCATATTTTGGATTTGCCTGAACCGTGGCCGTCCCCGCCACGATGAAGGCGGAGAAGGTCGCTACCTGGACAATTTTCCGTGCAAATTGACCAATCGAAAACGCCGCCAAAAATCTACGCATACCGTCCGAACTCTCGCCGTCCCCATTCTTGGGGGCTAACCCACTGACACGAAACTCTTTGACAGCACTGCCCCCCGACAATGCGTCTGCTTCGTGCACCCTACTGAGAGCACTGTGACGGCAACGCGGTTACGAATGAGTAAAACGCCGGTTCATTTTAAACTCTCGTGAACCTTGCCAACCTGAACCTACGTGGTGACACGGATGCTTATGTTGCGGTGCAAAAAATTCATTGACTTTTTTGTGCGTTGCGTAATTATTACGCAGCTCGGCCGCTCCGGGACACCTACCGCGCTCCTGACGTTTGAGGGGCCGCAACATCGAGGGCAGGACATGATCAACAATCTTGAAGACATCCAGAAATTCAGCAAGGAACACATGGAACTGGCTGTTCAGACGGCTGGTGGCATGAGCAAGAGCCTGCAGGCGATTGCAGCCGAAGTTGCTGACTACCAGAAGAAGTCTTTCGAAGAAGGCACCGCTGCCGTCGAGAAGATCGTCTCCGCCAAGTCCCTGGACAAGGCGTTCGAGGCCCAGACCGAATATTTCAAGACCGCCTATGAAGGCGCTGTCAGCCAGTTCACCAAGATTGGCGAGATGTACACCGACCTCGCCAAGGACATGTACAAGCCGTACGAAGGCGTGCTCGGCAAGACTGCCAAGTAAGCAATCCGGCCATGACCGCCTGAGTTTCAGGCGGCCGTTTCAGGCGCCCGGGAACCCGATGGTTCCCGGGCGCCTTTGTTTTGACCACAGCCGGCTATTATGCTGCAGTGCAGCAGGCGTTAGGCCCTGAAGTCCCGTCAGGCGCGATCGCTGAGCGGCTGTGGCCAGTTCAGCCTCACTCAGGATTGATCTTCCAAAATGCAACGGCGCACCTACATTCGGTGTTGGGACGCAAGGGTTCGAGGCGCCGGGCGGTGTGCCTGCAAATGCAGCGATCTTGGTGAAACAGCCCATTGCGCCGGCGGCCGGGGCGGGTAAGGATTAGCATGTCGCCAGTCTTCGGTCGCATGCGTCGTGCGTTGCAATATCGGTGGGCGAGACCGATGGACATGAAGGGCTTGGTTACAATCACCGGGCTAGACTGAGGCAGGGCGAGCACAAGATTGGCGCTTCTCTTCTTTTGCGAAGAGCAAGCAGAGCTGTGATGCCCCCTGAGGCGGCGCCGGCCGGCCAAGGTCCTGAAAGGGCCGGTCAAGGCAGGGCTGCCGCGCAGGGCAGGCAAGGACGAAGAGGCAGACAGGCGAGGCATGGCAAGCGGATCACGCCGGGACGAAGACGATGAAGGCGGAACGGTTGTCGTCACCAAGACGAGAACTGTCACGAAACGGCCCAATCTCTATCGGGTGTTGTTGCTCAACGACGACTACACGCCGATGGAATTCGTCATTCATGTTGTCGAGCGTTTCTTCCAGAAGAACCGGGAGGAAGCGACCAGGATCATGCTGCACGTCCATCATCATGGCGTCGGCGAATGTGGTGTCTTCACATATGAGGTAGCTGAAACGAAAGTGACCCAGGTGATGGATTTCGCCCGCAAGCATCAACATCCGCTGCAATGCGTGATGGAGAAGAAGTAAGGGGACAAGCACGTGCCGTCATTCTCCCGAAGCCTTGAAAAGGCCCTGCACCAGGCGCTCGCCTTCGCCAATGAGCGACAGCAGGAATATGCAACTCTCGAGCATCTGTTGCTCGCCCTGATCGATGATCAGGACGCGGCTGCGGTGATGCGGGCGTGCAATGTCGATCTCGATATGTTGAAGCGTAACCTGATCGACTACATCGAGACCGAACTGGAAAATCTCGTCACCGATGGCGACGAGGACTCCAAGCCGACCGCCGGCTTCCAGCGGGTGATCCAGCGCGCGGTAATCCATGTACAGTCTTCCGGCCGGGAAGAAGTGACCGGCGCGAACGTGCTCGTGGCGATCTTCGCCGAGCGCGAAAGCCATGCGGCCTATTTCCTGCAGGAGCAGGACATGACCCGCTATGACGCTGTGAACTACATCTCGCACGGCATTGCCAAGCGCCCCGGTCTGTCGGAGCCCCGGCCCGTGCAGGGGGTCGAGGACGAAGCCGCCATGCCTGAGGACGTCGAGACCAAGCCGAAAAAGAAGACCGATGCGCTGGAAGCCTATTGCGTCAATCTCAACGAGAAGGCGAAGGTCGGCAAGATCGACCCCCTGATCGGACGCGACAGCGAGATTTCCCGCACCATCCAGATCCTGTGCCGCCGCTCCAAGAACAATCCACTGTTCGTGGGCGACCCGGGCGTGGGCAAGACGGCGATTGCCGAAGGCCTGGCCCTGCGCATCATCCGCAAGGATGTGCCGGAAGTGCTGCAGGATGCCACCATTTTCTCGCTCGACATGGGCACGCTGCTCGCCGGTACCCGCTATCGCGGTGATTTCGAGGAGCGCCTGAAGCAGGTCGTGAAGGAGATCGAGGACTATCCCGGTGCGGTGATGTTCATCGACGAGATCCACACCGTGATCGGTGCCGGCGCCACGTCGGGCGGGGCGATGGATGCCTCCAACCTCCTGAAGCCGGCGCTGGCTTCGGGCGCGATCCGCTGCATCGGCTCCACCACCTACAAGGAATACCGCCAGTTCTTCGAAAAGGACCGTGCACTGGTGCGCCGGTTCCAGAAGATCGACGTCAACGAGCCGTCGGTGCCCGATGCCATCGAGATCCTCAAGGGCCTGAAGCCCTACTTCGAGGACTTCCACAAGGTCAAATACACCAACGACGCCATCAAGACGGCCGTGGAACTCTCGGCCAAATACATCAGTGACCGCAAGCTGCCGGACAAGGCCATCGACGTGCTAGACGAGACCGGCGCGTCGCAGATGCTGCTGCCGGAAGGCCGTCGCCGTAAGACCATCGGCGTCAAGGAAATCGAGACCACGATTGCCACGATGGCCCGCATCCCGCCGAAGTCCGTCTCCAAGGACGACGCCGAGGTGTTGTCGAAGCTGTCGGAGGACTTGAAGCGGGTCGTCTATGGCCAGGACAAGGCCATCGAAACGCTGGCGAGCGCGATCAAGCTGGCCCGCGCCGGTCTGCGTGAGCCGAACAAGCCAATCGGCAGCTACCTGTTCTCCGGTCCGACCGGTGTCGGCAAGACCGAGGTGGCGCGCCAACTGGCGTCGTCGCTGGGCGTTGAGCTGTTGCGCTTCGACATGTCCGAATACATGGAACGCCACACGGTCAGCCGCCTGATTGGCGCGCCTCCGGGCTATGTCGGCTTCGACCAGGGCGGGTTGCTCACCGATGGCATCGACCAGCATCCGCATTGCGTGCTGCTGCTTGACGAGATCGAGAAGGCCCATCCGGATCTCTACAACATCCTGTTGCAGGTGATGGACCACGGCAAGCTGACTGACCACAACGGCAAGCAGGTCGATTTCCGCAATGTCATCCTGATCATGACCACCAACGCAGGCGCGGCCGACATGGCCAAGGCTCCGGTGGGCTTCAACCAGGTTCGGCGCGAGGGCGATGACCGCGAAGCCATAAACAAGCTGTTCACGCCGGAGTTCCGCAACCGGCTCGATGCCGTCATCCCGTTCGACAACCTGCCGATCGAAGTGATCCACCAGGTCGTCGAGAAGTTCGTGATGCAGCTGGAAGTCCAGCTGGCCGATCGCGGCGTGACCTTCGAACTGACCCCGGATGCCATCGCCTGGCTGGCTGACAAGGGTTACGACACCCAGATGGGTGCGCGTCCCTTGGGCCGCGTCATCCAGGAGCACATCAAGCGGCCGCTGGCCGACGAGGTGCTGTTCGGCAAGCTGAAGAAGGGCGGTACGGTCAAGGTCTCGGTCAGCGAGGACAAGGCCGGGCTGCTGCTGGAATCGGTCGAGGACAAGCCGCTGCGTCCAGCCCCTGCCAAGGCGGCTGCCAAGCCGAAGCGCAAGCGCAAGCCTCCGGTCGCCAAGAAGCTGGAACCGGTGGTGGAAGCCAAGGCGCCTCCAGCCCGGCCGAAGAAGAGCCTCGTCCCGAAAGTCCCGCTCGCGGACTGAGGCGATTGCGGCAGATATCAGAAGCCCGGCCGAAAGCGGCCGGGCCCAGACTGATCACAAACTCTCAATTGTCATCCCGGGCGCACCGAAGCGGAGACCCGCGACCGGAGAGCCAAGGTCTCTCGGTTACTAACTCATTGGGATATCGACACCTCGCCTCTCCCGTCCCGGCTCGGCGCTACGCTTGGCCGGGATGACTTCGTGAAGTCGGGGTTTGTCTTCAAGTTGAATCCGGCTGGAAACAGCCGGTTTTTTTGTTGCGCAAAGCGTAACGGTCAAACACCGCGCCGTCCCGGCCTTGAGCCGGGACCGACGTCCAATTCTGTCTGCGCCATCAGTGATCCGGCTGCCTTGCCAGCGTGACAGGTCCCGGCACAAGGCCGGGACGGCGCAGAAAACTCTTGCTCGCCCTTTTCTCCGCCAAACGCATACTCACTGTTCCCTGCTGAAGGGTGGCAGGGGCCGTGGGGCGGTGCTAGGCTTGATCTTCCTTCCGGAATCCGTCGGCGTGCAGCCTGTCTGCTGCGTCGATCGAGAAGCCTCACGCCTCCCAGTTGCACGGCCCCATGACCTCGCAAGCCTCTTCCGCCGCGCCGTCCCCGCCACCAGCCCCTGAGGCTGGCGCCCGCAGCTGGGCCCTCAAGGGCGCCAAAGCTGCCGTGTCGATTCCCGGCCTGATCCTCGTTGCCGCCTTCATCGGCTATGCCGGCCTTGCGCGGGAGAGTGGTCTCACACTGCCCGAAACCCTTCTAATGTCCGCGCTGGTCTGGGCGCTGCCCTCCATCGTGGTCTTGACCGGGGCCATGGCCGGCGGCGTCGGGCTGGTCCCGGCGGCCATCGCCGTTGCGCTCGCCTCGGTACGCCTGATGCCCATGACCATGGCGCTGGTGCCGATCCTGCGGGTCGAGGGCCGGACCAAGCGCTGGCACCTGCTGTTTGCCTCGCATTTCGTGGCAATCACCGCCTGGGTCTTTGCCATGCGCAACCTGCCGGACCTGCCAAGGGCGGCGCGTCTGCCGTTCTTTCTCGGCTTTGCCTGCACCTTGACGGGCTCCGTCTCGATTATCACCGGCATTGCCTATGTGATGGTCGAGCGCATGCCGCCGATGGTAGCCGGGGCGCTGTTCCTGCTGACGCCGGTGTATTTTCTCTGCTCGCTGTGGACTGCCGCCCGCCTATCGGTCGACAAGGCGGCAATGATTGTCGGGCTTGGCCTTGGGCCCGTCTTTGCCTTGGTCGCGCCGGAGATGGATCTGCTGCTGACCGGCATTGTCGGAGGCTGCCTTGCCTATGGCGGCACGAAACTTGCCCGGCATCTGGGCTGGGGGCGTGAACGATGAACCCAGACATGATCGCCGATTTCTGGCCCTATGTGATGATCGTTGTCGCAGGCTGGCTGGCAACCGACATCTGGCGCTGGCTTGGCGTCTTTGCCGCCGGACGCATGCGCGAGGACAGTGAGCTACTGGTCTTTGTCCGGGCCGTTGCGACGGCGCTGGTCGCCGGGGTGATCTCGAAGTTGATCCTGTTTCCGAGCGGGGCGCTGGACGCGACACCGATGGGCCTGCGCATTGCTGCAGCGGCAGCCGGGTTTGCCGCGTTCCTCATTCTGCGTCAGCAGGTGATCCTCGGTGTGATTGCCGCGGAAATCGTGCTGATTGGCGGATGGCTGTTGCTAGGCTCCTGACAGAAGGCTGTCAGGAGAGGGCTGCTAGAGGATCCTTCTCTGCCGCCCGGCACGACACCAGGAGCCCGACATGACCGACCGCAAGCTGACCCTCTACTACGCCCCCCGCAGCCGCTCCAGCACCACCCGCGTGCTGATGGACGAACTGGGCATGCTCTATGACCTCAGTGTCCTCAACATGCGCGCCGGGGAGATGCAGTCTTCGGCCTATCTGGCGATCAATCCGCTGGGCAAGGTTCCGGCCTTGCAGCACGGCGACACGATCGTTACCGAATCCATCGCCATCGCGCTTTATCTGGCCGATCTTTACCCCGAGGCCGGTCTGACGCCGGCGATCACCGATCCGCGCCGTGCCGACTACATGCGCTGGATGGTCTTCTATGCCGCCTCGTTTGAGCCGGCTGTCGTTGACAAGGCGGTCGGCAATGTGGTGCCGCCGGAAACAGCGCCCTATGGATCCTATGACAAGGTGGTCGCGATCCTGGCGGCGCATCTGGAAACGTCGCCCTACATGCTGGGAGACCGGATCTCGGTGGCGGACATCATCTGGGGCGCGTCGCTGCGCTGGCTGTTGATGTTCAATCTCTTGCCGGATCTGCCGGTGTTCAAGGACTACGCGGCCCGCATCACCAGCCGTCCCAGCTTCCAAAACGTCTTTGCCGATGAAGTGCGGCTGGATGCCGAGCACGAGGTGGCTGCCAAGGCGGTCCGGCCGATCTGAGGTTCTGGGCTTTTTTAAAAAAAACGGTGGGCCCCGCGTGGCCCGCCGTCAGACGACTGAGAACCCCCAACCGTCTTCCCGGACGCAGCGAAGCGGAGATCCGGGACCGGAGAGCCAAGGTCTCTCCGGGCTTAACTCATTGAATTATACAGACCTCGACCCTCCGGTCCCGGTTTGGCGCTGCGCTTGGCCAGCAACTGTATCGGTTGCTGTCAAGTTGGTTGATCGCTGAAGTCCCTTTTTTGTCCCATCA
>NZ_JBHYDX010000027.1:34164-73633 GCF_051860505.1 Pannonibacter sp. | reverse complement strand
TAGAAGAGACCTTGGCTCTCCGGTCCCGGGTCTCCGCTCCGCTGCGCCCGGGATGACGATAGAGGGTTTGTCAGCAGTCGGGTGCCCGGTGGGGCGCCTTTTTTGTGGCTTCGGACGTCTCGATGCCGTTCTGTGCGTCAACATCACTCTCGGTTGTCACCCCGGCCGAGCAACGCGAGAGCCGGGGCCTACTCGCTTCCAGAGCGGTCCGGTTGAGGCGAGGAACGGTGTAGCGAATAGGTGTGAGGCACGACGGGTGCGTCGAAACGGTCGCTCTGCGAATGAGTAGGCCCCTGTGTATGGAAAGTCGGGTCTCCGCTACGCTCCGCCCGGGGTGACATCAACAACCTGCACCACGTCAAAAGGCGCCCTGTGGGGCGCCTTCTGGTCAGTGTTGCGTGGCCGTGTGTCTCAGACCGGAAAACCGGATTGCGCTGCAACGGCCTTCAACGGACGTTCCGGGCGGGCACCGACGTGGGTGATGACGGTGGAGGCGCAGAGACAGCCGAGTTCGGTCGAGGTCTTCAGGTCGAAGTCGCGGGCGAGGCCGAACAGGAAGCCTGAGGCAAACAGGTCGCCGGCTCCGGTGAGGTCGACCACTTCGGAGACCTTCAGCGCCGGGGCATGCACGGTTGCCTCGCGGGTGATGGCCATGGCGCCGTTGCTGCCAAGCGTCAGCGCGGTCAGCTTGCAGGTCTCGCGGGCGGCGGCAATGGCCGTGTCCAGATCAGCTGTCTGGTAGAGCGACTTCAACTCGTGCTCGTTGGCGAACATCAGGTCGACGACGCCGTCGCGCAGAAGGCCCTGGAACTCGTCGCGATAACGGTCGACGCAGAAGGCGTCGGACAGGGTGAGGCCGACCTTGCGGCCGTTCTCGTGGGCGACCTTGGCGGCCTCAAGGAACGCCAGCTTGGCGGCCGGAGGATCCCACAGGTAGCCTTCCATGTAAGTCACGGCCGACGCTGCCACGACGGCGGGGTCGACATCCTTGGGGCTCAGCTCGACGCAGGCGCCGAGATAGGTGTTCATGGTCCGCTCGCCATCCGGCGTGATCAGGATCATCGAGCGCGCGGTCGGTGCCCCGCCCACCAGCGGATCGGTGTTGAAGTAGACGCCGGTTCCCTTCATGTCATGGGCATAGCTGTCGCCCAGCTCGTCACGGGCAACCTTGCCGAGATAGGCCGGCTTGCCGCCGAGCGAAGCGATGCCGGCGGCGGTGTTGCCGGCGCTGCCGCCGGAGATGCGCACGGTCTGGCCCATCTTGTCGTAAAGGCGCAGCGCCTCGCCGGTGTCGATGAGGCGCATTGAGGCCTTTACCAGACCCTCCGCGACGAGGAAGTCGTCCTCGACATGCGCGAACACATCGCAGATGGCATTGCCGATGCACAGGGCATCGTAGGTCACATTGGTCATTTGGCCTGCCTTGTGGTGTCTGGCGGAAAAGTCACTGGGCTGCATTGGGGCGCAGGGCGCGGTTGGCTTCCGGCTCGCGGATCTTTTCGCGAAACGGATTGGCCCGGTAGACGCCGAGGATCTTCAGCTCGGCGCAGAAGAAGGCAAGTTCCTCGAGCGCAAGCGCAACGTGCTTGTCGTCCGGGTGGCCTTCGATGTCGGCATAAAACATGGAGGCGAAGAACTGGCCCTCGAGCTGATAGGATTCCAGCTTTGTCATGTTGACGCCGTTGGTAGCAAAGCCCCCGAGGGCTTTGTAAAGGGCGGCGGCCACGTTGCGGACGCGGAAAATGAAGGTGGTGATCACCGGCTGGCCACTGTTGGCGGCGCGGGCCGGTTCGCGGGACAGGATCAGGAAGCGCGTTGTGTTGTGCTCGGCGTCTTCAACGTTCCGCTTCAGGATATCGAGCCCATAGACCTCGGCGGCCATTTCAGGGGCAAGCGCGGCGGCGGTGAGATCGCCCAGCTCCGCGATCTGGCGGGCAGAACCGGCCGTGTCCGCGCCAACGATGGCCTTGAGCCCGAGGTCGCGGATGATGTTGCGGCACTGGCCAAGCGCCATAACGTGGCTCTGCACGCTTTTCAGGGTCTCGATCCGCGCACCCTTCGGCGCCATAAGCTGGAAGCGGATCGGCATGAAATACTCGCCGATGATGTGCAGGTTCGAGCGCGGCAACAGGTGGTGGATATCGGCAACGCGGCCGGCGATCGAGTTCTCGACCGGGATCATGCCGAAATCGGCTTCGCCCGATTCCATGGTGGAAAAGCAGTCCTCGAAGGTCGCGCAGGGCACGGCCACGTAATCCGGATAGACACTGCGGCAGGCCATGTGCGAATTCGCACCGGTTTCGCCCTGGAACACGATCTTCTTGCGGTCAGACATCAGCGTGGAGGCTTTCTTTCATCTCGGTCGGGGAGTGATGACATGTGAAGGTTACGGCCTTGTCAAAGCCCTGAAAGCGCCTTGCGGGCGCGCTCAAGGTCCTGTGGCGTGTTGACATCCATCGGCGCGCTGTCAACGAGGCTGACGTCAATGCGCATGCCGGCCTCCAACGCACGCAGCTGTTCCAGCTTTTCGCGCTGTTCGAGGACAGATGGCGGCAGGGAAACAAAGCGGTCGAGCGCGCTGCGACGATAGGCGTAGACGCCGATGTGCTGGTAAAGCGGACCTGGGCCGGTTGGAGCGGTGGCGCGGGTGAAATACAGCGCCCGATGGCGCGGCCCGGCTATGGGCGAGGCAATCGCCTTGACGAAACTCGGATCCAGCCGGTCCGCCTCAGTCCGGATCTCGGTCATGATGGTGCCGATGTCCACCTGCGGGTCGGCCAGGGGATCGAAGGCAGCACGGATGGCGGCCGGCTCGATCAGAGGGACGTCACCCTGGAGATTGAGAATCACGTCGTGCCGGCGATCAGGGTCCATCAAGGAAGCCGCTTCGTGGATGCGGTCCGAGCCGGACTCATGGTCTGTCCGGGTGAGGACCGCCTGACCACCATGATCGCGAACAGCCTCGAGGATGCGCGTATCGTCACAGGCCACAACCACCGGACCGATGTCGGCCGCCAGCGCCTGCTCCAGAACGCGGACAATCATCGGTTTGCCGGCAATGTCAGCAAGTGGTTTTTGGGGCAAACGGGTTGCCGCCATTCGGGAGGGAATAACTACAAGTGCGGATGTCACGACCGGCTCCGGTGCGCTCTGGACGGCATCAGGGCGAAAAAGCATCGCCTGATAACGAATTCAGTGTGCCGCGACTTTTATACCTATGGACAGCGGCGTCAAAAAATTTGTAGGTTCCAGCCAAATTTGATGAAGGCAGATTGTGGCTCGCTCCGGAGAGGGTGCGGGCCATGGGCGCGTTAATCTGGAGCCTTACCGAATGGATTCCTTTGAGCTGAACAAGGCCGCAGGTGCGGTTTTGATGGTGCTGCTGCTGACGATGGGTGTGGGGATCGTCTCTGACGTCATTTTCACGCCGACCATCCCGAACCAGCCGGGGTATGAGATTGTGGTGGAAAGCGCCGAGAGCGATGCGTCGACGGTCGAGGCTGTGCCGGAAACAGTGCCGCTGTCCGAGCGTCTTGTCGCGGCCACTGTTGAAGGCGGCGAGAAGGCTGCCAAGAAGTGCGCGGCCTGCCACACCTTTGACAAGGGCGGCGCCAACAAGGTTGGTCCGAACCTTTGGGGCATCGTCGACCGCAAGCCGGCATCGCATGAAGGGTTCTCCTACTCCGCAGCGATGGTCGCCTTTGGCGAGAGCAACCCGGAGTGGACGCTCGAACAGCTTTACGCCTACCTCCAGAACCCGAAGGCGCATGTGCCTGGTACTTCGATGGGTTTCGCCGGCCTCAAGAAGAGCGAAGAACGCGCTGACATGATTGTTTACATGAACAGCATGTCCGACAGCCCGGTTCCCCTGCAGTAATCACAACCTGGCGAAATCGGTTTCACCAAGCCGCGCCCCTCGGGGCGCGGTTTTTCGTTGTTTGAATGAACACAACAATCCTCTTTTTACGAAGCTGTCCTATGGTCAGCTTCTGGTGCTGGCCAATGGAGGCTGGCACAGGGAAGGGATCGCAGTGCTTCGCACGCTCAACCTGCTCAAGCGGCGTAATGGATTCTGGCAAGCCCTGGTGACGGCGGTCGTTGTACTCGGTGTCGGGCTGGCGATGACGACCTATGTCGGCGGCCTCATCCGGGATGCAAATGTCGACCGGCACAAGGCAGTTGCTGTCTCGGTCTTGTCCGAGGCAAGGGCGCGGCTGCTGGGCGCCATTGGCCGTTCGGTATCGCTGGGCACGGGCTTGATGAACTATGTCGTCATCAATCCGCGCCTCGGTGACTTGCAGTTTCGCCGCTACAGCGCGGAAATGATGGCGCTGGATAAGGGCATCCGTTCAGTCGCGCTGGCACCGGACAATGTGCTGCGCTTCGTGCATCCGCTTCAGGGCAATGAAAAAGCGATTGGCCTCAACTATGCGAGCAATCGCGAGCAGTGGCCCGGCATCCGCAAGGCCATGGAAACTCGCTCAGTCGTGCTGGTGGGACCTGTCAACCTTGTCCAGGGCGGACGCGCGATCATTGCCCGGATCCCGATATTCGTACCGGCTTTTGCCGGCGCCGGGGAAAGCGCCAGAACTTACTGGGGCATCGGCTCCGTCGTCTTCGAGGAGGAGGCGATGCTGGCGGCAGCAGACCTGAAGCCGGTGATGCAGGGCTATGAAATCGCGCTCCAGGTTCCTGCCAGCGGTGAGCGCGAAGGCGCGGCGATCCTCGGCGATCCGGCATTGTTTGAAGCCGACGCCGCACGGCTTGATGTGGAGCTTCCCGGAGCCACCCGATGGCAACTCGCCGCCTTTCCGCAAGGCGGCTGGATGCAGATGTCGAAGGAACTGTGGCTGGCCCTGATCGCCGGCTATGGTGCGACCTTGATTGTCGCCGGCATGGGATTTCTGGTCATCTCCGAAATGGTACGTGCGCGCCAGCTGGCGCATCACGACCCGCTGACCGGCCTGCCCAATCGCCGCCTGCTGGAAGACCGGATGGAACAACTGGCGAACCTGAGCGACCGATCGGGCCTCGGCTTCCAGGTGTTCTTCGTCGATCTCAACGCGTTCAAGCCGATCAATGATCAGCATGGCCACGCTATTGGCGACCAGATGCTGATCGAAATCGGCCAACGATTGAGAGCGATGACGCGGCGCGCCGATACAGTGGCCAGAATTGGCGGAGACGAATTCGTAGTGCTGACGCCGGGGACCATGGCCCAGGCAGATGTGACCCTTTTCAGCCGGCGTCTGGCCGCAACCGTCAGCGAGCCTATGCAGCTCGGCAGCATAACGGTTACCGTCCGGGCCAGTGTCGGGATCGCATCCTATCCGCAAGATGCCAAAACGATCCTCGAATTGTTGGAACTCGCCGATACCCGCATGTATGCGCAGAAGAAAGAACGCTTCAACGCCCTGTTTCCGGGGGTGCGGGCAGCCAGCGGATCTTAAATTTCTGTCATCTCCACATTTCTCCGGTGACGGAGCGGCCAGCTGACACTTACACTCTGTTTCAGGTGAACAGAGTCGTTCGTCGGCTCCGCTCTTGCATCGGGAGACAGATAATGACCGCAGGCCCGAAGGCCCCCAGACCCGTCTTTCTTGCCCTTGCGACTAGTCTTTTTCTTGCCCTGCCCATGGTGATGGCAGCAGGGCCGGTTCGGGCGCAGACGACCGAGCCCGCCTGGCATCACGCGACCGCTCTCGCGGGTACGCCGAAATACGGGCCTGATGCGAAGCACTTCGATTATGTCAACCCGGATGCGCCCAAGGGCGGTGTTGTGCGTCTGTCCGACACCGGCGGCTTCGATACGTTCAACCCGATCCTGCCGAAGGGCAACACCGCGCCCGGCCTGGGCCTGATGTATGACAACCTGATGGAGACGGCGCTCGATGAGGTCGATATCAGCGCCTCCTATGGCGTCATCGCCGATGCGATGCGTTATCCGGATGATTACTCCTGGGTTGAATACAGGATCAATCCGAAGGCACGTTGGCACGACGGACAGCAGATCACCGCAGCCGATGTGGTCTGGTCGTTCCAGAAGGCAACCGAACTGAGCCCGCCGCAGAAATTCTACTACAAGAACGTCATCAAGGCGGAGGAACTGCCTGGCGGGATCGTCCGCTTCGAGTTTGACACCAAGGGCAACCGGGAGCTGCCGCATATCGTCAGCCAGGTGCTGGTGCTGCCGCAGCACTGGTGGGAAGGAACGAACGACAAGGGCGAGAAGCGTGATATCGGCCGCGGCACGCTTGAGCCGCCGCTGGGCTCTGGTCCCTATAAGATCAAGTCCTTTGCTGCCAATCGCGACATTGTCTACGAGCGGGTGAAGGACTACTGGGGCAATGATCTGCCGATCCGCGTCGGCACCAACAACTTTGACGAAATCCGCTATGCGGTGTTTCTCGATCAGGCTGTTGAGCTGGAGGCTTTCAAGGGCGATCAGTATGACTTTCGCCAGGAACTCAGCGCCAGTCAGTGGTCAAAGGCCTATGACTTCCCTGCTGTTCGCGATGGTCGCGTCGTGAAGGAGGAGTTCGTCGACAAGGGCTCCGGCCGCATGCAGGCCTATGTACCGAACCTGCGCCGGGAGAAGTTCCAGGACCCGCGCGTCCGACAGGCGCTTAATTATGCCTATGACTTCGAGACCACGAACGAGATCGTATCTGCCAACCTGTTGAAGCGGATCGGCTCCTATTTCGCTGGAACAGACCTTGGCGCAACCGGCTTGCCTGAGGGCCTCGAACTGGAAATCCTGGAAAGTCTTCGCGGCGAAATCCCGGAAGAGGTCTTCACCACCGAGTTCAAGAACCCTGTCGGCGGCAACCCGCAGAACGTCCGCACGAACCTGCGCGAAGCCGTCAAGCTTCTGACCGCCGCCGGCTACAAGCTGGATGGAGGGCGTCTGATCGACCCGAAGACCGGCGAGCAGTTCACCATTGAGATGCTCTATTTCGACAAGAGCGCCGAACGGAACCTGTTGCCCTATTCCAAGAACCTGGAAAGCATCGGCATCAAGACGATCCTGCGCATCGTCGACCAGCCGCAATATATCAACCGGATCAACGCGCGTGATTTCGATATGGCAACGCTGGTCTGGGGCCAGTCGCTGTCTCCGGGCAACGAACAGCGGGACTACTGGGGCTCTGAAGCGGCGGACCGGGAGCAGTCGCGCAACTACGCCGGCATCAAGAACCCGGCGATCGACAAGCTGATTGACCGGATCGTATTCGCCAAGGATCGCGAGGAACTGCTGGCGGCAACCAAGGCGCTCGACCGGGTGCTACTGTGGAACCACTACGTAGTGCCGCAGTTCTATGCCGACGTGGACCGCACAGTGCGTTGGAACCGCTTCGGTCACCCCAAGACCATGCCGGAGTTCACTTTCGCTTTCCCCACCATCTGGTGGTACGACGAAGCGCTGGCGGCCAAGACGGGAGCGATCAAATGACCGATGCAACGAGCCTTTCGCGCCGCACCGTCCTGAAACTTTCGGCCGCTGCTGCGGCCAGCATGACGCTGCCGCTCGGCAGTCTTGCCGAGGCGCAGACTTCGTTGAAACATGGCCTGTCGGTGTTCGGCGAGCTGAAATACGGCCCCGGTTTCGAGGCCTTCGACTATGTGCGCAAAGACGCACCGAAGGGCGGAAAGTTCGCCTTTTCGGCGCCAAGCTGGGTGTTCAATCAGAATCCTCAAACCTTCAACACCTTCAATACTTTTGTACTGAAGGGCGATGCCCCGCCGCGGATGGAACAGTGCTTCGACGCGCTGATGGTGCGGGCGCTGGACGAGCCTGATGCCATCTACGGGCTGGTCGCCTCCGGCGTCGAGATCTCCGCCGACGGCAACAGCTACATCTTCCATCTGCGCCCGGAAGCGAGGTTCCATGATGGCTCGAAGCTGACGGCGGAAGATGTCGCGTTTTCCTTCAACCTTCTGAAGGTATCCGGACATCCTCAGATCAGCCAGGCGATCCAGGAGTTTACCGAGGCGAAGGCGCTGGATGAGGCGCGGGTCGAGGTTGTTTTCTCGGGCAAGCAGACCCGGCAGCTGCCGCTGATCGTGGCCACTCTGCCGATCTTTTCCAAACGCTACTACAGTGCCTACGACTTCACCCAGTCGACGCTGACGCCGCCGCTGTCCTCCGGCCCGTACAAGGTTGGAGCGCATGAGGTGGGGCGGTTTGTCGAGTTCCACAGGGTTGCCGACTGGTGGGCCAAGGACCTGCCAGTGGCCGTCGGTCAAAACAACTTCGATATCATCCGCATCGAGTTTTTCCGGGAACGGCAGGTAACCTTCGAAGCCTTCAAAAAGGGGTTGCTGACCTATCAGGAAGAGTTCTCATCCAAGACCTGGAGTACCGAGTACACGTTCCCTGCCGTCACCGAAGGCAAGGTTTTGAAGAAGGAGTTTCCTGACAACCGGCCGAGTGGTGCCCAGGGCTGGTTCTTCAACACCCGCCTGCAGAAGTTCGCCGATCCACGCGTGCGCCGTGCGCTTGGGTTGGCGTTCGACTTCGAATGGTCGAACCAGAACCTGTTCTACGGCATGTACAGCCGTACCCAGTCGTTCTTCCAGAACTCCGACATGATGGCAACGGGGTTGCCCGACGCTGCAGAACTGGCCCTGCTGGAGCCCTATCGGGATCGCTTGCCAGGAGAGGTCTTTGGCGAACCAATCCTTGCACCCGCCTCCGACGGGTCGGGTAATGACAGAAAGCTGCTGCGCGAGGCCTCCGAACTGCTCACAGAAGCCGGCCTGATGCGCAAGGACGGGGTTCTTCTGGGGCTGGACGGAAAGCCCTTCACCATTGAGTTCCTCGACGATTCCTCCGCCTTCGACCGGGTCGTCCAGCCTTATATCGCAAACTTGAAACGGCTTGGAGTTGCGGCAACATCCCGCATTGTCGACCCGGCGCAATACCAGGCGCGCACGAATGACTACGACTTCGAAGTAACTGGCCGGCGCTATTCCCTTTCGGCGACCCTCAGTAACAGCACCCGCGACATGTGGGGGAGCAAGGCTGCCGGAACGCCCGGCAGCTACAATCTTGCCGGGATCAAGGACCCGGTGGTTGATGCCTTGCTCGAGAAAGCGCTCGCTGCCAGAACGCGCAAGGAGATGGTGATTGCGGCCCGGGCGCTCGACCGGGTGCTGCGGGCCGGCCATTACTGGGTTCCCCAGTGGAACAAGCCCTATCATTCGGTGGCCATCTGGGATGTCTTCGGTTATCCGGATGAACCGCCATTCTATGATTTCCCGGTTGAAACCACTTGGTGGTTCGACAAGGACAAGGCCGCGAAGATCGGCATCGCGGGCTGATCGCTTCCAGCGGAAGCCGGTGATGCCGCACGCGAGAAGGAAAATACCGAAACGATGGGCGCTTACATCCTCCGACGCCTGCTGCTGATGATCCCGACCCTGGTCGGGATCATGGCCATCAACTTCATCATCATCCAGTTTGCGCCGGGTGGCCCTGTCGAGCGCGTCATCGCGCAATTGCAGGGCAATGACGTCTCCGCAACGTCGCGGATCAGTGGCGGCGGCAATGATTTCGGTGGCGGCACCCAAAGCCAGCCGACGGCGGGCGACAGCCTCTCGACCAAGTATCGTGGCGCACAGGGGCTTGATCCGGAGTTCATCAAGGAACTGGAGGCGCAATTCGGCTTTGACAAGCCGCCACTCGAACGGTTTCTCGTGATGCTCTGGAACTATGCCCGCTTCGACTTCGGTGACAGTTACTTCCGCGACATCCGCATCATCGACCTGATCCTCGAAAAAATGCCGGTCTCAATCTCGCTCGGGCTCTGGATGACGCTGATTTCCTACTCGATCTCGATCCCGCTCGGTATCCGCAAGGCGGTGAAGGAGGGGACACCTTTTGACGTGTGGACTTCAGGGATCATCATTGTGGCCTATGCCATCCCGAGCTTTCTCTTTGCCGTGATGCTGATCGTGTTCTTTGCGGGCGGATCGTTCCTTGACTGGTTCCCGCTGCGCGGCCTCACCTCCGACAACTGGGCGCAACTCTCCTGGCCGGAAAAGATCCTCGACTATTTCTGGCACATGACCCTGCCGCTGGTGGCGATGGCGCTGTCAGCCTTTGCCACCACGACGTTGCTGACGAAGAATTCGTTCCTGGAAGAAATTCGCAAGCAGTATGTTGTGACTGCGAGAGCCAAAGGCTTGAGCGAAAAGCAAGTTCTCTATGGCCATGTATTCCGCAACGCCATGCTGATCGTGGTTGCGGGCTTCCCGGGCGCCTTTATCTCCGCGTTCTTCGCCGGGGCGCTGCTGATCGAGACGATCTTCTCACTGGATGGGCTCGGCCTGCTCGGCTTTGAGTCCGTGATCAACCGTGATTATGCCGTGGTGTTTGCCACGCTCTACATCTTCTCGCTCATGGGGCTGCTGGTGAACCTACTTTCAGATCTGATGTACACGTGGATTGATCCGCGCATCGACTTTGAAAGTCGGGAGGTTTGACGATGACGTCCGGGGATCTCGACAAGGCAGGCTTCGAAACAATCAATCCGCTGCCGGCCGAGGTGGTGCCGCCACCCCGTCGTCGTGGGCTGTCGCCGCTCAACCGGCGTCGGATTGCCAATTTTACGGCGAACCGACGCGGCTACTGGTCGCTGTGGGTCTTCCTTGTGCTGTTCGGCCTGGCGATGGGGGCAGAGTTTTTCACCAATGACCGGCCGATCCTGGTGTCCTACAAGGGCGAAATGCTTGCCCCGGTGTTCGTAGACTATCCGGAAGAACGGTTCGGTGGCTTCCTGGCTGTCACGGACTACCGCGATCCTTATATCCAGGACGAGATCAACGCCAACGGCTGGATGCTGTGGCCGCCGGTGCGCTATTCCTATCGCAGTGTCAACAAGGATATCCCGGTTCCGGCTCCCGCCCCTCCGTCGTGGATGATGGACAAGGAGAAGCGCTGTTCACGCTATCCGCTCGGCGCGGCCGATCCCAACTGCACCATTGGCAACTGGAACTGGCTGGGCACCGACGACCAGGGCCGCGACATTCTCGCCCGCTTGGTCTACGGCTTCCGCATTTCGGTTTTGTTCGGTCTGGCGCTGACGCTTGCCTCCTCCGCCATCGGAATTGCGGCCGGTGCGGTGCAGGGGTTCTACGGCGGCTGGATTGATCTGGGCTTCCAGCGCTTCATCGAGATCTGGTCGGCGATCCCCACGCTCTACCTCATCTTGATCATTTCCTCGGTGCTGGTGCCCGGGTTCTGGACCCTGTTCTGGATCCTGCTGGCCTTCTCCTGGGTGGCCTTGGTCGGCGTGGTGCGGGCGGAGTTTCTGCGTGGACGGAACTTCGAATACATCGCCGCCGCGCGGGCGCTTGGTGTGTCCAATGGCATCATCATGTGGCGCCACCTGCTGCCGAACGCCATGGTGGCGACGCTGACCTTCATGCCCTTCATCCTCAACGGCTCGATCTCGACGCTCACCGCACTGGATTTCCTCGGTTTCGGCCTGCCGCCGGGCTCCGCCTCGCTGGGTGAACTGCTGGCCCAGGGCAAGAACAACCTCCAGGCGCCGTGGATCGCAATCACCGGCTTCATCGTCGTCTCGACCATGCTGAGCCTCCTGATCTTCATCGGCGAAGCCGTCCGCGACGCCTTCGATCCGCGCAAGAGCTTTGTGTGATAGGGTGGGGCGGGCTGGAAGGAGCGCTTTGCCATGCAGAAGATCGTTAGAGCTCACTACCCGGTCGATCAACTCCCGGAAGACCTGCGTGGAGACATGCAGACGGGAACCTTCGTGCGTGTCGTGATCGAGGTTGAGGAGAAGCCCCGGTCGCGGCCCATCGACCCCGACCTCCGTACGCAGCTGGAGCAGGTCCGCGCCTTGCTGGCCGATCGTGTCACAGTCGAAGAGGCGAGCGAACGGGTGCGTCGCTCGCGTTCGGAGTGGGACGACTGATGGACCGGGTGCAACGGCTGTATCTGGACACGAACATCTTCATTCTGCTTGGAGAAGGGGAGGAGGATGAACGGCGCGACCTCCTGCTTGATCTGGTGAAGAACCAGGCAGATGCGCGGGACAGGTCGTTTCTTGTCACCAGCGAACTAACGCTTGCGGAACTGCTTGTGCACCCCTTCCGCCGTCATGACACACTGCTGTCGGACCTTTATGCGAGCTGGGTTCATCCGGACTGTCTCTGGATGGAGGTTTTGCCGGTGCAGCGCGAGATCCTGATCCAGGCGTCTGTCATCAGGCGTGACCAGCGCACTGTGAAGCTCCCGGATGCCATTCACCTGGCAACCGCCGCGAATGCCGGATGCAGCCATTTTCTATCTTTCGATGCCGGTATCCCCTCGTTCAGGGATGTGACGATACTTGTGCCGACCTCAGACCTGTTGCAGATGATTGCGAGACAACGCCAATGACCGAGACGCCCCTTCTGTCCGTCAAGGACCTCAGCGTTGCCTTCACCCAGAATGGGCAGACCAGCCTGGCCGTTGACCGGGTGAGCTTCGACATCCGGCCCGGCGAGACCCTGGCGGTCGTGGGGGAAAGCGGGTCCGGCAAGTCGGTGACGGCGCTGTCGATCCTGAAGCTGCTGCCCTATCCGGTTGCCTCCCATCCGGGCGGCACGATCCACTTCAAGGACCGGGAATTGGTCGGCGCGGACGAGGACGCGATGCGCAAGCTGCGCGGCAACGACATTTCCATGATCTTCCAGGAGCCGATGACCTCGCTCAATCCGCTGCACACGGTGGAAAAGCAGATTGCCGAGATCCTGCGCGTGCACCGTGGCATGGGCGAGACAGCCGCGCGTGCGCGGGTCATCGAACTGCTGACCCAGGTCGGTATCCGTGATCCGGAAACCCGGCTCGGGTCCTATCCGCACCAGCTGTCGGGCGGTCAGCGCCAGCGCGTGATGATCGCCATGGCGCTGGCCAACGAGCCTGACCTGCTGATCGCCGACGAGCCGACGACGGCGCTGGACGTGACCGTGCAGGCACAGATCCTGAAGCTTCTGAAGGATCTGCAGCAGGCGCGCGGCATGGCGATGCTGTTCATCACCCATGACCTCGGCATCGTGCGCAAGATCGCCGACAAGGTCTGCGTCATGACCAAGGGCCGGGTTGTCGAGGCGGGCCCGGTGGAAGAGGTGTTCACCCGGCCGCAGCATGCCTACACGCAGCATCTGCTGGCGGCCGAGCCAAAGGGCCAGCCGCCCGCCGAAGACCTGACGCGCCCGATTGTCGTGGAGACGAAGGACCTGCGCGTCTGGTTCCCGGTCAAACGCGGGCTGATGCGGCGCACGGTCAGCCACATCAAGGCGGTTGACGGCATCGACCTCACCTTGCGCGAAGGACAGACGCTGGGCATCGTCGGCGAAAGCGGCTCGGGCAAGACGACGCTGGGCCTCGCCATCCTGCGGATGATTTCGTCCACCGGCCAGATTGCCTTCAACGGCAACGAGATCTCGAAGTTCTCGTGGAAGGACATGCGCCCGCTCCGGCGGGACATGCAGATCGTGTTTCAGGATCCCTTCGGCGCGCTCAGCCCGCGTATGTCCGTCTCGGACATTGTCGGCGAAGGGCTTGCCGTGCATCACCCGCGGCTGTCGGCGGACGAGCGGGACGCGCGGGTGGCGGCGGCGCTGGTCGAGGTCGGTCTCGATCCCTCAACCCGCTTCCGCTATCCGCATGAGTTCTCCGGCGGCCAGCGCCAGCGCATCTCAATTGCCCGCGCGCTGGTGCTCGAGCCGAAGTTCGTCATGCTGGACGAGCCCACCTCGGCGCTCGACATGAGCGTGCAGGCGCAGGTGGTGGAGCTTCTGCGGGAGCTGCAGAAGAAGCGCGGCCTTGCCTATCTCTTCATCTCGCATGACCTGAAGGTGGTGCGCGCGCTGGCCAATGACGTGATCGTCATGCGCCATGGCAAGGTGGTGGAATCGGGCCGGGCGACGGATATCTTCGACGCTCCACAATCCGACTACACGCGCGCGCTGATGGCGGCCGCCTTCAACCTCGAAGCGGCGGAAGTTGGCGCTGTCAGCGAATGAGGCCTGGATGGTGGCCTTTTACCGGGAGCCCTTGCTGCTGGATTGCCCCTGGCGGTGTCTTGGCCGACGACGTGGTCCGAAGGAGATGACATGACAGACCGCTTTGCTCTGGCCAGTCCCGGCTGCGAGACAGACTGGCTGAGCGACCCTGTTCACCGGGCGTACCTGCGCCATGACGCGGCCCGCCAGTTTTCTTTCTTTGAGGCCAGTTGCCGGCCGGCCGGCGGGTTCTGGACACTCGATTATGCAGGCCAGCCGCTGCGCGACGAGCCGCAGGAACTGCACACCACGACACGCCTCGTCCATTCCTATGCCTTGGGCAAGCAGGCCGGGTTGGTAACCTCCGATGCGATTATTGACCAGGGCATGGCCTATCTTTGGTCGCATCACCGGGACACGGCCCATGGTGGCTATGTCTGGGCCCTGCATGGCAAGCATGATATCGTTGATGCGCGAAAGCTTGCTTACGGCCATGTCTTCGTGCTGCTCGCCGGTGCCAGCGCTCTGGAAGCTGGACATCCGGATGCGCAGCGGCTGATTGACGACGTATGGGCGATCCTCGACCGGCATTTCTGGGAAGAGGACGCAGGCCTCCTGTGTGATGAATTCAATCGCGACTGGACGCCATTTTCCTCCTATCGCGGCATGAATGCCAACATGCATGGCGTTGAGGCGTTGCTCGCAGCTTATGAGGCCACGGGTAACGAGCCGTTCCTGACGCGGGCAGGTCGCATCCTGGCGTTCTTCATCGGCAGGATGGCGCCGGCGCATGGCTGGCGGTTGCCTGAACACTACACGGCGGACTGGACCGTTGATCCGGATTATGCTGGCAATCCGATGTTCCGCCCGGCCGGGACGACGCCCGGCCATTCCTTCGAGCTTGGCCGCTTGCTGCTGCAATATTGGGATCTCGCTGGACGCCCGGACTGCGACATGCAGCAGTCGGCACGGCGGCTGATCGACCGGGCGCTGATCGACGCCTGGGACGAGAAGTGTGGCGGCTTTGCCTATACGGTCAACTTCGATGGCAGCGTGGACAATCCGAACCGGTACTGGTGGCCGGTGACGGAAGCAATTGGTGCCGTGGCCACGTTGCTGAAGCTCGATCCTCAGCCGATTGATCATGCTTGGTATGCACGGCTCTGGCGGTTTGCGGACGGGCATTTGATCGACCGTGCCCGTGGCGGCTGGTACCCTGAGCTCGCGGTCGACAACAGCCTCGCCATGTCCCAGTTCAAGGGCAAGCCGGACATCTATCACTCAGTGCAGGCGGCACTGTTCCCGCTTGTCCCCGGCGTGTCGCGCATGTCCAGCGGACTGGCGGCCTTGGCCGGCTGACACTGTTCGCGACTGCGGGCAATGCGTCGCATGGCCGTTCCACCTTCGCGTCTGCTAGATGTCATCGGGAAGGGGCTTTCTGGATGATACGACCGCTGACGGCCATGGCTGCCTGCTTGCGCCTTGTTTGCGCCATGGCCATGCTTGTCCTTGGTTTCGCTCATCATGCCCCGAGCCTTGATGCGCGTGGTTTATCGGCCTCTGAACTGGCGCAATACGTTCTGCCCGACGGCACGCTGCCCGACTTCTGCCTGAGCATCCAGGAAGACGGATCAGGCACAACGGTGAAAAAATCCGAGTGCGTGGCCTGCCGCATCGGCAATGGGCTGGTGCCTCCCTCGCGCCACGATGTGGACGGCGAGCGCATTGCAGTCCGGCTCAAGCCCCTATGGCCGCCGCGGGATCTCGGCACGCCTGACAGCCCTTTGGCGGCAATGGCGTTGCCTCGGGCGCCACCAGCACCCCATCCAGCCTGAACCCTGACCGGCTCCGCCGGTTGTTGTGTTTGCGAGCCGGCGCGGGTTTTGCCGCTGCCTGGCGTTGCCGGATGTCCCCTATGCTTGCCACTTCCAAGCCTCTTGCAGGTACGGCCGTCGTTCCCATTGACGGTTTGATCCGTCCCGGCAATCGCTCCGAAAAGCGGATTGCCATTGTTCCCGCGCGCACCCGTGTGTTCCTGCCGGGCATCGACCGAAGTGAAACTTTCCGCATCAAGTCGGGTTGCATTGCCTTGTTTCAGTTGCTTCCCGACGGGCGGCGGCAGATTGTTGATATTCTTGGCCCGGAGCGCCTGTTCGGCCGCGGCATCTCAGACCTGCACCAATGCGGCGCAGAATCGCTGTGCGAGACGGAAGTTGAACTGCTCACCGCGATGCGGCGATCGCTTGAGATCGAGATCAATCAGGCGGTGAGGCAGATGCTTCGGCGGGCCCAGGCACATGCGACATTGCTTGGCCGCAAGACAGCAGGCGAGCGCATTGCCTCAGCCCTGATCGATCTTGCCGGACAGTTCGCCGAAAACGGTGGCAACGCGTTTCAGCTTTATCTGACGCGGACAGACCTTGCCGACTGGCTCGGTCTGACCCTCGAAACCGTGAGCCGCTACCTCAACCGTTTCCGGCGCGAGGGGCTCATCGATTTTGCAGGCGCAAATCACATCAGCCTCAGGGACCGGACCGCACTGACCCAGATTGCCAGTGGCCGCAACCTGGCGCTGGTGCAGTGAAACCACCCGGCTCCGTCTGTACCCGGAGCCGGCCAAACCGCTCGGCTCATTGGCGCATGCCAACTGCCCACGGCATTGCCGTGTCTTCAAGACTGAAAGGATCAGAAATCCATGGGGAGATGATTGGCGCACCCGAAGGGATTCGAACCCCTGGCCTCTGCCTTCGGAGGGCAGCGCTCTATCCAGCTGAGCTACGGGTGCACTCGGCGTGTGGCGCTGAGGCCTGCCGGACTTAGGTCTGATACAGGAATGATCCGGGATCGGCAACGGCTTTTCTGACGCTTTGACAGGCCTCCTGCGCACCATCCCCAGAACCGACACCGGTTTGTTGCTTCGAACACAGCTGCGATCCGGCACATGCACCGATCCTGGATCATTCCATGCTGCCGGAGTATGTCCGCAATTACGGGGAGGGGGCTCTAACGCTGATGCGCTGAAATCGAAGTCGCGGGTGATACGCGAAGCGGGTACGGCCGTATGCGTTCGGTGACCAGATAGTTTGATAGTCAGGGCCCCGAATATCATGACTTCGCAGCCAGATGCGGATCCAAACCGGAAGCGCAAACCCGCCATTGTCCTTGTTCTGGGAGATCAGTTGTCGCTGGGGCTGTCGTCCCTGCGCCGGGCGGACCGGGCGCAGGATGTGGTGCTGATGGTCGAGGTGATGGAAGAGGCAACCTATGTCCGCCACCATAAGAAGAAAATCGCCTTTATCCTCTCAGCCATGCGCCACTTCGCCAAGACCCTGCAGTCCGAGGGCTGGACCGTGGATTATGTCCGCCTTGACGACCCGCTCAACACCGGCAGTTTTACCGGCGAGATCGGCCGCGCGGTGGCCCGCCATAGAGCCGACCAGGTGGTGATGACCGAACCTGGCGAGTGGCGGGTGCTGGATGCAGCGCAAGCCTGGCCGACGTCGTTCGGAGTCACCCTCGACCTTTTGACTGATGATCGGTTCATCTGTTCGGTGGCGGAGTTCAGGGCCTGGGCCAAGGGGCGCAAGCAACTGCGGATGGAGTATTTCTACCGGGAGATGCGGCGCAAGACCGGGCTGCTTATGACTGGCGACGAACCGGAGGGCGGGCAGTGGAACTATGATGCCGACAACCGCAAGCCCGCCAAGGCGGACCTGTTCATGCCCAGGCCGTATCAACCTGACCTGGACGACACGACCCGCGATGTCCTGGAACTCGTCGGTGAGCGCTTTGCCAATCATTTCGGCCGCCTGGAGCCCTTTCGCTTCGCGGTGACCCCAGAGGAAGCGGCCGAAGTCCTTACCCGGTTCCTGAAAGTGGCCTTGCCCCGTTTCGGCGATTACCAGGACGCGATGCTGCAAGGGGAACCCTGGCTCTATCACGCAGTTATTTCTCCCTATCTCAATGTCGGCCTGCTTGATCCGCTCACCGTTTGCAGGGCGGTGGAGGACGAGTACCGGGCAGGACGCGTGCCACTCAATGCGGCGGAAGGATTCATCCGCCAGATCATCGGCTGGCGGGAGTATGTCCGTGGCATCTACTGGCTGAAGATGCCGGGGTATACGCAGGTCAATGAACTGGGCGCAGCACGACCGCTCCCGGCGTTCTACTGGACCGGTGAGACGGACATGGCGTGTCTCCGGGCGGCAATTGGCCAGACCCGGGACGAGGCCTATGCCCACCATATCCAGCGACTGATGGTGACCGGCAATTTTGCGATGCTCGCCGGGATCAATCCGGCCGAGGTGCATGAGTGGTATCTGGCGGTTTACGCTGATGCATTCGAATGGGTGGAAGCTCCGAACACCCTGGGGATGAGCCAGTTCGCCGATGGCGGGCTGCTCGGCTCCAAGCCCTATGCGGGCGGCGGCAATTACATCAACAAGATGTCCGATTATTGCGGCAGTTGCCGTTATGATGTGAAGCAGCGGACCGGGCGGGATGCCTGCCCATTCAACGCTCTATATTGGGACTTTCTGGACCGCAACGCAGACAGGTTGCGGCGAAATCCACGCCTTGGGCCAGTTTACGCCACCTGGGAGAAGATGGGTGAGGTCGCTCGTCAGGAGACACGGCAAAGCGCGCGGATGTTTCTCGACACTCTGGTTGGCTGGCAGGAACCTGAGAAACGCTCATAAAAAAGGCCGCGCAGCGAACAAACGCAAGCGCGGCCAAAGTTTTGTGCACATGGCCCCATCGACCACGGTGGCGAACTTTAACCGCTGTCGTGGAGCTTGTCATTATCGATTTTCAGAATTCTTTCACAATTGATACGCCCGGCGATGGAAAAGATCTCTACGTTCTATGCCGGCGTAATATTGGTTAACAGCGACCAGCCTTGGTTGTAACTTCGCCGTTGGGACCTATCACCTTGACGCGTGTCACGCCGCGGTTCAGAAAACCAAGCTCTTTCGCTGCTTGCCGGGTAACATCTATGACGCGGGACTTCACGAACGGTCCCCGGTCATTGATCCGGACCTTCACGGACTTTCCGTTATCAAGGTTCACAACTGTTACCACGCTCCCGAATGGGAGGTTCCGGTGCGCTGCGGTCATCATGTTCGGATTGGCGCGTTCGCCGCTGGCTGTCCGACTGGTCAGGGCATACCAGGATGCCATTCCGCATTGGACCTGGCCAGCCTCGGCCGGCACAAGCGGGGTCAGGAGACCGAGGCCGACCGATAGAATGCAGCCTGCCTTACCAAGGTTGCGCATCATGCGCGAGGTCGCTCTGAATATTGGACCATCCTCCAAGTCTAGGGTAATGCCCCTATGGGTTATACCAGCGCTTGATCTGCGCTGAACCAAAGAGCGCAGTTGCCCCGGCAATCGGGCCATTTTGTGACGCAGCGGGATGGGAAGGATTGGCCCGGTCCTGCGCCTGTCCGGTCACTCGAAAACTAATGCTGGAGATCGAAAGTCTAAAATCTTGAATCCGAGCGAAATTGTTTAAATTCTGTTTACCTAAACCCCAGAACGAGTTCTGGAAACTTAACCAATCCTAATTCCCTGCGCTCCTTTTGTGGTACTCATCCGCGATCGATGCTGTCTAAACCCAAGATTACTTCCGGGTTTTCGAAGGAATTCATTGTCTCGAGGGCGCGAAATTGACAGAAGAAGCCTCCATTTACTTCAGCTCCGACAATGCCAGACAGAATCTTGGAGCAGAAGGCGCTCCTAATTTTGTCGAAGAAATCTTACACAATTTACCGTTTCCCTATGCTGTCTTGTCTGCTGCGGGTGCCGTAATCGCAGCGAACGCCGGTTTTGCGGTGCTGTTTGACCGACTGCCGGCGAGCATTGCCGGACTTGAGCTCTCAGCCCTGTTTGCCAAGACCGCCATGCGCCGGTTGCGTCCAGTGATCGACACCGCTCTTGCCGGGGCTCCGACCACGACCGAAGGAATGTTCATCGCCCGGACAGGCCGGACCATCTACGCGCATGTGCAATGCCGGCCGCTGTCCGGTGTACCGGGCGCTGCGCCGCGTGGCCTTCTGATGGAAATCCGCGACCTGGCCGAGGACGGGCCGATCCGCACCCGGCTGCGCATGGCCGAGCAGGCTTTCCTGGCGCTTGCCGACCAGGCCTGGCTGATCGGTGCCGACGGATGTGTCCGGGACGGCCTGCCATCAGGATCGGAGCGGTTCGAGGCTCGGGGGGTGATCGAACGGGTCCAGGGACGGCATCTCAGCGAAATTTTTGGAGCCACGGCCTTCGCCTGCCAGTTGGAGCAGCCGCTGGCGCGTGCCTTCAAAGGCCGCAGCGAGCGCGTGAGCTTGCCGCGCCATGCCCTTCGGGCGTTGATGTGGGATGCCCCAGGCGATCGGTCCTTGACGCCGACATTGCCGGTGTCTTCGGAGCACGACCTGCAGGGGGTATTGCGCCCGTTCAGGGGGGAGTTGGGAACGATCGACGGCGTGCTTCTGGTGCTGCGCCAGGAGGACGAGTTACCCGCCCGCGCACGGGAGCTTGAACGGCTGGCGATGGAGGATCCATTGACCGGGCTGTCCAACCGACGCGCCTTCCAGAAAGTGCTCGAAGACGAGCTGACAAAGGCACGAACCGGCATTTCGGGCGGTATATCCCTGCTGGCCCTGGACCTGGACGACTTCAAGGCGGTCAATGACCGGGGGGGACATGCGGCCGGCGATGCCCTGCTGTGCCAGATTTCGGATCAGTTGCGGGACCTGGTTGGCGACAACGGAACCGTCGCGCGGCTTGGTGGTGATGAGTTCGCCGTTGTGCGTTACAGCGCGGATGAGGATGAGGCGGGCCGCCTTGCCCGGCAGATCATGGCCGCCGTCGAGACCCTGCATCTGGACTGGAACGGAGCCAGCTTCCGCATCGGCTGCAGCGTCGGGATCGCCGTTCTCGACCGCCAGTTCATCCGGACTATGAACGCCACCGCAGCCGATGTCTTGCACTGGGCCGACGACGCCTGCCTCACCGGCAAGGCGACCGGTGGCGGCCAGGTCCGCCACTTCAAGGTCGGCGAGAACTTGCTCGCAAGCCGGCGGGAAGACCTTGGCAATGTGGCGCGGGTTGAGCGGGCGCTTGCGGAAGACGAACTGCACCTGTTTGCCTTGCCGGTGTTCGACATGGTCAGCGGTGCGCCGGTGATGACGGAGTTGCTGCTGCGGGTCAAAGGCGAGGAAAACCGGCTCTTGCGGCCGGGGGCGATGATCGCTTCGGCGGAACGGCACGGCCTGATGACCTCCGTCGATCGCTGGGTGCTGGATACGGTCCTCAACCGGCTTGCTGCCGACCCAACCGGGGTGCCCGTCTCTTTGAACCTGTCCGCACAAAGCCTCGCCAACAGCGAGTTTCAGGCCTATCTCGACAGCCGGTTGGCTGAGCGGCCGCATCTGGCCGGGCGCATGTGTTTCGAGCTCTCCGAGGTCTCGGTCGCACGCAACCTGCCGGCAGCGGCCCGCATGGTGGCGCTGTTGAAACGCCATGGCTGCAAGGTGGCGCTGGACGACTTTGGCGGCGGCTGGCCGACGACGGCCCATTTGCGCCGGCTTGAGCTTGACTGGCTCAAGATCGATGGAACCATCACGCGCTCAATCGTCAGCGATCCGGTGCAGCATGCTGTCCTGCGCGGCATCATCTGTGTCGCGCAGGAACTCGGGATCGACCTGATTGCCGAATTCGTGGAGGACCGCGATACGGTGAAAGCCCTGACAGAACTGGGCATTTCGCTCGGCCAAGGCTATCACTTCGCGGAACCGGCGCCGTGGGCGGCGGGTTAGGCGGCGGACTCCGCATTGCGGCTGACGAAAGCTGCGGCCCAGAAGCAGGCAACAAGCAACAGTGATCCTGCAAGGGCCGCCTGCAGCACGGCATCATATGAGCCACTCGCCTGCCACAGGAGCGCTGCGGCGGCCGGGGCAAGCGCCTTGGCCAGGGTGCCTGGCAGCGAAAGCGCCCCGTTCAGCGCGCCATAGGCGGAGCGTGACAGCATCTCCGGCACAGCCATGCCTCGCACGATGGTCATGATGCCATTGGCAAGACCATAGAGGCCAACCATTGCCATGGCGGACAGGAGTGTAGCCGGCAGCATTTCGATGCCCAACAACGCGAGCGGGAACAGTGCAACAATAAGGCAGCCGATGACCCGCACAGAGGCGCCGGCCGCCAGGCGCCAGATGATCAGGCGGCCGGCAACCTGCGCCGGACCGATCATCATCATGGCAGTTACGACGCCCGCTGCGGAGAGGCCTTTCTCCAGCAACAGAGGGTAGAGATGGAAGGTGAAAGCCGAGAAAGTCGCTGCATACGCGGTGAAGGCGAGACCGAGCAGCCAGAACACCGGTTGCCGCAAGGCGTCTCGCACGGGTCGGGTACCGGTTTGGCCTTGCGCCGGGCCGGCACCTGCGGAAGCTGGCGCAACAGCCAGATTTGCCTGTGCGGGCTCGCTCAGATCCTGTTGGCGATCGATAACCAGCGCATAGAGTGCCGCAATCAGCAGATTCATAAGCGCCAGAACCATCAGGGCTCCGCGCCAGCCGAGACCGTCGATCAGGAGCTGTACCACCGGAATGAAGACCGTGCTGGCAAATCCGCCCCAGAAGGTCAGCGTGGTGATGCCATTGCGTGCCTTTGCCGGCCCGACACGCCGCGCAACCACTGCAAAGGCCGGTTCATAGAGAACGGCGGCCTGTAGCACGCCAATGACGGCCAGCAGGGCATAGAATACCGGCAGTGTCTGCACCTGCGACCAGGCAAGCAGGGCCGCTGCGGCCAGCAGGGACCCGCCGGACATGATCAGCCGGCCATAGCCCCGATCGATCAGGACGCCGATCGGATAGGCAGCAGGAGCCGCCAGCAACAAGCCGATGGTTGCGGCCAGGAAGATATCCGGCTTGCTCCAGCCAAGCTCCAGCCCCATCGCCTCGCCAACGAGCGGAAAGGAGTAATAGAGGGTGCCCCAACTCGTGATCTGGCCGATCCCAAGCCCGGTGATGAAATGCCGGCTGCTGGCGGACCGTCGTAAGGTCGCCGCTGTTGGAAAGTTCATGAAGAAGACACTCCGGTGTCGGTCACGGTGGAGGGGGAACAGCAGGAATCCTGCGGCGCGTGCGGCCCGGTAGCCCCTGGGAACAGGTCGCGAGATGCGCTTTCGAGTGCGCGACTGGCCTCCGCCCAGGCAATCAGTGCTGTCTTGAGGGCATCACGACCCTTGGCTGTCAGCGTGTAGATCTTGCGTGTCCGGCCGCCGACAACCTCTTCGGCACGAGTGACATAGCCGCCGATCTCGAAGTCGCGCAGCACCGGATAGACGGTGCCTTCCGTTGGCGAGCAGCAGCCCTTGGTCATGTCCGCCACACGGCGGGCAATCTCGTAGCCATGGGCAGGCGCCTCGAACAGGGCCCGCAGAATAAACAGCTTGGATAGGCTCATCTTGATCGTTCCGGTCCAGTAGGTCCGGTCGGTCAAGTCGGGCAACGGGGTAGGAAGCATCGAGGTTCTAGGCATGTGTTACCTCTATGCATAGAGGGGCAATGTGTCAATTGCCTGCTGGCGATATTCGTCACGTAGCTTGTCGCGAGGCGTGCGACTTGAATAGCAAAAGGCCCCGCCGGGATAGTCGGCAGGGCCTTGAAAACATTGGTAGTCATGCGGATCAAACGTCGAGATTGGCGACGCTCAGCGCATTATCCTGGATGAACTCGCGGCGCGGTTCGACCTCGTCGCCCATCAGCTTGGTGAAGATATCATCGGCGTCGTCAGCCTCGCGGACACGCACCTGAAGCAGGGATCGGACGTTTGGATCCAGCGTGGTTTCCCAGAGCTGTTCCGGGTTCATCTCGCCGAGACCCTTGTAGCGCTGCAGGCTGATGCCTTTGCGACCGATTGCGAAGACGGTCGAGAGCAGGGCCTGCGGACCTCGGATCGCGTGTTCCTGATCCTTCCGCCGCAGCGTGGCGGCCTTGCCGTAGATCTCCCGCAGATAGGCACCATGCGCATCCAGGCGACGCGCATCGGACGACCCAAGCAGGGCCGCATCGATGCTTGCAACTTCTTCCACACCGCGGACGATGCGGCGGAAGACGAGGCTGCCGTCATCACGGACTTCAGCTGACCAGCCTCGCTCGAACTCATCGGCGAGAATATCCAGCCGGCGCGCAATATAGGCTGCTGCCTCCTGCGCTTTTTCAACATTGTGCAGCACTTCCGGGTTGAGGGCGCCGGCAATGGCTGCCTGTTCGACCACGGACCGGTCGTAGCGGGAGTGCAGGCCGTCGAGGATGCCGCTGATGCTGCGTGCCGTCTCGACCACCTGGCGCAGATCCGCCCCCATAAGCACTTCGCCATTGGCAAGGCTGAGCGACGTGTCGTCCAGGCCGGTGCTGATCAGGTAGTTTTCGAGCGCTGTCTGATCCTTCAGATACTGCTCGGACTGGCCACGCTTCACCTTGTAGAGCGGTGGCTGGGCAATATAGATGTGGCCGCGCTCGATCAGGTCCGGCATCTGACGGAAGAAGAACGTCAGCAGCAGGGTGCGGATATGGGCGCCGTCGACGTCGGCGTCCGTCATGATGATGATCTTGTGGTAGCGCAGCTTGTCGACGTTGAACTCTTCCTTGCCGATGCCGGTGCCAAGCGCCGTGATCAGCGTGCCGATTTCGTTGGAAGAGAGCATCTTGTCGAAACGGGCGCGCTCGACGTTGAGGATCTTGCCGCGCAGCGGCAGAACCGCCTGGCGCTCACGGTGGCGGCCCTGCTTTGCCGAGCCACCGGCCGAGTCACCCTCGACGAGGAACAGTTCGGACTTCGCCGGATCGCGCTCCTGGCAATCTGCCAGCTTTCCTGGCAGCGAGGCGATGTCGAGGGCCCCCTTGCGGCGGGTCAGCTCACGCGCCTTGCGTGCTGCTTCGCGGGCAGAGGCGGCTTCCACGACCTTGCCAACGACGGCACGGGCCTTGCCCGGGTTTTCTTCCAGCCACTCCGACAGCGCCTGGTTGATGGCGTTTTCCACCACCGGACGGACTTCGGAGGAGACCAGCTTGTCCTTCGTCTGCGACGAGAACTTCGGATCCGGAACCTTGACGGACAGGACGCAGGTCAGGCCCTCTCGGCAATCGTCGCCGGTGAGCGAGACCTTTTCCTTCTTCATCAGGCCGGAACTTTCGGCATAGCCGGTGATCTGACGGGTCAGCGCGCCACGGAAGCCGGCAAGATGGGTCCCGCCGTCGCGCTGAGGGATGTTGTTGGTGAAGCAGAGCACTTGCTCATGGTAGCTGTCATTCCACCACATCGACGCTTCGACGGTGATGCCGTCTCGCTCCACGATCATGGTGATCGGAGCTTCCAGCAGCGGGTGCTTGGCCCTGTCGAGATAGCGGACAAAAGCCTCTAGTCCGCCCTCATAGAACAGCTCGACCTGCTTCTCCTCAACACCGCGATTGTCCGTCAGCAGGATGCGGACGCCGGAGTTGAGGAAGGCCAGTTCACGCAGTCGGTGTTCCAGCGTGGCGAAATCGAACTCGATATGGGTGAAAGTTTCCGGTGAGGGCAGGAAGGTCACCTCTGTGCCCTTGCGGCCATTCGCAGGACCAACCACGACAAGCGGGGCTTCAGCATCGCCGTGGCGGAAGCGCATGAAGTGCTCGTTGCCGCCGCGCCAGATGCGCAGTTCCAGTTTGGACGACAGCGCATTCACCACCGACACGCCAACACCATGCAGACCGCCGGAGACCTTGTAGGAATTCTGGTCGAATTTTCCGCCGGCATGCAGCTGCGTCATGATGACTTCGGCTGCCGAAACACCTTCTTCCTGGTGCATGTCGGTCGGGATGCCGCGGCCGTTGTCCGTCACGGTGACGGAACCATCGGCGTTCAGCGTCACAGTGACGCGATCAGCATGGCCAGCCAGGGCTTCGTCGATGGCGTTGTCAACCACCTCATAGACCATGTGATGCAGGCCGGACCCGTCATCGGTGTCGCCGATGTACATGCCCGGACGTTTGCGCACCGCATCAAGCCCCTTCAGCACCTTGATGCTGTCGGCACCGTATTCCTGTTCGGCTGCGGCCGTGGCGGCGGCGGTGTTCTCGGGGGTCGGGGTGTCGCTCATGCGAATCAGTCACCAATCGGTCAAGAATGTCTGGATCCCCTTATACGGCACTGGTCCGAAGGTTCAACCAAACCCGGGTTCAGGACAGGGATCACGGTGGGTCAAGGTGGATAAAGCCACGGAATTCAGGCCATTTCGGGGCCCCGCCGTCTGGGCATCCCGTTGAGGCGGCAATCTACCGTTCGGCAAGAGGCACGACCTCGCCCCCCTCAGGCAGGTCGGCGAAGAGATGGGCATCGGTTCCCGTCATGAAGACCTGGCAGTTGAGACCGACGAGGCGGGAAAACAGCGCGGCACGGCGCCCCGGATCGAGATGGGCCGCGACCTCGTCGAGGAGCAGGACCGGGGTCAGGCCGGACATCGCCGCTGTCAGATCCGCATGGGCAAGGATGAGACCGATGAGCAAAGCCTTCTGCTCACCGGTCGAGGCCAGGCCCGCTGGCATCGACTTGGCCAGATGCAACACGGCAAGATCAGTCCGATGGGGCCCGCTCAAGGTGCGGCCCGCAGCCTTGTCCCGGCTCCGGCCCTCGCGCAACTGGCGTAGCAAGAGGATTTCCTGATCACTGGCCGCAAGGCCGCTTGCGGCCTGCTCGAACTCACCCTCCAGTGACAGGCCGGCGCAGGGGAAGGGAAGGCCGAGGCTGGCCTGGGCATTGATGCGGCCTTGCAGCAGGCTGACGGTCTCCCGCCGCGCGGCAGCAACTGCCAGGCCAAGACCGGCAAGCTGTTGCTCCACGGCGTCAAGCCAGGCGGCGGAACCCCCGCTATCCAACAACCGGTTGCGGTGGCTGAGTGCCTTTTCGAAATCGGTTACCCGACGTCCATGGGCAGGATCGATGGAGAGGGTCAAGCGGTCCAGAAAGCGCCGCCGGTCACCTGCTGGTCCCGTGAACAGACCGTCCATCGCCGGCACCAGCCACAGCACACGCACGTGTTCGAGCAACGCTTCGGAGGATTTTGCTTCGGTGCCATCGATACGCACGCGTCGACCACTTTCCGTGCCCGCGTAACCGGTGCCGATCTGCACGTCGCCAAGGGGGCCGTTCAGCGTGGCCGCGACCGCCCAGGCACCAGGGCCATCCCGCCGCGCGATCTCGGACAAGGCGGCCCGGCGCAGGCCGCGCCCGGCAGACAGGAGGGAGATCGCCTCCAGCACATTGGTCTTGCCAATGCCATTGTTCCCGACAAGCGCAACAAGACGCCCGGCGGGAACGAGCGCCAGCCGGGCGTAGTTGCGAAAATCTGTCAGAAGCAGCCGTTCAATGGCTACCGGAGCCGGGGACGTCATCGCTCCTCACCTGGCTCTGGCCGTATGCACGGAAGGTCAGACGCGCATCGGCATCAGCACGAACAGGCAGTCTTCGGTGGCATGATCCTGAACCAGTGTCGGCGAGCCGGAGTCTGCCAGGCGGAAAAGGGCCGTGTCACCTGACAATTGTGCTGCGATATCAAGCAAATAGCGAGAGTTGAAGCCAATCTCCATCGGATCGGAATCATACTCGACGGCGAGTTCTTCGGTGGCACTGCCGGAATCCGGATTGTTGACGGCGAGAACCAGCCGCCCTTCCGACAGCGAGAGCTTCACCGCGCGACCCCGTTCGGAGGAAATCGTCGACACACGGTCAACGGCTTCCTTGAACTCGTCGCGATCGACACGGAGTTCCTTGTCGTTGTGTTGCGGAATGACACGGCCATAGTCGGGGAACGTTCCGTCAATCAGCTTGGATGTCAGGACCACCATGCCGTTGGTGATGCGGATCTTGGTCTCTGACAGTTCCACGGTCACTTCTGCATCCCGGTCTTCCAGCAGCTTCTGGATTTCGCCGACGGTCTTGCGCGGCACAATGACGCCCGGCATGCCGACGGCGCCCTGCGGTGCCGGCACCTCGGCCTGCGCCAGACGATGCCCGTCCGTCGCCACGGCCCGGACCATCTCGCCGTTGGCACCGGCTACGGCGTGCAGATAGATACCGTTGAGATAGTAGCGGGTTTCCTCGGTCGAAATCGCGAACTGGGTGGTATCGATCAGCTTGCGAATGGCGCCTGCCGTCAGGGTGAACTGATGCGGGAAGGTACCGGCGGTCAGATCGGGAAAATCGGCTTCCGGCAGCATCTGCAGCGCAAAGCGCGAGCGACCGGCCCGAAGCTCCAGTGTCGTGCCGTCGCTGTTGGTTTCCAGTACGACCTGGGAACCATCCGGCAGCTTGCGCACAATGTCATAGATCATGTGCGCCGGCACAGTGGTCGCGCCCGGGGCCTCGATTATTGCCGGAACAGTTTCAACGACCTCAAGATCAAGGTCGGTCGCCTTCAGTTTCAACACGCCGTGCTCGGCGCGCAGCAGGACGTTCGACAGGATCGGAATGGTGTTTCGCCGCTCGACAACCCGGTGAACGTGGGTCAAGGACTTGAGGAGGTCGGTCCGTTCGAGGGTGGCTTTCATGACATTTCGTCCATGTACTCGTTGGCCGTGATTGTTCCGGCGCTGGATACAGTTAGCCCCGCTGGCGCGGGACGGGCACCGAACGTGCCCTTAATGCAGCGCAAAAGCAAGAGGGACGCCCGTATGGACGTCCCTCTTGTTGCCGATATTCACGCAACGCACCTTATGCGTCGAGCATGCGCTTCAGCAGTTCGATCTCCTGCGCCAGCGTCACGTCCGCACGCGCCAGTTCCTCGATCTTGCGCACGGCGTGCAGCACGGTGGTGTGATCGCGGTTGCCAAAGCGACGACCGATTTCCGGCAGCGAACGCGGGGTCATCACCTTTGCAAGATACATCGCGATCTGGCGCGGGCGCACGATGGTGCGGGTCCGGCGCGCCGACAGAAGATCGGCCTTGGTCACGTTATAGTGCTTGGAAACGATCCGCTGGATGTCCTCGATCTTCACCCGGCGCGGTTCGCTCGAGCGTATCAGGTCGCGGAGGGTCAGTTCCGCCATATCCTGCGTGATCGGCTGGTTGGTCAGCTGGTTATGCGCCACCAGACGGTTCAGCGCCCCTTCAAGGTCGCGGCCGGATGAGACGACATGACGGGCGACATAATCCAGCACCGTGTCCGGAACCGTGAAGTTCGGATAGGACTTGCGGGTACTGGTGACGCGGGCCGACAGGATGTTGCGGCGCAGGCTGAAATCCGGCTCGGCAATACCGACCACCAGGCCACCCGACAGACGCGAGCGGACGCGGTCATCCAGGGTGTCGAGTTCTGAAGGCGCGCGATCAGCGGCGACAATCACCTGGCGTGCACCGTCAATCAGCGCATTCAGCGTGTGGCAGAACTCCTGCTGCACCTGCTTGCCATGCAGGAACTGCATGTCGTCGATCAGAAGAAGATCGATGGTGCGCAGGGTTTCCTTGAAGGCCAGCGCGGACTGGGCCTTCAGGGCCGCCACGAAGCGATACATGAAATGCTCGGCGGTCAGATACAGCACCTTGCGGCCCGACGCGCGTGCCTTCGAGGCAACAGCCTGCATCAGATGTGTCTTGCCGAGACCGACAGACGCATGCAGGTACAGGGGGTTGAAGGTGACCGCGCCGCCGGCCGCCACCTGCTTGGCCGCAGCCAATGCCAGTCCGTTGGAGTCGCCCTCGACAAAGGTCTCGAACGTGTATTTCGGGTCGAGTGCTGCGCCCTGCAGCACGTCGCGGGCGGAGTTGTCGGCCTCGGCCCGGGCAAGGGCGGCAGTTGCTGCCTGCGCTGCGGCAACGGAATTGGGCTCGTTCAGGGTGATCGGACGGTATTCGGACGCAGCTTGGGCGACCACGGAACGGGTCGGAGCCGGGAGACTGCTGGCCATCGGCATTTCGACCGGACGCGGGCGCGCTGCACCACGAACCGTCAGTTCGATGCGGTGCACGTTCTCGCACTCACGCTGCCAAAGACCAACGAGCCGGTCGCGGTAGTGCGACTGGATCCACTGCTTCAGGAACCGGGTCGGAACGGACAGACGCACGGTCCCGTCACTGTTTTCTTCCAGGTCCACACGTGCAAACCAGCTGCTGAAGACATCATCCCCAAGCTCGGCGCGCAGACGCGTTTTGACACGGTTCCATTGTTCGGAGCCCACTTCTTGTTGGATATGCATGTCGCCTCGCCTCCGTCGTCATGCCAGGTCCCGGTCCGCCACAGCCCAGGGCCTGCTGCCTTGTTCGGTATGCCGCTGAGCGGCTGTTGTTTTATGTCGCCGTGTTGAAACGGCGATAGAAATTCAAGTCGACAGATCCTGCGCGGGACGCAGCTTATGCCGCCCCGCCGACCTACCATTTTGAAACTGAAACGGGTCTAGCTTTGGACCCAGGGAAGACCCTTGGCCTTCCAGCCTGCCACACTGCCCCGGTGCCCGTCAGGACCCATCGGCCCCTCGAACCCTTGGGCTATGTTGTAGCACGGGCTATATCCCGCACTGGTCATGGCGATCGCCGCACTCATGCTGCGCGCGCCGGACCGGCAGAGAAAGTAAATCGGTGCGGCCTTGTCCAGGCCACGCCGGGCAAGCTCGCCACTCAGCGTCTCGACAAAATCCGGCACGGCGGTCCCAGCAGGAAAGCCCTGCCATTCGACCGTGAGGACATCTTTGCCAACAGCACGCAGATCCGGCACGCCGACAAAGGTCCATTCTGCCCGGGTACGCACGTCAACCAGAACCGCGTCCGGGTTGGATGCCACCGCCTGATAAGCCGTTTCGACGTCAACGTCTCCGGCATAAGCCATAGAATTCGACAAGATGCCCCCTTCGCAACGTCTGACCGCTGCGGTGTGTCGATACCAAAGCTGAGGAGATTATTGAGTAGGCTTAAGAGCTCGCACTGATGAAACTGACAATGACCAGCGACTTAGCCAAGCAATACCCGAATACTTGCGGAGGGGTTTCCAAGAAAGTCGTGGTGATCATTTTCTGGTCCATGCACTGTGTAATTTTTTATTTAGTTTCGAGCTTGCCCCGATGGACTGAACATACACAGGCCCTAGGTAGGGAGCAACAGCGACTCGTTAACAAAAACCGACACATTCGGCCTATCGCAGCGTCAAATGCCTGACCCCCAACCACCTCTCCGGAGCAAATCCGTTTTGACTCAACGTCTTTTCGCGGTGCTTATCCGGCGATGCGGTTTGGCGTCATCGGACCAAAAAAAATTCCCATCTCCGGCTTGACTCAAACCGAATCCGGCATAGGGCCATACGTCTTTTCCAACATATCGATAAGTGTATGATATATATGGAAAAAATATGGCAGACCGGATCGCTGTCTCTGGGTGGCTGGAAGGTAGGAACTTAGCCGGATGGCAATTCTTTCAGGCGCGTCGGCTAACAAAAAACCCGGCCTTTCGGGCCGGGTTCATGACAGGCTTCTGGAGCTTGTCTCAGGCCTTCAGAGCCTTAACGCGTGCGTTGAGACGCGACACCTTGCGTGAGGCGGTGTTGGCGTGAACGACCCCCTTCGAGGCAGCGCGCATCAGCTCCGGCTGCGCAGCCTGGAATGCTGCGGTTGCAGCTGCGTGATCGCCGGAAGCAATCGCTTCCTCGACCTTGCGCAGGAAGGTGCGCATGCGGCTGCGGCGTGTCTTGTTAACAGCCGTCCGGCGGGCAATCTTGCGGGCCGCCTTCTTGGCCGAGGGAGTGTTGGCCATTGGCTCAATCCTGGTCCGAGTGTGAAACTAAAAACCCGATCAACATCGGAGCGCGCACCTTTAGGTCCGATCAAGCTCCGCGTCAAACGAATTCGGCGGCACGCTGGATGCCACCGATTGGGGGAGGCTTATAGTCGGGCGGGCTGAAACCGTCAATGCCAAACCCGCCCGACCATGCGTTATTTGTTGCGGAATTGCGGCGCCCGCTTCTCGATGAAGGCCGTCATACCCTCGCTCTGATCCTCGGTGGCAAAGGCGGCATGGAACATGCGACGCTCGAAGCGGATGCCTTCGGCAAGCGTTGTCTCATAGGCCCGATTGACGCTTTCCTTCGTCATCATGACCACTGGCATCGAGAAGTCCGCGATCTTTTCGGCAGCTTTCATCGCCTCTTCCATAAGGTCGTCCAGCGGCACGACGCGGGAGACAAGGCCGGAACGTTCAGCTTCCACGGCATCCATCAGCCGGCCGGTGAGGCACATTTCCATCGCCTTGGACTTGCCGACAAACCGCGTCAGCCGCTGGGTGCCGCCGGCACCGGGCAGGACGCCAAGGGTGATTTCGGGCTGGCCGAACTTGGCATTGTCGGCACAGATAATGAAATCGCACATCATTGCCAGTTCGCAGCCGCCGCCGAGCGCATAACCGGCCACGGCCGCAATGACCGGCTTGCGGTTGCGCGCAACCCTGTCCCATGGCGTGATCAGGTCGCCCATATACGCCTTGGCAAAATCGAAGGGTTGCATCTCCTTGATGTCCGCCCCGGCCGCAAAAGCCTTCTGCGATCCGGTGATGATGACGCAGCCGACGCGCTCATCCGCCTCATAGGCATCAAGGGCAGCGGCAACTTCGGCCATCAGATCGGCACACAAAGCGTTCAGTGCCTTTGGACGGTTGAGGGTGATGATGCCAACCTTGCCACGCTTTTCGGTCAGGATGTTCTCGTATGCCATCGGGATCCTCCGCTTGAAGCGCATGCAGGCGATCGACGTCCGATCTGCCGGCAAGCGCTGAATGCCGTTTGGTCGCGTTCCGAAAATCGGCACGCGGGCGTGTCATTCAAGGGGTATCCGACACCATTCGGGCGTGCAAGCGAACGGGCGGTGACGCCAGCTCTTTGGCTGAGGCGTCTATCGTTGGCAGGTCGGGCAGTGGAAGGTGGAGCGGCCTGACTGCACCATGCGTTCGATGGTGCCGCCGCAGCCCGGCGTGCGGCAGGGCTCGCCCTCCCGGCCATAGGCTGCGAAACTGTGCTGGAAATAGCCGAGTGTTCCATCAGTCTGGGTGTGATCACGCAATGTCGAGCCGCCGGCGAGGATCGCCTCCTCCAGCACCTCGCGGATCGACAGGGCCAGTTTCTCGCGCAGTGCCCTGCGCCCGCGCTGCGGTCCGCAGATGTCGCCGGCGGCGCGCTGCGGCGATAGGCCTGAGCGCCACAGCGCCTCGCAAACGTAGATGTTACCGAGGCCGGCAATCAGGCGCTGATCGAGAAGCGCCGCCTTCAACGGCGTCCGCTTGTCACGAAAGAGGCCGTCCAGCACGTCGCCATCGAGACGGTTTCCGAGTGGCTCCAGCCCCATGGCCGCGAACAGGGGATGCGAGGTCAGCCCCGCCCTTGGCACCATCTGCATGAAGCCGAAGCGGCGCGGGTCGTTGTAGACGATCCGGGCGACGGCTGCGTCGCTGTCGGATCCCGGTGCCGACAGATGGAACACGACATGGTCGTGCTTCTCGTCCTTCGAACGGGCATGGGCAAAGTCACCGGGCAAGTGGCTGTCTTCGGCATCCTCGACCCGGAACGAGCCGGACATGCCGAGATGCATCACCAGTACCTCGCCGTCATCGAGGTCGGCCAGCAGATACTTGGCCCGGCGGGACAGGGCTGCGACACGTCGTCCCTCGACGCGCTCGCAAAAGCGGTCAGGGAACGGAAACCGCAGGTCCGGACGGCGGCATTCCAGCTTGACGACGCGCGCGCCTTCAAGGCTCGGCGCAAGGCCGCGGCGAACGGTTTCGACTTCCGGCAACTCGGGCATGGGGCTTGCGCTTCCCTGAAAAATCGCTAGGCGGGCAAGCCGCCTCGCCTATATGAGACGCATGACATAGGACTGAGGACCGGGGCAACAATAGCGCCGGCACGCGGGCTGTACTATGGTCCCGCCGAACCGAACCCGGGCCGCCGTCTTATCCGGTGGCCAAGGAGACCTGCATGACTGACGAGACCGCTGCGGCAGGCGCCGCCTACCCCGGCCATCGCGATCCCCGCGAGATGCCCACCAGCTTCGGCTTCCGCACCGTGCGCGAAGGTGAGAAGCAGGGCATGGTCAACGACGTGTTCCACAAGGTGGCGAACCGCTACGACATCATGAACGACCTGATGTCCGGTGGCCTGCACCGGCTCTGGAAAGACGCGATGGTGTCGGTCCTGGCACCGCCGCACACGCCTGGCCGTGACTGGCGCGTCCTGGACGTCGCCGGTGGCACCGGTGACATCGCGACGCGCATCGTCGAACGCTCCGGCCGTGAAGTCGAGGCAGTCGTGCTGGATATCAATGGCTCGATGCTGTCGGTCGGCCAGGACCGGGCGGACAAAGCCGGACTGTCGCCCTTCATCACCTTTACACAGGGCAACGCCGAAGTCCTGCCTTTCCCGGACAAGACCTTCGACGCCTATACGATCGCCTTTGGCATCCGCAATGTCCCTGATATCCCAAAGGCGCTCCGGGAGGCCCACCGCGTGTTGAAGCGTGGCGGCCGGTTCCTGTGCCTCGAGTTCTCCGAGGTCGAGATGCCGATGCTCGACAAGGTCTATGACGCCTTCTCGTTCCACGCGATCCCGGCCATCGGCAAGGCTGTGACCGGCGACGGCGACCCTTACAAGTATCTCGTGGAATCCATCCGCAAGTTCCCGAACCAGGAACGCTTTGCCGACATGATCCGCGAGGCCGGCTTCGAAAAGGTCACCTACCGCAATTACACTGGCGGCATTGCTGCGCTGCATTCGGGCTGGAAACTCTGATCCGATGGCGCAGTTGATCCGCCCGACCCTGCGGCTGATGCAGGCCGGCTTCGTGCTCGCCCGTGAGGGAGTTTTCGGGCTTGTGAACCTGCCTGACCTGCCGGCCGGGCCGCGGCTTGCCATCCGGCTTGCGCGCCTCTTGGAGCGCCGCTCGGTCAAGGACAAGAGCGCACGGCTGCGCCTGTCGGACGCGATGAACCGGCTTGGGCCATCCTATGTGAAGCTGGGGCAGTTTCTGGCAACCCGCGCCGATGTGGTCGGCAAGGAAGCTGCAGCAGAGCTGGCGCATCTGCAGGACCGGCTGCCCGCCTTCCCGCAGGAAGAGGCCCGCGCCCAGATTGCCGAGCAGCTGATGCGGCCGATCGACGAGATCTATGTCGAGTTCGGCGAGCCTGTCGCCGCCGCCTCGATGGCGCAGGTACATCCGGCCCTGGTGCGCCAGCCTGACGGTTCGGTCTGCAAGATGGCCGTGAAAGTGCTGCGCCCGGATGTGGCGCGGCGGTTCAACAACGATTTGCAGAGCTTTTATCTGGTCGCCCGGCTGGCGGAGCGGTTCGTGCCGGCCGCGCGGCGGCTGCGTCCGCTCGCTGTGGTCGATACGCTCGCGCGCTCCGTTGCGCTCGAGATGGATTTCCGTCTCGAGGCGGCCGCCCTGTCGGAAATGGCCGAAAACACTGCTGAGGATCCCGGTTTCCGGGTGCCGGCCGTCGACTGGATGCGCAGCGCCAAGGGCGTGCTGACGATGGAGTGGATCGACGGACGCAAGCTCTCCGACGTCGCCGGTATCACCGAGGACGGGATGGATCTGGAGGCGCTTGGCGCCAATGTGATCCAGAGCTTCCTGCGCCATACCCTGCGCGATGGCTTCTTCCATGCCGACATGCACCAGGGGAACCTTTTCGTTCAGCCGGACGGCACGCTGGTCGCCGTCGACTTCGGCATCACCGGGCGCCTTGGCCGGTCCGAGCGCCGGTTCCTGGCCGAAATCCTCTATGGCTTCATCACGCGCGACTATCGCCGGGTGGCCGAAGTGCATTTCGAGGCCGGCTATGTTCCGGCCGACCAGGACGTGGATGTGTTCGCCCAGGCAATCCGCGCCATCGGCGAGCCGATCCATGGCCACGATGCCTCTGAAATCTCAATGGCACGCCTTTTGACGCAGCTGTTCGAGATCACCGAACTGTTCCAGATGCGCACCCAGCCGCAGCTGATCATGCTGCAGAAGACGATGGTCGTCGTCGAGGGCGTTGCGCGCACGCTCAACCCGCGCCTCGACATGTGGCGCACGGCAGAACCTGTCGTCTCGCACTGGATTGCCGGCAATCTCGGCCCCGTGGGCCGGCTGCGTGATCTCGGCACCGGCCTGACCGCACTCGGGCGCATCGCCACCGATCTGCCGATCTTCGCCGACCGCATCGGCCGCCTGTCGCAGGAGATGGAGCGGATGGCCCAAAAGGGCTTCCGCTTCGACGCCGAGACCGCCGATGCCATTGGCCGCTCGGAGGCCCGGCACAACCGCTCCGGCCGGGTGGCGCTCTGGATCATCGCGATTGCGCTGGCGGCGCTGGCGTTGAAGGCGTGGGCCTGAGGCTTAGCTTGGTACGCTCCACTCTACGAGCGATGTCCAAAAGTTATCAGTCATTAGCACAAAATCATTTGACAGTTTCGTACGTTCGACTCATCTTTCTCGTATCCGCCCCAAGAGGAGTACGCCGCCGTAGAATTCTCGGGCAGGCCGAAAGCTTGGGGCTTTTTTTTGGGTGCTTCTTGGACAAAATTGCTATTTTGATTGACGGTGGTTTTTTTCCTCAAGCGAATAAAAACGCTTGTCGACAGTGATAAAATTGAGAATCCTGAAAAAGTCGCCATCCTTCTAAAAAGTTTATGTCGATCTCACATTATCAGCTTGACTGGGTGCAAGAGTAACGACTGGATTGGTCGTGTTTACAGAATTTTCTTTTATGACGCTAATCCATTCAGTGGAATAAGCCACCATCCACTTTTAAATTTACGTATAGACTTTGATAAAACTGATCAAGCACAATGGCGACGTGCATTGTTCGATGCTTTGCGAAAGCAACGCAAGGTTGCTTTAAGGCTTGGCGAAGTGATCAAAGAGGGGGATTGGTCTCTGCCTCCTAGAAAAATCAAACGCATCCTTGATACAAAGGCTTGGATCGAGGGGCTAATATTTGATGAAAGTGGTCAATTCGCGCTCCAACCTGAGCAACTTAAAAAGGCCCGCGAACTTCAAATCAAATGGCGAGAAATTGACCCTCAAGATGTTCACCTAGGTCTACGTCAAAAAGGCGTCGATATGCGAATTGGCTTGGATATCGCTTCAATTACTCTAAAAAAACAAGCTCAAACAATCATACTTGTATCGGGAGACAGCGATTTTGTGCCTGCAGCAAAATTAGCTCGGCGAGAAGGTGTTGAGTTTATTTTAGACCCATTGTGGCAATCTGTTCGCGACGATTTATTTGAACACATCGACGGCCTGCAGTCCGGGATAAAGAGACCAACCTCTCAGAAAACAACGCCAAACATGCTTGCTCCCGACGCCGATCTTGAAGATTAAGTCTTTTCTGGTTTGGTCACGCGCCTAAGCGTCAAATTGATCCGCCCGCCATCCTTGAGCAGGGTCGACGTGCCCGGATACAGCCGGTCGATGCCGTGGAAGGCGAGGCGGGCTGCGCCGCCGAGAAGGGCCACATCACCCGACGACAGCTTCAGTGACAACGTCGGATCACTCCGCTCAAGTCCGCCGATACGGAACAGCGCCGTATCGCCCAGCGAGACTGACAGCACCGGCGCGTCGAAGGTTGCCTCGTCCCGGTCCTGGTGCAGGCCCATCCGGGCATCCTCGCCGTAGAAATTGATGAGGCAAGCTTCGGGCGGTGGCGCGTCGGGGGCAAGTTCCGCCCAAATGTCTGTCAGCACGGATGGCATCGCCGGCCAGGGGCGACCTGTCACGGGATGCATCGGCTGGTAGCGATAGCCGCGCACATCCGAAACCCAGCCAAGCGAGCCGCAATTGCTCATGCGCACCGAAAACGGTTTTCCGGTTCGCGGCATGACCGGCGTGAACAGCGGTGCCTCGGCAATGATGATCCGCAACTCTGCGACCAGGGCTTCCTGTGCCTGGCGGTCTAAACGTCCGGGCAGGTGGCGAAAGCCCTGGGGCAGAGCAGCCTTGCGCCGCTGCGTTGCGACAGCCTTATCTGGCGTCATGATTCCGTTCCCTTCGACCTCATCCTGCATCGCCTTCTCTGGGAGCCCTGCAGCACTGGGGCTTGTGCAAGTCTGACCGAGTTGTGGCCTTTGCAGTTCCGCAAGGCGTTTGCACCAATCCGGTAACGCTTTGCGAAGGATTACCCACCACATGCTGTGCGGGCGAACAACATTGGCATGTGCCTTGCGGCACTTCACGCCTCAACCTATATAGCGATCAAGCCACGCGCTATCCGGTCCTGGAGCAGGTTTTCTCCGCCAAGGCAGAAACAAAACGTCATCAGGATACGGGGAGCGTGTCCCCGGCCAAGAGGCCGGAGGCTCATCGTGAAAAGGGGCCGGATCGACGCCGTAGCGGGTCCATCCGGTTTGCTGGAAAGAGAGGATAAAATGGCAAAGGTCATCGGTATCGACCTCGGCACGACGAATTCGTGCGTCGCCGTCATGGACGGCAAGGATGCTAAGGTCATCGAGAATTCGGAAGGTGCACGCACCACGCCCTCGATGGTTGCCTTCACCGACGACGGCGAGCGTCTGGTCGGCCAGCCGGCAAAGCGCCAGGCGGTCACCAACCCCACCAATACGCTGTTTGCCGTCAAGCGCCTGATCGGGCGCCGCTATGACGACCCGACCGTGGCCAAGGACAAGGGCCTGGTTCCATACGACATCGTCAAGGCCGACAACGGTGATGCCTGGGTCGCTGCCAACAGCGGCAAGTACTCTCCGTCGCAGGTTTCTGCCTTCATCCTGCAGAAGATGAAGGAAACCGCCGAGAGCTATCTTGGCGAGACGGTCACCCAGGCGGTGATCACCGTCCCGGCCTATTTCAATGACGCCCAGCGTCAGGCGACCAAGGACGCCGGCAAGATCGCCGGCCTTGAAGTCCTGCGCATCATCAACGAGCCGACTGCGGCTGCGCTCGCCTATGGCCTCGACAAGACCGAAGGCAAGACCATCGCGGTCTATGACCTTGGCGGCGGCACCTTCGACGTGTCCGTGCTGGAGATCGGCGACGGCGTCTTCGAGGTGAAGTCGACGAACGGTGACACGTTCCTTGGCGGTGAAGACTTCGACATGCGCCTGGTCGACTATCTGGCGACCGAGTTCAAGAAGGATCAGGGCATTGACCTGAAGAACGACAAGCTCGCCCTGCAGCGCCTCAAGGAAGCTGCCGAAAAGGCCAAGATCGAGCTGTCGTCCGCCTCGCAGACCGAAATCAACCTGCCGTTCATCACGGCGGATGCTTCCGGTCCCAAGCACCTGACCATGAAGCTGACCCGTGCCAAGTTCGAGACCCTCGTTGAGGATCTGGTGCAGCGGACGATCGAGCCGTGCAAGGCAGCGCTCAAGGATGCCGGCCTCGTGGCTGGCCAGATCGACGAAGTCGTTCTGGTCGGCGGCATGACACGCATGCCGAAGATCCAGGA
>NZ_JBHYDX010000027.1:0-34154 GCF_051860505.1 Pannonibacter sp. | reverse complement strand
GGAGCCGCACAAGGGCGTGAACCCGGACGAAGTGGTGGCCATGGGCGCTGCCATTCAGGCCGGCGTGCTGCAGGGTGACGTCAAGGACGTGCTGCTGCTCGACGTGACCCCGCTGTCGCTGGGCATCGAGACGCTGGGTGGCGTGTTCACCCGCCTGATCGACCGCAACACCACGATCCCGACGAAGAAGAGCCAGACCTTCTCGACCGCCGAGGACAACCAGACTGCGGTGACGATCCGCGTGTTCCAGGGCGAACGCGAGATGGCAGCCGACAACAAGATGCTCGGTCAGTTTGACCTTGTTGGCCTGCCGCCCGCCCCGCGTGGCATGCCGCAGATCGAAGTCGCCTTCGACATCGACGCCAACGGCATCGTCAATGTGACGGCCAAGGACAAGGGCACCGGCAAGGAACAGCAGATCCGCATTCAGGCGTCCGGTGGTCTTTCCGATGCTGACATCGAGAAGATGGTGAAGGACGCTGAGGCCCACGCCGACGAGGACAAGAAGCGCCGCGAACTGGTGGAAGCCCGCAACCAGGGTGAATCCCTGATGCACTCCACCGAGAAGTCGCTGAAGGACTATGGTGACAAGGTCAGCGAGGCCGACAAGAGCGCCATCGAAACGGCACTTGCCAGCCTGAAGACGGCACTGGCCGGCGAAGATGTCGCCGACATTCAGGCCAAGACCCAGGCTCTGGCTGAAGTCTCGATGAAACTGGGCGAGGCCATGTACAAGGCGTCGCAGTCGGAAGCCGAGGGGGGCTCGTCCGACGCGGATGAGGCTGCCAAGGATGATGTCGTCGACGCCGACTTCGAAGAAGTCAAGGACGACGACAAGAAGTAAGATTTGGTATCGGCGCGGTCCATATGGCCGCGCCGACCGATTTTTGCTTGCATGTGTCCCGTTTAAGGGACAAGAGCGGAAAGCTCCTGTGCAACGCAACTGGCGCGATGCGGGACCTGCAGGCAATGCAATTCTCCGGAAATTGCTTAACGCATTGATCTGGGAGCGATTTCTCATCGACCGGTTTGTCGGTTCGATTGGAAAGCGCTCCGGAATCCAGCGAGTACCTCGACTATGGCAAAGCGCGATTTTTATGAAGTCCTTGGCGTTGAGCGCGGCGCGGATGAAAAGGTGCTGAAAAGCGCCTATCGCAAGCTCGCCATGCAGTATCATCCCGACCGCAATCCGGGGGACGATGCTGCCGAAGCGCTCTTCAAGGAAGTCAACGAAGCCTATGACATCCTGAAAGACGGTCAGCGGCGCGCAGCCTATGATCGCTTTGGCCACGCTGCCTTCGAGAATGGCGGCGGCGGTGGCGGTGGGTTTGGCGCGCATTCGCACGACTTCGCCTCGACCATGTCGGATATCTTCGAGGAATTCTTCGGCATGAGCGGCGGTGGCCGACGCGCTGGCGGCCGTGAGCGCGGGGCGGACCTGCGCTACAATCTGGAAATTACCCTGGAAGAGGCTTTCGCGGGCAAGACGGTCGAGATCGAAGTGCCGACCTCTATCACCTGCCAGCCGTGCGGCGGCTCCGGTGCCAAGCCGGGGTCTAGCCCCACGACTTGCCGCACCTGCGGCGGTTCTGGCCGCGTGCGCGCGGCACAGGGCTTCTTCACCCTCGAGCGGGCTTGCCCGAGTTGCCAGGGGCGTGGCCAGGTCATTTCCGACCCTTGCACCAATTGTGGTGGCGTCGGCCGGGTGACGCAGGAGCGCACCCTGTCCGTCAACATTCCGGCCGGCATCGAGGACGGCACCCGGATCCGGCTCGCCGGTGAAGGCGAAGCAGGCCTGCGCGGCGGACCCAGCGGCGATCTCTACATCTTCCTGTCAATCAAGCCGCATGAGTTCTTCCAGCGTGACGGCGCAGATCTCTATTGCCGGGTTCCGATTTCCATGACCACAGCTTCGCTGGGCGGACAGTTCGACGTCCCGACGGTTGACGGCGGCACCACGCGGGTCAAGGTTCCCGAAAGCACCCAGACCGGCAAGCAGTTCCGCCTCAAGGCCAAGGGCATGCCGGTGATGCGTTCGAACCAGCATGGCGACATGTATATCCAGGTGACCGTTGAAACGCCGACGAACCTGACAAAACGCCAACGCGAGTTGCTGGCGGAATTTGAGAAAGAGAGTTCCGGCGAAAACAATCCCGAGTCCACGGGTTTCTTTGCCAGGGTAAAGGATTTTCTCGATAAAATAGGCGGTTAGCCCGATATGACGTTAACGTCATCAAAGATCGGTCTTGAAATCGCCCATCTTGGTTTCCTAAATGAAGAACATCGTTAAGGGGACGAAGCCAATGGCCGCGCACAAGCTGCTGACACACAAGGGCCTCGTGGACAAGATCCGCGACGAGTTCAGGTTTTTTCGCAGCTGGATCGACAGCCCATTGACGATGGGTTCCGTGAGTCCCTCTGGACCGGAACTGGCGAAGCGCATTGCTTCGTTCGTGCCAGTGCGTCCGGGCGGGCACTATCTGGAACTTGGCCCGGGCACCGGCGTGGTGACCAAGGCGATCTTTGATCGCGGCGTCGCTCAGCGCGATCTCACCGTGATCGAGTACAGCGCCGATTTCTGCCACCTGCTGCGCCAGCGGTATCCGGGCATGGCGACCGTCCAGGGCGACGCCTATGCGCTCCGCGAAACGCTCGCCCCGCATACACCTTTGGCAAACGGCAGCCTTGCCGCGATTGTCTCGGGCTTGCCCCTGTTCACGAAACCGGTCGAGCAACGCCGCGCGCTTGTTCTCGAGGCGCTTGATCTTTTGGAACCGGGCGCGCCGTTCATCCAGTTTTCCTATGCGCTGGTTCCTCCGGTCAAACCCGAGGCCGGCCTGTTCGATCTGGTGCGGACCGACTGGATCTGGGCCAACTTGCCGCCCGCTCGGGTCTGGGTCTACAGACGCCCGGATTGATTGAGGTCTCCCCTCAGCGCTTTCGATTAGACATGAGCTTTTCCCCGGCCTTATTGACTGGAGCCGGCAGCGAAGCGTTGCCGGCTTTTGTCGGGAGGCGGCATGGCTCATCCAAGAATTCTCGTTTTCGCAGGTTCGGTCCGCACCGGCTCTCACAACGCCCGTCTGGCCGCGCTCGTCGGGCAGCGGCTGGATGAAGCCGGGGCTGAAGTGACGGCCATTTCGCTGCGGGACTTCCCAATGCCGCTCTATGACGGTGATCTTGAGGCCGCAGAAGGCGTGCCTGCGCCAGCTGTCGCCCTGAAGCGCCTGATGCAGCAACATCACGGCGTCTTCATCGCCAGCCCCGAATATAATGCAGGTGTGGCGCCGCTCCTGAAGAACGTGATTGACTGGATCAGTCGTGTTTCCGAGCCATCCGAGCCACGCATGGCGGCCTACAAGGGCCGTGTGTTTGCCGTGGGATCCGCATCGACGTCGCCGTTTGGCGGCATCCGCGGGCTCGCGAACCTGCGCCTCGTTCTGGAGACGGGCGTTGGAGCCCTTGTGATCCCGGAAATGATCGCCGTTCCAAACGCTGCTGACGGATTTGATACATCCGGCGGCCTGACATGCGAGCGCGCGGCGGCTTCGTTGTCAGCGCTCATAAGGGCATTGATCGCGGAGGCTTCGCTGCGGGTCGAACCGGCAGCCAGTTCCTGACCTTCGCCCCCTATGGGAAGTCATTGAACTTTCTTCGATCAGACCGCACTCTGCGTGCAAAAGCCAAGCGGCTGATCGAGGAGGTTCCATGCGTCATCCCAGAATTCTTGTTTTCTCCGGCTCCATCCGGGGCGGATCCTACAACACACAACTTGCAGCCCTCGTTGCCAAGCAGCTCGTTCTGGCGGATGCGGACGTGACCCGCATATCGCTTGCCGACTATCCGATGCCCCTTTATGACGGCGACCAGGAGCGGGAAAAAGGCGTGCCGGAGGCTGCGCACAAACTGAAGCGGCTGATGCAGGAGCATCAGGGCGTCTTCATCGCCTGCCCCGAGTACAACACCGCCATTACGCCATTGCTGAAGAACACGCTGGACTGGATCAGCCGCCTCAACGATCCGGGTGAACCGCCGGCAGCCGCGTTCAAGAACCGCGTCTTTGCGATTGGCTCGGCCTCGACGGGCGCGCTCGGCGGCATTCGCGGGCTGATCGGCATGCGAACCATCCTTGAAGTCGGACTGGGCGCGTTGCTCATCCCGGATATGGTCATGGTTCCCAATGCAGCCGAGGCCTTCGACGATAAGGGCGACCTGCGCAACGAGCGCAGCATGGCCTTGCTCAATACCTTGGTAAAGCGGCTGATAACCGAAACACAGGCACGGGTCTAACGGGTGCGGCCGGAGCGCAGCTTGGCGTCTGGCGCTTGCGCGCCTAAATAAGAACCAACGAAGCGGCGACCTAAACGTGGACCGGCTCAGATCGACAGGTCTGGACCGAATAGACCGCGTCCGTGGTCGCCGTCGTCTTCCGGCACGGATGCCGGAGACAAATGCGACAGATGGACAAGACATGAGTTCAGAACATGGAATGGGCACCTGGCACGGCACCACGATCCTGATGGTCCGCAAAGGCGGGCGCGTCGTCATTGCCGGCGACGGTCAGGTCTCGCTCGGACCCACGGTGATCAAGAATACCGCGCGCAAGGTGCGGCCACTGGCCAAGGGCAATGTCATTGGCGGTTTTGCCGGCGCAACCGCAGACGCTTTCACCCTGTTCGAACGGCTCGAAGCCAAGCTGGAACAATATCCCGGACAACTGATGCGCGCCTGCGTCGAACTGGCCAAGGACTGGCGGACGGATCGCTATCTGCGCCGTCTCGAAGCGATGATGCTGGTTGCCGACAGGGACGTTTCCCTGGTCCTGACTGGCACGGGCGATGTGCTGGAGCCAGAAGGCGGCGTCATGGGCATCGGTTCGGGTGGCAATTTTGCGCTCGCCGCGGCGAGGGCCCTTGTGGACACGGACATGGAAGCCGAGGCGATTGCCCGCAAGGCAATGGCCATCGCCGCCGACATCTGCGTCTACACCAACGGCAATCTCACCCTCGAAAGCCTGGAAAGCGCGCGCTGATCGCGTGCGGCCCCTCAGAGGACCATCGAAACGATGACCAATTTTTCGCCCCGCGAGATCGTCTCCGAACTCGACCGCTATATCGTCGGCCAGAAGGATGCCAAGCGTGCGGTAGCTATCGCCCTGCGCAACCGCTGGCGACGGCTGCAACTGGAAAGCCCGATGCGTGAGGAGGTTCTGCCGAAGAACATCCTGATGATCGGACCGACCGGTGTCGGCAAGACCGAAATTGCCCGCCGCCTGGCACGGCTCGCCAACGCCCCCTTCGTCAAGGTCGAGGCGACCAAGTTTACAGAAGTCGGCTACGTCGGTCGCGACGTGGAACAGATTATCCGCGATCTGGTCGAGGTTGGCATTACACTGGTGCGCGAGACGCGCCGCAACGAGGTGAAGGCCAAGGCGCATGTGCTGGCGGAAGAACGCGTGCTGGATGCACTAGTCGGTGCCAACGCCAGCCCGGCCACCCGTGAGAGCTTCCGCAAGAAGCTGCGCGAAGGCGAACTCGACACCCGTGAGATCGAGATCCAGGTGCGTGCGACACCGCAGATGCCAGGCTTTGATGTGCCTGGGATGCCGGGCGCCAACATCGGCGTCATCAACATGTCGGAACTGCTTGGCAAGGCCTTCGGTGGCCAGACCAGGAGCCGACGTGTCACGGTGAAGGAGTCCCATGACATCCTGATCGCTGAGGAGTCCGACAAGCTTCTCGATGAAGAAAAAGTCGTCAGCGAGGCGGTTTCGCTGGTCGAGAATGCTGGCATCGTCTTCCTTGATGAAATCGACAAGATCTGTGCGCGTGACGGCCGGGTAGGCGGTGATGTCTCGCGCGAAGGCGTGCAGCGGGACCTGTTGCCGCTGATCGAGGGCACGGTGGTGGCGACCAAGCACGGGCCGGTGAAGACCGACCACATCCTCTTTATCGCGTCAGGTGCCTTCCATGTCGCAAAGCCATCCGACCTTCTGCCCGAATTGCAGGGCCGCCTGCCGATCCGCGTCGAACTCAAGGCACTGACCCGGGAGGATTTCCGCGCGATCCTGACCGAGCCGGAGGCAAGCCTGATCAAGCAGTATGTGGCCTTGCTGAAGACCGAAAACGTCGACCTCAGCTTCACAGATGATGCGATTGACGAGATCGCTTCGATTGCCGTCGACCTCAACGCCAGTGTCGAGAACATTGGTGCCCGCCGGCTGCAGACCGTGATGGAGCGGATCCTCGACGAGGTATCCTACTCGGCACCCGATCAGGCCGGGCGGGTGGTCGCCATTGACGCTGAGCACGTGCGGTCAAATGTGGGGGAACTGGCCAAAAACGTCGATCTGTCGCGCTTCATCCTGTGACGCTGCTGCAGGCACCCGCCCCTGACCCTTCGGCCGACCTGCGGCACCGGCTTGCACCCGGTGCCGGCAGCGGAGTGCTGGTGCTGGTCTATTCCCAGGTGCGGGTGCCAGACGGCAAGTTCGGCCTGGAACGGTTGTTTTCCGCCACGCGTCATGCCTGCCTGTTTCTGAACGATGTGCGCAATGGCTGGTACCTGGGCCAGGAGCGCGCCATTGATGCGCTGATTGACCAGGCAGAGGTCGAGATCAAGCCGCAGCGGATCATCCACTACGGCGCTTCAATGGGCGGCTTTGCTGCCCTTGTCACCGGCCTGCGCCGCAGCGACGGGGCCATTCATGCCTTTGGACCGGAACTGGAGCTGGGCCGGCCCGGCAGCCAGAGCGCAGCTTATGGCCAGACCCATCCCGGAACGCCGCCCGAGGCGCTGGCACTGGAGCCCGCTCTCGATGCCCTGCGCCGCCCGCTTGCCAATGCCGTGCATCTCTACTTCGGCCACCTCGATCCGGTCGACAGCGCTGGTGTCGCGCGGGTCCTGGCGCAACGACTGAACGGCCGGCTGTTCGATCTCGCCTCCTGCCACGCCAGCCATGACCACCTCTACACGCTCAACGTGATCCGCAAGATCACCCGCACTTTCGACCGCGATCCTGAGGGTGAGTTGGCGGCCCGGAGCCTGATCCGGCCGTTGCCGCGCGCTTTTCACATCGGGTTTGCAGCCGCCGGGGAGGCCTTTGCAGCCGGGGAGGGGCTGGTGTCCGCGCAGGTCGATGCGCTGGCAGCACTGGCTCCTGGCCATGTCGGCCTGTTGCGCCTGCGCGCGGAAGTCGCCGCCCGCACCGGCGATCTCCCCCTGGCCATCGATCTGATGCAGGCGGCCGAAGCGGGTATCGACCAGGACCCGGCCCTGCACGGGCTTCCGAAACGCTGGCGCAAGGAGCTGCCGCTCGCCCGCGCCGGTTGGCTGTTGTCGCTCGGCAAGGCAGACGCGGCGCTCGCATTGCTTGCCGATTGCCGGGACAACTTCGGTCCGGACGAGCGCATCGACGCCCTGCGGATGGCTGCTGACAAAAATGCGGCTGAGCGGTTCTGACTGTTGCGGAAATCGGAAAAATCCGAACAACCTTGATAAGAATTGCCGGGAACATGGCTTGATTTCTGCGAACAGGAGAGGAACAAATGGCGAATGAGCCTCACTGATCGCCCCGCCGGGAACCGGATTGCCCTCGACGACCCCTTAACGGACGGACGCCAGTCCGAGACGGCGCTGAAGGTCTGGCGTGGCACCGCCCGGCTCCTGCGTCTGCAGGGCTATGTCTGCCTGCCCGAACTGACGCTGGCCTCCGGCCGCCGGGCGGATCTCATCGCGCTGGGCCAGAAGCAGGACCTGGTCATCGTCGAGGTGAAGTCCTCCATCGCCGACTTTCGCGCCGACGGCAAATGGCCGGACTACCGCGCCCATTGTGACCGGCTCTTTTTCGCCACCCATCCGGACGTGCCGCAGGAGATCTTCCCCGAAGAAGCAGGCCTGATCCTGTCCGATGGCTTTTCGGCTGATATCCTGCGCGAGGCGCCAAGCCATCCGCTGCCGGCTGCAACGCGCAAGGCAGTGACCCTGCGCTTTGCGCGGCACGCAGCCCAGCGGCTGCATGACCTGATCGATCCGGACGCCCGCTTCCAGTCGGGGTCAATCTGAACCATTGTCGCGGTAATCCTTTGAAGGTCAGCCTGCGTAAACATTAAGGCTGTCGCATCGGTGTTTCTGCGGTTGGCCGCATTCATCGCCTTCCGTTGCCGGTGCCATGTCCGAGTTTCCGCCCCTGCAGGTCGTCTGGTTCAAGCGCGATCTGCGTTGCTTTGATCATCAGCCGCTGGTCGAGGCCGCGCGGCGGGGCGTCGTCTTGCCGCTCTACATCGTCGAGCCGGATCTCTGGCGGCAACCGGATGCCTCCGGCCGGCATCACGCCTTCCTTGCCGAGTGCCTGCATGAGCTGCGGCAGGATCTTGCCCGCCTCGGTCAGCCGCTGATCATCCGCAAGGGCGCGGCGGTCGAGGTTCTGCGCGCCTTGCACGCCCGGCGCGGTATCGCCACCCTGTGGTCGCACGAGGAAACCGGCAATGGCTTCACCTATGCCCGCGATCTGGCGGTGAAGGCCTTCTGCCGCGAGGCCGGGATTCCCTGGGAGGAGCCGCGCCAAACCGGCGTCATCCGCCGCCTCAAGAGCCGCAACGGCTGGGCGCAGCGCTGGGACCGCGACATGCGCCAGCCGCTGCTGCCCGAACCGGCGCTGACGCCGCTGCCGGGCATCGAGCCTGGCCCCCTGCCCACGGCGCAGGATCTGGGCCTTGCCCCCGATCCGTGCCCCGGGCGCCAGCGGGGCGGCCGAAGGGCTGGCCTTGCCTGTCTCGACAGCTTCCTCATCCAGCGGGGCCGTACCTACCGTGCCGCCATGTCCAGCCCGGTCACCGGCTTCGACGCCTGTTCGCGGCTGTCGCCGCATCTGGCCTTCGGCACCCTGTCCCTGCGCGAGGTCACGCAGCGGGCCGAGGACCGGCTGCGTGAACTGATCGAGAGCGGCGAGAGCGGCTCCGCCCGCCAGTGGCAGGGCGCAGTCGGCTCGTTTCTCTCCCGCCTGCACTGGCATTGCCATTTCATGCAGAAGCTGGAGGATGCGCCAGACTTGGAGTTCCGCAATCTCCACCGCGCCCACGACGGCCTGCGCCCGCGCGAGCCCGACGCCGCCCGGCTCGCGGCCTGGTGCAGAGGCGAGACCGGCCTGCCGTTCGTGGACGCGACCATGCGAGCGCTCAATGCCACCGGCTGGATGAACTTCCGCATGCGCGCCATGCTGATGGCGGTGGCCGCTTATCACCTCTGGCTGGACTGGCGGGCCCCGGGCGAGCATCTCGCGCGGGCCTTCACCGACTATGAGCCCGGCATCCACTGGCCGCAGGTGCAGATGCAGTCCGGCACCACCGGCATCAACACCATCCGCATCTACAATCCGGTCAAGCAGGGCCAGGACCAGGATCCGCAAGGCGTCTTCATCCGCCGCTGGGTGCCGGAACTGTCCGAAGTGCCGGATGCCTTCATCCATGCGCCCTGGACCTGGGGCGGTGCGGCGTCCTTGCTGGGGCGCAGCTATCCTGAGCCCATCGTCGATCCGCTGGCGGCGGCGCGGGCAGCCCGTGACAAGGTCTGGAGCCTGCGCAAGGAACGCGAGTTTCACCGCGAGGCTGACCGCATCCAGGATCGCCATGGTAGCCGCAAGGCCGGCATCGCCAATCGCGGTCAGCGCAGCGACGGGGTCCCGTCCGCGCGCAAGGGGCGGACGAAGGCGGCACCCGATGGACAGCTCAGCTTGTTTGCAATCGGGCCCGAACCCGTCTCCGCCGAATCCGACCCGGATCCCATTCCCGATCAGGCAGGGCAGATCACATGAAGATGCGCAAGAAATCCGATCTGCTGCAGAAGACCTGTGTCACCTGTGGCCGCCCCTTCACCTGGCGCAAGAAATGGGAAAAGGTGTGGCAAGACGTCCGCTATTGCTCCGACCGCTGCCGCAACGAGCGCGGTGACAAGGAGCGAAAGCAGGCCCGGACCGGAGCCTAGACTTGTCCCGATCCGAGGGCAGCGGCAATCCGCGCGGCCAGCCGTCGTGCAACCTCGCCCTTGTCCAGCGTCGGCCAGTCTTCCACGCCTGCTGCAGACACGATGCGGACCGTGTTGGCGTCGCCGCCCATCACGCCGGTCTCCGGACTGACATCGTTGGCGACGATCCAGTTCGCGCCCTTGCGCGCCAGTTTTGCCTGCGCATTGGCGATGAGGTTCTGCGTCTCCGCGGCAAAGCCGACGACGAGTTGGGGCCGATGTCGGCCAAGATGCCCCACCGTTGCGAGGATATCCGGGTTTTCGGTGAACACCAGCGCCGGCGGTTTGCCGGATCCGTCCTTCTTGATTTTTTCAGTGCCCTCGCTTGCCACGCGCCAGTCAGCAACGGCGGCGGCCATCACGGCGGCGTCGGCAGGAAGGGCGGCCTCAACCGCAACCAGCATCTGCCGTGCGGTCTCCACATGCACCGTCGTCACGCCCTTCGGGTCCGGGATGCTCACCGGGCCTGAGACAAGCGTGACACGCGCACCAAGCGCTGCAAGTTCGGCAGCTATTGCATGTCCCTGCTTGCCGGAGGACCGGTTGGCGATGTAGCGCACCGGGTCGATCGGCTCATGCGTCGGACCTGAGGTGACAACGATATGGCGCCCTGAAAGAGGACCGGGCGCGGGCACCAGCATCGCTGCGACCCGCTCAGTGATGGCCAGCGGCTCGCTCATGCGGCCAACGCCAGCCTCGCCGCTTTCCGCCATTTCACCACTGTCCGGGCCGATGAAGGCAATGCCGTCCGCGATCAGCCGTGCAACATTGCGTTTGGTCGCCGGGTGGCTCCACATCGCGGGGTTCATCGCCGGTGCAACCAGAATAGGCCGCTTTGTCGCCAGGAGCACGGCGGTGGCGAGATCGCCCGCCAGACCATTGACCATCTTGGCCATCAGATCCGCCGTCGCCGGAGCCACCAGCACGAGATCGGTTTCCCGCGCCAGGCGGATATGTCCGACATCCTGCTCTGCCTCGCGGTCGAACAGATCGGTGTAGACCCTGTCGGCACTCAGTGCCCCGGCGGCCAAAGGCGTGATGAACTGCTGCGCCCCGGCGGTCATGATCACGCGCACCGCCGCGCCTCGTTCTCGCAGGCGGCGGATCAGATCGAGCGACTTGTAGGCGGCAATGCCGCCGCCGATGATCAGCAGGATGCGTTTGTCCGAAAGCATGGTGTGATGCCCTTACGAGGCCGCTCGGAAATCACGCGGAGCCGGAGAAATGACCTTCATGCCACCGGGCGCGATCTCGTAGACGGCGAGGCCCCGCTCACTTTCACCATTCGCGAGGAAGCGGAAAACACCGTCAATGCCGAGAAAGCCATCCCGGTTGGTCAGCACCGGTTGCGAGAAGCGCTGCGGCCCGGCAGATCGCACGAGGCCAGCTGCGAGGATGGTGCCATCATAGGCCAGCGATGCATTGCGCGCCGGAGCGGCACCGAATGTTGCCTGATAGCGACCGGACAGGGCATCGAAACCCGAGCGCTCCGGCCCCGGGAACCAGGTCCCCGCCATGATTGGGTTGCTGGTCACTTGTGCCGCGTCCCATTGACCGCTGCCCAGAACCTTGATGTTTGCCAGATTGCCGCCCTGGGTCATCAGGCTCTGCATCACGAATGGGGCAACGCTGGCCGCTGGCAGGAACAGTGCATCGGCCTGCGGCAGAACGCTGACGAGCGCCTGGGTCTTGGCCGTCAGATCCGATGTGTCGGATCCGGAGACCTTGTACCGCTGGATCGAAACCACCCGCCCGCCGGTGCGTCCGACTTCCTGGCGGAATGCGGCCTCGGTGACGGCGCCATAAGCATCGTCGGGCAGCAACGCGACATAGGACTTGCGATTCTGGGTGGCGGCATAGCCGATGATGCGGCGGACGTCGCCGGCCGGCAGGAACGACAGAAGGTAGACACCGGGACCGGCGACCGACGTGTCCGTCGAAAAAGCGACAATCGGAACCCCGGACGTGCGCGCGACACTGGCCGCGCCGCTGACTGCCGGGGCAAACACCGGACCCAGAATGAGTTCAGCCCCTTCCGCGATGGCTGATTGCGCCGCCGCCCGGCCGCCTTCTGCCGTGCCGGCCGTGTCTTTCACCAGCAACTGGATGTCGGAGCCCTGGAAATCCTTGATCGCCAGTTCTGCTGAATTTCGGAAAGTCGCGGCGATTGCCGATGCCGACCCGCCGGCCGAGAGCGGCAGCAACAGACCGACGCGGACGGTGCCCGTGCCGATTGTCTGGCCGGTCACGGCCGGGACAGACGGCGTGGAGGGCAGGGATTGCAATCCGTCGGGCGCGGTTCCCAGTGTCGAGCCCATGCAGCCGGCAAGAAGCCCGGCGACCGCAAATGCGCCCGCGCAGCGCAGGGCGCTCCGCCGCAATCCTGCAAAACAGGCGGTGAACACCCGAAAACCACCGGCAGAGGGGCCGGCAATTCGGGCAATGGCGGCAGCAGTCGTGTTTTCCACTCGGGCCTCCTCGCATCCGCGATCAAAAACCATTACGAATTCAGAACGTTCCTGTCCAGCCGCGTGAAGGGTTCGGCAGCGCTTGGCTGCTCCTGCAGTCGGTTTGGCCGGCCTTGGCCGGGGACCGCATACGCATCGGCCTGACAGGGCCCGCAACCGGAAAGACCCTGCCCATGGCGGAACTCTTGTCTGAACGCCGCTTTTTCATCGGGGAGCATGCCTTTGCCGCTCCGGCACAGGAAAGCGCGCTCTACATCGTCTCGACGCCGATCGGCAATCTTGGCGATATAACAATTCGCGCCCTGGAGACGCTGGCCAGCGCCCACGTGATTGCCTGCGAAGACACCCGCGTGACATCGACACTCAGCCAGCGCTTTGGCCTGAAGGCACCGCTGCTGCCCTACCATGAGCACAACGCCGAGCGACAGCGTCCGCGTCTGCTGGCAGCTCTTGCCGAAGGACAGGTTGTGGCGCTGGTCTCCGATGCCGGTACACCGCTGGTGTCCGACCCCGGATACCGGCTGGTGCGTGATGTCCTGGCGGCCGGCTTCAAAGTGATCCCGATCCCCGGGGCGTCCGCACCGCTGGCTGCGCTTGTCGCTTCGGGCCTGCCATCGGACACGCTGCTGTTCGCTGGTTTTCTGCCGCAGAAGGCCGGCGCCCGGACGCGTCGTCTGGCCGAACTCGCGATCATCCCGGCGACGCTCGCCTTTTTTGAATCACCACACCGGCTTGCCGCTTCTCTTGCCGCCATGGCGGAGACGCTCGGCGACCGCGAGGCCGTCGTCGCCCGTGAACTGACCAAGCGCTTTGAAACGTTCCAGCGTGGACCCCTGACCGAGCTTTTCGCCTATTACGAGGCCAATCCGCCAAAGGGCGAGATCGTCGTTCTCGTTGGCCCGCCGGCGGAGGTCGTGCCTGAGGTTGGCGAGGCCGATGTCGAGGCGCAGCTTCAGGTTGCTCTGGCCCGGATGTCCGTCGCTGCCGCCGCAAAGGAGGTTGCCAGACAGACAGGCCGTGACAGGGCTGAAGTCTACCACATGGCGCTTGCGCTTAAGGCTGGCGGCGGTGAAAGTGATGCAGACACCGGCCCGGAGCGCTCCGACACGCCATGACCTCCCCGTCCGTCCTGCCTCCCGTTCGCGAGACGCCGCGCAACCGCCGCCGCGCCTATCGGCTGGGGCATGGCGCCGAGAGCCTGGCGGCCTTGATCCTGCGGTTGAAAGGCTGGCGCATCCTGGCCCGGCGGTTTCGCTCCGGCGCCGGTGAGGTGGATCTCGTCGCGCGGCGCGGAGACGTTCTTGCGTTCATCGAGGTCAAGGCGCGCCGCAGCCGTGCCGCTGCCCTGGAAGCCGTCAGTGCAACCGCGCGCGGGCGGATCATTCGCGCCGCCCAGATTTTTCTCGTCCAGCATCCGGATCAGGCTGACACAATACAGCGGTTCGATCTCATGCTGATCGTGCCCTGGCGCTGGCCTGAGCATCTGACCGATGCATTCCGGCCTGATCGTTTGATGTGAAAATTCCGTGATGCATTGCAGCATTGCCATTCTGGACAAGTCGGTCCAAAAATCCCATATCCAGTCCACCCAGACGAGCCGCGTCGGTCCTCGCGCGGCACTTAATCCGGAGAGACGCGCATGTCGCTGAAGGTCGCGGTCCAGATGGACCACATCTCGTCCATCAATATCCTGGGCGACAGCGCCTTTGCGTTGATGCTGGAAGCGCAAGCGCGCGGCCATTCGCTGTATCACTACACACCAGACCGGCTGGCGCTGCGCGGTGACAAGGTCTTTGCCGCGCTGGAGCCTGTCGCCGTGCGCGATGAGAAGGGCAACCACTTCACGCTGGGTGAACCCGTTCGAACGGATCTAGCCGAGGTCGATGTGATCCTGATGCGGCAGGATCCGCCTTTTGACATGGCCTATGTCGCCGCCACACATCTGCTGGAAAAAATCCATCCGCATACCCTTGTGGTGAACAATCCTGCCGAAGTGCGCAACGCGCCGGAAAAGCTGTTCGTCACCGCATTTGCCGATCTCATGCCGCCGACCCTGATCACCCGCGACCGGGCCGAGATCGACGCTTTCCGCGAAGAACATGGCGACATCGTCATGAAACCATTGTTCGGTCATGGCGGCGCAGCGGTCTTCCGCATCACCCAGGACGACCTCAATTATGGTTCGCTCTACGACTTTTTCGCCGTCACCTTCCGAGAGCCCTGGGTGATCCAGCGCTTCCTGCCGAACGTCAAGCATGGCGACAAGCGCATCCTGCTGGTCGATGGCGAGTTCGCCGGAGCGGTCAACCGTGTGCCGGCGCCGGGCGATCTGCGCTCGAACATGGTGCGCGGTGGTTCGCCGGCGGAGTCCGACCTCAGCGACCGGGAGCGCGAAATCTGCGCCCGCATTGGCCCGGCCCTCAAGGCCAAAGGCCTGCTTCTCGTTGGCATTGACGTCATCGACGGTTACTTGACCGAAATCAACGTCACGGCCCCCACCGGCATCCGCGCCGTCAAGCGCCTCGGCGGCCCCGACATCGCCGTCCGCGTCTGGGATGTGATCGAAGCACGGCGGCGCGGATAACTGGTCACACCCCGCAACTCAACGGCGGTGGTCCAGCATCAGGGGCACTGCCGTTCACCGTTGAAACCGTCTGTTCACATCAGCGCCAGCACTCGTGCAGGGCCGCCGGTACCGCTCTTGTGCTTCGGAGCACCGACGATGAGTGTTGCTCCCGTTGCCGGCAATTGCTCCAGATTTGCAATGCATTCGATGCCCCAGCGGTTGCTCGGCAGCCAGGTGTAATGGGTGGCAAAGTCAGGCGAAGCGCCGAAATCCAGCGACAGGGTGTCCACGGCAATGCCGACCACGTTCGCTTCCTCGATCAGCATCGCCGCTGCCTCGACATGGAACCCGGGAAAATGCATCACGCCCTTGTCGTCGGAATTGCGGAATTTCGGGCTGGCAACGTGCTTGTCCCAGCCTGACAGCATGGCAACGCAGGCCCCGTCCGGGATCGCGCCATTGACGGCGATCCAGGCCTTCAGATCGTCGGGCGTTACCTGCGCATCGGCGCTCTCGGCAGCTTTGGCGCGAATATCGACGATGGCGAGCGGGGCGACCAGATTGCTGACCGGGATCTCGGCCACCGACTGGCCATCTGCCGAGAAATGCAGGGGCGCATCCACATGCGTGCCTGTATGCTCGTTCACACGCAACTCATAGAGATTGAACTTGTCTTTCTCATAGTCAAAAAGCTTGTTCGCAAAGAACTGCTGTTCCCCAAAGAATGTTGGAAAGTCTTCGTTCAGCTCATGTGTCAGATCGCTGACCTTTGTCGGCGTCGCGGCCAGTACCGGAATTGCTGAGCTTGTAGCTGTAACGGCGACGGCAACACTGCCTGCGGCCGCCAGCCGGAACATCTCCCGGCGGGATAACATCCGGTCCTTGACCGCGATCATGACGCATGCATCGCACATTGCAACACGCTCCCCTGTGCCCGGTTGTCCCCTAAGCCGTCTCATGCTGCGCTGGTTTTCAGGCGACGGCAAGAGGTCGGCGATGAATTAATGTTCTCTTTACGTTCTTGACTCTCCGAAAAGTTGCCGTATCGTCTTCCTCGACCTTTCGGGGAGTTGGGGTATGGTCAGTCGCGTAACAACTGTCGCGTTCCAGGGTATCGAAGCCGTTCCGGTCGATGTGCAGGTCATGGTCGGACCGGGCATGGTTGCCTTTACCATCGTAGGCCTTCCGGACAAGGCCGTTGGCGAAAGCCGGGAACGGGTTAGGGCGGCGCTTCTGGCTTCCGGCCTGGCGTTGCCCGCCAAGCGGGTCACCGTCAATCTGGCGCCCGCAGATCTGCCGAAAGAGGGATCGCATTATGACTTGCCGATTGCGCTCGGCATTATGGCAGCGATTGGCGCCATTCCCGCTGACATGCTTGCCGATTATGTCGTGCTCGGTGAACTGGGGCTTGATGGTCGGCTGGCGCCCGTAGCCGGCGTGTTGCCGGCGGCAATCGGGGCCAACGGGCTTGGCAAGGGGCTGATCTGTCCGGCAGATTGCGGACCGGAAGCGGCCTGGGCCGACAGCGAGATGAGCATCCTGGCGCCGCGCTCGCTGATCCAGCTGGCCAATCACTTCAAGGGCACGCAGGTCTTGTCGCGACCGGCGCCGAAACTGCGCGGGCCGGCGGGCGATCTGCCTGATCTTGCAGACGTCAAGGGCCAGGAGAGTGCGAAACGAGCGCTGGAGATTGCTGCTGCCGGCGGCCACAATCTTCTGATGGTCGGCCCTCCGGGCGCCGGTAAATCAATGCTGGCAAGCCGCCTGCCGTCGCTGCTGCCACCGCTCAGCCCGCGCGAGTTGCTCGAGGTGTCGATGATCGCCTCCCTGGCCGGGGAACTGGCGGACGGGCGTCTGACTGACCGCAGGCCGTTCCGCGCGCCGCATCATTCCGCATCGATGGCCGCTCTCGTCGGCGGTGGTCTCAGGGCGCGTCCAGGTGAGGTCTCGCTCGCGCACAACGGCGTGCTGTTTCTCGACGAGTTGCCGGAGTTCCAGCCGCAGGTGCTCGACAGTCTGCGTCAGCCCCTTGAAACGGGGGAGACTGTGATTGCCCGGGCAAATCACCGGGTAACCTATCCCTCGCGCATCCAGTTGATCACGGCCATGAATCCCTGCCGCTGCGGCTATGCCGGCGAGCCGGGCCATGTCTGCCGCAGGGGGCCGCGCTGCGCCATCGAGTATCAGGGGCGTGTCTCCGGACCATTTCTGGACCGGATCGACCTGCGTATCGAAGTGCCGGCTGTATCGGCTTCCGACTTGCTCGCGCCGGGGAAGGCGGAAAGTTCGGCCAGCGTCGCCGCCCGGGTTGCCATGGCGCGTGACATCCAGCGCAACCGGTCGCGCGCGCTCGGGCTCGGGGAGTGTCCCAACGCCCGCCTGCCGGCCGGACTGGTGGATGAGATGACTGGCATGGATGCGGCAGGCCGCAGTTTCCTGACCGACGCGGCCAACACACTGGCGTTGAGTGCGCGCGGCTATCACCGGGTGCTGAAGCTGGGGCGGACGCTTGCTGATCTGGATGGTGCGGACACCGTCAGCCGTTTGCATCTCGCAGAAGCCCTGAGTTTGCGCGGCGAGACGGTGCTTCGACAGGCTGCATGACAGTGACGAGTTGCGGCAGCTGCCCGCCGCCCGGCTGCGCAAATCCTGTGGGCGGATCGGCGGGACAATGGTCCAGCCTGTTCTTTGACATGTGAAGACGAGCAATTTTTCCCGGCGACAGGCGTCAAGGCATGCCCCGGCAGCAAACGTGCGGGTGAGCCCTGTCCGAAGCACCCTGCGAAAGGGTTTCCGAAAGGGTTTTGCAGGCACTCTGGCAGCAACGGGAATCAGCCGATGTCGCCGTTGCGGCGATGTCGATGGGGAAAGCGATATGACGGGCCAGAGCGACAGGACCAGAGCACAATCGCAGGCAAAGTCTGAAAACCTGGAGCAAAAGGTCGCTGGAAGACCAGGTTCTGGCATCAATCCGGATGAAGCCTGTCACCCTGGCTCCGGCGGATCGCCGGGGCAAGACCAATGCGGGGACATGGATCTGCAGCGGGAAACTGCGCCTTCGGCGCACGTGGACACAGACATGCCGCAGGAGACGTGCCTGGAAGCGGAGCAGCCGGGAACCCTGGCCAAACCGGGTATCGACCCCGATGGCAAGACGGAGGGACGGGCAAGAGTTATGTCCCGTATTGCAGCAATTGCCCCCGGTCTTGGTGTTGCCCTGGCACCGCTTTGCGCACTTTTACTTGTCAGCGGAGGTGTTTTCGAGCGATTGGCAGCTGTGGTGCTTGCGTTTCTTGGCGGCGCTCTTGCGATGTACCTGTTGGCCCGGGACGACAGTGAACGGCAGGCACAAGCAAAAAATGCGGTGGAAGCAGATCGGCAGGACCTGCGTCAGCGTCTGGAGGCGGTCGAAGACCAGGCTTGGGAACTGCGGGAGGCGGCTGAGCGGCAGGCCAGTATCCTCCAGGCGCTCGGCGATGTTGTCATCCGGCGCAATATGACCGGTACGGTTCTCTATGTCAGTCCTGCCGCGCAGGCACTGTTCCGGGCCGAGGCCATGCCGCAGCCTGGTCAGCCCTTGCATTTGCCTTTGGCCGTAGCAAAGGACACCGCTGGCACCCCGGCTGGAGACGTCGCATTCGGCGATATCATGCTCGAAACCCGATACGGTCCCCGGTGGTTTTCCCGTCTTGACGTCACCGTGCGTGATGGATCCCGTGATGCGCCCCTGATCCAGACGCTGTTGCGGGATGTTACCGATCGGCGGCTGATGGAAGAAGAACTTCTTGCGGCTCGCAATTCCGCCGAAACGGCAAGTGAAGCCAAATCCCGGTTTCTGGCGACGGTCAGTCATGAAATCCGCACGCCTTTGAACGGCATTCTCGGCATGGCGGCGCTGTTGCGCGACACAAGGCTCAGCCCCGAGCAGGCCGCCTATACGGATGCGCTCAAGACCTCCGGCGAAACGCTGCTCCTGCTGATCGATGAACTGCTGGACTTCTCCCGTGCCGAGGCAGGACGCCTTGCAATCCATCCGGAGCCTTGTGCCCTGGAGCCCCTGTGCGAGCAGGTTGTGGAATTGCTTGCCCCGAGAGCCCAGGCCAAGGGACTGGAAATCGCGCTGACGATTGCCCCGAGCGTGCCGGATGAGGTCACGGTGGATGCGAGCCGATTGCGCCAGATCCTGTACAATCTGACCGGGAACGGCGTCAAATTCACGGAACGCGGCGGGGTTTGCATCGATATTGCTGCTGCCGAAAGCGTCTCCGGTGGCGGCGAGTTGGTTCTTACTGTTGCGGATACGGGAATTGGCTTCGCGCCCGAAGATACAGCCCGCATGTTTGGTGAGTTCGAGCAAGTCGACCATGGCCCCTCCCGGCGGTACGGGGGCACAGGGCTCGGACTGGCCATCGTGCAGAGGCTGGTCACACTCATGGCGGGTAGCATTGCCGCTGAGGGCGAAGAGGGCAACGGGGCAACCTTCGTTGTGCGCCTTCCAATTCCGGAGGTCCCGGTTCAAGGGCGAACCTGGCCGGAGATCCGGGGCAGGCAAATCGTTATAGTATCCGCAGGTCAAGTCGAAGCGGCTGCTCTGTCGCGGCATCTCACGGCCTACGAGGCTTCTGTCAGCCGGGTCCTGCCCGGGGATCCGGTACTGATGGAAAGGCTGGCAGTTGCCGATCTTGTGCTGCTCGACTATGGCTCCGTCAGCGATGGTGCCGGCTGGCTTGCCGGAGCTCGCGCTGCAGGATGCCAGGCGCCGGCCATCGTCCTGATCACGCCGACGGAGCGCGAACGTGTCGACCGCCTGCGCAGCGCCGGCTTTGCCGCCTATCTGATCCGGCCAGTCCGCTGCCAGACCCTTGTGCGCACTTTGACCGCGTTGCTCGGCCCGAACGACGGCGCGGGAGAGGCGAAAGACAGCTGTATGGCTGAGGACAATCAAGCGACAAACTGGGACTTGGCTGAAGCGATCGGCACGGGCCGAACCGGGAATGCTTCCTTTCCGCCGGTATCCAGCGCGGACCGGCAGTTGGCTCCTCTCCGCCCGCTGCGCCTCCTCCTTGCAGAAGACAATGATATCAACCGGTTGCTGGGCGAAGCTCTGTTGCGCAAGCTTGGACATGAAACGGAACTGGCCACCAACGGCCATGAAGCGGTCGCGGCGGCCAATCGCGGCAGTTTTGATGCCATCTTGATGGATCTGCACATGCCTGGTCTCGATGGTTTTGGCGCAATCGCTGCCATTCGGGCAAGGGAAGCCGAGAGTGGCGCATCCCCGGTGCCCATCCTGGTTGTCACGGCTGATGTGATGCCGGCTGCCCGCGAACGGGCCAGGGAACTCGGGGTGGCCGGCTATCTCACCAAGCCGCTGAACCAAACGGCTGTGGCCGAGGAACTCGGTCGGCTCGGTTCGTCTGGCTGAGTCGCTGTCCCCCTCATTTGCTTCCCTGTTTGATTGATCGCCACCGCGCTGTTCCATAACGTAAGGAGCACGCTGTTGCCTGGTGCGCAGCGTCGCTTTTCCCCAGAGCAGCAAATGCCGGATCGCTGCTGCCGGCCCGTTCCCAGTCTTTCCGGCAGGCCAGACCTTGAACTCGTCCGGTTCCGGGGCGAAAGAGATGCGGTAACCAGTCTGTCATGTTACTGTTGAGAAACTGTGGTCCAGTTGATGGCTAGGGTCGTGACAGGATGTCACGACATATGCGTGACCTTTCGGGCTGAAACCGCTTCCCCGTGATCGGGCTGAAATCGCGGCAAGAGGATTGGACTGAAGGCTACGGCAAGGCCATCTTGGTGGATGCAATCAACTGAGGTGGACGGTTCGCGTTCTTTCGTCCGGGGGGGGCGGCACGCTGCAGGCGGACTTGTCCGCGTCACAGAAAAGCGCTGCCAGGGTGGCGGCGTGGATATAACAAAGCCCTGCCATTCCGACAGGATGCAAGCCGGGCGCCGGTGGAAACGACCGAAGCAAGCAAGGGGACCGAACACACATGGTGCGGTCGGGCATTTTTTCTCCGATGAAACTCGTCGAGAAGTTCACACCATTGCGCCGGGATCCCGGCGCAGCTGGGCGCTGGTTTCCGGGGCTATCCCGCCCCTTGAAGTCGAGCCTGGCGCTCCTTCCGGAGCGTGCGACGCTCGGGCGGATCGGCTCACTTGAAGTTCGGATCGCGCGCAGTGCCAAGGAAGTCAAGGCAGCGCAACGGTTGCGCTACAATGTCTTCTATGAAGAAATGTCGGCAATCGCGGATGCGCAGACCCTCGCCTCCAAGCGGGACTTCGATCCCTTCGATGCGATTTGCGATCACATGCTGGTCATTGATCATGCCTGCCTGAAGCGCAACAAACTTGGCCGATTGCAGCCGCAAATCGTCGGCACGTACCGCCTGCTTCGCCAGGATGTCGCAAATCGGCACGGCGGATTTTACACCTCGGGCGAATATGACATCCAGCCACTGATTGACGCCAACCCAGGGCTCAACTTCCTGGAACTTGGCCGCTCCTGCGTCTTGAAGCCTTATCGTAATAAACGCACCGTCGAGCTTCTGTGGCACGGCATCTGGTCGTATGTTTTGCAGAACAGGATCGACGTGATGATCGGTTGCGCCTCGATCGAGGGCACGGAGCCAGACCAGATCGCAGGCCAGCTGTCGTTCCTGCATCATCATGCAAGAGCTCCGGAAAGCTGGCGGGTGAGGGCGCTGCCAGAGCGATATGTCGAGATGAACCGGCTTGCGAAGGAAGATCTCAGCGAGAAGGCCGCGTTGCGCGACTTGCCGCCGTTGATCAAGGGCTATTTGCGATTGGGAGCCTATATTGGCGACGGGGCGGTCATCGATCATCAGTTTGGCACCACCGATGTCCTGATCGTGATGCCGGTTTCAGCCCTCAATGCCCGCTATGTGAACTACTACGGGGCCGACGCCAGCCGCCACGCCAGCTGAACGTCGCGGGCTCGGTCGGAAGGCCAGCCCCGGCGACGGTCAACCCCTGTCTTGTATCGGGGATTGTTTGAAGATCCGGCCAGGCAGCTTCTGACACACCGCTGTCACCCCAAGGGTTTGCCTTGGCTTTCACGCTTGTGCGGCCTGCTTGTCCCAGGGTCGTTGCGGCAAGTCTGCTGCGGGGGAGGGCAGAACTGCGCTTGGGGCTTTCTTGGCCGCTTATCCGGCATCTGGCGCGCGGCTGGATACGAACGGAGGGTGCGGTCCACCCTCTCGAACACTCGAAGTCTCTCTTGAGAATGGCCCGATCCCGCGAGGCTGGGAAGAGATGGCAATGAGGGGTTACTGACGCTTGATCCGTCGCGCCTCCCGGTTCTGACCGACCCTGTTCGTGCGCGTCTCGACGGCGAAATGCCCCCGTTGTCGGCCGAAGCCGGCGCTCCGCCAGACGGTTCGGGCGAACGCGAACTGCCCCCCTCCAGGTCATGGCTTGGCTGCCCGCCATAGGATGCCGCGGGTGGTGATGCGGCCGGTGGTGCAGGGATAAGCAGGCGGCTCATTCGATCCAGCAGGTGGCTGGCCGACCGGCTTTTTCCTGGATCATGCCGAGCGACCGCCGTGTCTTGAAGCCGATCAGGCCATCCGGCTTGCCAACGTCATATCCAGCCTTCTGCATATTCAGCTGCATGTCCCGCACCTTGCCGCGCGACATGTGCGGGCTTTCCTGCCAGGCTGTGATGAACCCCGCATCTGAGCTGTAGCGGTCCGCCAGATGTCCGACAAACAAGGCATAGACGTCACTCTCGTTATAGGCCTTGAGAACGTAGAAATTCTCGGTGGCAAGAAAAGCTGGGCCGAGCCGTCCGGCGGGCATTAGAATATTGGCCTCGCGGCGCAGTTCTGCATCCGGAAAGGCCTTGCCACTGGCCCGTTTCACGCCTGCCTTGACGAAGCTGGCGATTGGCTCGCGCTGGTCCGGGCCCTCGCGACTGCAAGATACACTTGGTGGGAGGACCACCTCATAGCCCCAGTCGCGCCCGGCAACCCAGCCTTTCTGCTGCAGGTAATTGGCGATCGACGCCAGTGTGTCGGGCACGGAGCGCCAGATGTCGCGGCGGCCATCCCCGTCGAAGTCAACGGCATAGGCGAGGAAGGACGAGGGTAGGAACTGAGGTTGCCCCATCGCTCCGCCCCAGGAGCTTTTCAGCTCGGACCGGGTAATGTGGCCATCGGCGAGTATCTTTAGGGCAGCAACGGTCTCGCCGAGAAAGAACGCGCGCCTTTCGCCCATGAAGGCGCGGGTCGCAACTGTCTGTAAGCCGTCATGCGGGATCTTGGCCGCGCCATAGCCGCTTTCGCGAGCCCAGATCGCCAGCAGGATCCGACGTGGCACGCCATATCGTGCCTCGATCGCCTTTAAGGTATCGGCATGTTTCTGCGCCAGGGCGCGGCCGGGGCCGGCCAGCGCGCGGAATTGACTGTCCTTGAAATAGCCGGCCGGCGCGCGGAACTCCGCCTGGAAATTGACCTGCGCTGGCGCTTCCGGCTTGTCCGGGCGGCCCAAGCCTGGCAAGTCCGTGTTGGGCTTCAGGCCAGCCAGTTCCCGCTGGAGGACTGTATCCGGCACGCCGGCCGCGCGGGCGACTGGGATCACCTTCTGCGTCAGGAAGGCAGCAAACTCGGACTCATAGGCAGAATGCGCCGGCATGGCGCAAACCAGAAAGGCGAGGAAGCTCAGGACACGGGTCGGCAAGCTGGGCATGGGCAATCCGGTTTGAACAGACAAGGTCATGGTCGCCCGAACCAGATGATTAGGCCAGAGCCTGGACCCGTCTTGGATGAAATAACAGGCGGCAGACCCGGATCAAAGTGCCGACCAGCCCAGCGAAAGCGCTGCCCGTCGATCAAGATCGGCAGGATCGAAGACGTACCAGTTGCCACCTGAGGACTGATCATGCAGCCGTGCGATCGGCACGCCAAGCAGATGGCATTTCAGCAGCGTCCCGACACCGCCATGACCGCTGAACAGGACGGGCTCGCCAGGCGGAAGCTGTGCAAGGGTGCTGCGGACGGCAGTGACGATGCGCGTTTGCGCGTCGACCGCCCGTTCCCAGCCGCGAATGCTCTGCTCCGGTGCAGCAAAGAAAGCGTTGGCAACCTCCTGAAACTCCGGTGGCGGCAAGAAGCCCGTTGCGGATCGATCATTCTCATGGGTTGCCTCGACGATACCAACCTTGAGACCGAAAGCTGCGGCGAAGAGTTCGGCTGTTTCGATGGCCTTGCGCTCGCCGCTGGAGATGACATGACGAATGCCGGAGGCCCAGTCGAGCAGAGGCGCGCGCTTTGCCCGCTCGCGGCCGACATCCGACAGGCCCCAGTCCGGTACGGGCACGGCTGGATCGATCTGTACTTCTGGATGGGTGAGATACACGCAGTATGTCACGATGCTGTTTCCTGTAGCCAACCGAGGATCAGGTGATGGGCAATGGAAATGCCCGGCGGAATGCGGTGTCCTTCGGGATGCGTCCCGGCCAACATGGTCTCCACCTCGGCCCGGCTGTACCAGCGGCAGGCTTCCAGTTCGTCCTGTGCGATTTCGATGTCCGTTGTCAGCGCTTCGCCCGTGCAGCCAAGCATGAGGTTGGCCGGAAAAGGCCACGGCTGGTTCAAAACCAGCCGGACGTTGTCGACACACACACGAGATTCCTCGTATGTCTCACGCCTGACCGCATCCTCAATGGTTTCACCCGGTTCCATGAACCCGGCCAGCGTGGTGTAGACGCCTTCAGCCAGCCGCGGCGGACGGCCCAGCAGGACGAGGTCACCATGGGTGATGAGCATGATCACCACAGGATCCGTGCGCGGAAAATGCGGGGTCTGGCACGCGGGGCAGTCGCGGCGGTAGCCGGCCTCGGCCATTGCGGTTTTTTCGCCGCAGCGTGAGCAGAACTGGTGGCTGAGATGCCAATGCGTCAAGGCGCGGGCCTGAGCGAGGGCACCGATATCGGCTTCGGGCAGGTCACGGCGCAGCGCCAGGCTGCGCAGGTCGATGACCTCAAGTTCATTGCGGATCTCGAGTTCTTCATCGGAAAGCGTTGCGGTGCAGGCAAACAACGGAGCGCCTGAGGGTTCAAGCCCGAGAAACGCTGTTTCTGCCGCGCTCTGGCCAAGAGCTGCGGCTTCCACCTGCGTGTGGCGCATGCTGGCCTGATCACGGCGCAGCACCAGCTTGCCGGCGGTGGCTACAACGAACCGGGCATCGTCCTGTTGCATCAGGCGGGCAAGCCACTCGGAGTCGCCCCGCCGTTCGGCGCAGCGGTCGAGCGGGTTGACGATGAAGCTCATGCCGCCCGGCTGGGTTGCCAGGGCATAGGCATCCAGTGCCATAGGTTTCTCCCTCAAGAAATGGTCAGGCAGGCAGCAAGGGGCGCAGTCTTTCGGTCAGTGCCGTCAGTTCAGCAGGCTCGTAGGTTCGGGCGGGTGCTGCGCCCCAGACCGGGTTCGGCCAGGCGGCATCACTGCGGAACCGGGCGATCACATGTACATGCAACTGGGACACCACGTTGCCAAGTGCGCCGATGTTGATCTTGTCGCAAGCCGTGACAGCCTTGAGTGCATCGGCACACGCGGCAATTTCATCCATCAGTTGCAATCGGTCCGGTTGTGTCAGATCGGTAATCTCGACGAGATCCGCCTGGCGGGGGATCAGCATCAGCCAGGGGTAATTGGCATCTTTCATCAGCCGGACGGCGCAGAGAGGGAGGTCCGCCACGGGCAGGCTGTCGCCTTCGAGGCGGGGATTGAGATCAAAGCGGATCATGTCGGGTCCGAAGCGGTGAGTGTGCCCGGACACTACACCTGCAAATGCAGGTTGGCGAGCGAGCCTGCCTTCACAATCGGCAACGGAATGTCTCCGACTGTAGCGCCAGGCCTTGTGGAAGTTCGATGGAGGATCAAAAAGAAAAACGGCCCGGGCGATTGCCCGGGCCGTTTCATGTTCAAGACTTGAGACCTTGCGAGAGGATTAGTCCTCGTCGCGAGCCTTCAGAGCTGCGCTCAGGATGTCGCCCAGCGAAGCGCCCGAGTCGGACGAACCGTACTGTGCGACTGCTTCCTTCTCTTCGGCGATTTCCAGCGCCTTGATCGAGACAGAGACGCGACGGGTCTTCTTGTCGAACTGGGTGATGCGTGCGTCGATCTTCTCGCCAACCGAGAAGCGCTCCGGACGCTGTTCAGCGCGGTCACGGGACAGGTCGGCGCGGCGGATGAAGGAGGTCAGGTCGCTGTCTGCGAGCTTAACTTCCAGGCCGCCTTCCTTCACCTCGATGACTTCGCAGGTGACGATGGCGTTCTTGCGGACTTCACCGGCAGCGGCGGACTCGAACGGATCACCGCCGAGCTGCTTGATACCGAGCGAAATACGCTCCTTCTCCACGTCGACGTCGAGCACCACGGCCTTGACCATGTCGCCCTTCTTGTACTCTTCGATGACCTGCTCGCCCGGACGGTTCCAGTCGAGGTCGGACAGGTGCACCATGCCGTCCACGTCGCCGTCGAGGCCGATGAACAGGCCGAACTCGGTCTTGTTCTTGACTTCGCCTTCGACTTCCGTGTTGACCGGGAAGCGCTCTGCGAAAGCATCCCACGGGTTCTGCAGGGTCTGCTTGAGGCCCAGCGAGATGCGGCGCTTGACCGGATCGACTTCCAGGACCATGACGTCGACTTCCTGCGAGGTCGAAACGATCTTGCCCGGATGGACGTTCTTCTTGGTCCAGGACATTTCGGACACGTGGATCAGGCCTTCGATGCCCGGCTCCAGCTCGACGAACGCGCCGTAATCGGTGATGTTGGTCACGCGGCCCGAGAACTTGGCGTCGATCGGGTACTTGGCTTCGATGCCATCCCACGGATCGGTCTCAAGCTGCTTCATGCCGAGGCTGATACGATGGGTGTCCTGGTTGACGCGGATGATCTGGACGCGGACGGTCTGGCCGATGGACAGCACTTCCGACGGATGGTTGATACGGCGCCACGCAATGTCGGTGACGTGCAGCAGGCCATCGATGCCGCCGAGGTCGACGAACGCACCATAGTCGGTGATGTTCTTGACGACGCCTTCCACGGTCTGGCCTTCCTCGAGGCTCTGGACCAGTTCCGAACGCTGTTCGGCGCGGGTTTCTTCCAGAACGACGCGGCGCGAGACCACGATGTTGCCGCGGCGCTTGTCCATCTTGAGGATCTGGAACGGCTGCGGGGTGTGCATCAGCGGGGTAACGTCGCGCACCGGACGGATATCGACCTGCGAACGCGGCAGGAAGGCCACGGCGCCGTCGAGATCGACGGTGAAGCCGCCCTTGACCTGGTTGAAGATCTGGCCGGTAACCTTGTCGCCCTTTTCGAAGGAGACTTCGAGACGGACCCAGCTCTCTTCGCGGCGAGCCTTCTCGCGCGACAGGACAGCTTCACCCAAGGCGTTCTCGACGCGCTCCAGGTAGACCTCGACCTCGTCGCCGACCTTCAGTTCGCTATCACGGCCCTTGACGCCGAATTCCTTCAGCGGCACGCGGCCTTCCACCTTGAGGCCGACGTCGATGACGGCAAGGTCCTTCTCGATGGCAACGATGAGGCCCTTGACGACAGACCCTTCATAGAGGTCGTTGGTCGCAAAGGACTCGTTCAGAAGGGCCGCAAAATCCGCGGTGGAGGGGTTCAGTTGGCTCATATAATCTCCTGGTGCCATTTCTGGCGGGCGCCGGCGGGTTTGTGTTGTGGTCCGGATCCTTCACCTCCCGGGAGCCGTTTTCTGGCTCCAGCCATCCAGCCTGCAATGCGCAGAGGGAATGGGCCGGCGGGCGGAAGCCGGAGGATCCGGGTCTTCCAGTAAAAGACGTGCGGTCGGGCTCGTCTTGAAAATCGCTTGTTCCCACTCTGCAAGACTGGCCTGCAGGTTGGCGGCGTCCCGAGGCGATCAGGCCGAAACGCCCGGGGGCGTAGGGCTGGCCAATCGCGGAGCCGGATGCTGGTCTTTAAACCACATCGCCCCGCCACCCGGATCTCTACCGGTCTGGCGGGCCGTCAAGACGGCATTGGTCGCGATGCTCGCTCAGGAAGCCCGGTTGGCTGTCACGATATCCACAGCCGCCCGGAACGCCGTCTCTATATCCATTTCGGTCGTATCAAGCAAGTGCGCGTCTGCGGCCTGTTTCAACGGAGCGACGGCTCGGGTCTGGTCGCGCTCGTCACGCCGCTTCAGGTCCTCAAGGACAGACACAAAATCGGCTTCCTTGCCCTGGGACAGGATCTCGGCTGTCCGGCGCCTTGCCCGTGCTTCCGGAGCTGCCGTGATGTAGAGCTTCACATCCGCGTCCGGGCAGACAACGGTCCCGATGTCTCGACCATCGAGAACAGCCCCGGGAGGAACCATGGCAAACGCTCGCTGCAGGCGTACCAGTTCCTCACGCAAACCTGGCAGCACAGCCATGCGGGATGCCGCCTCACCGATCTCATGGGCTGACAGCACACTGCGGTCCATGTGGCCAAGGTCAAGCCGGTGGGCAATGTCGACGGCAATGGCTTCGTCGCCAAGCGGCAAGCCATTGGCCAGCAGCGCAGCGGCGACGGCGCGGTAGGTCAGGCCTGTATCCAGATGGCGCAGGCCGAAATGGCTTGCCAACCGCCGGGCCAGGGTTCCCTTGCCGGACGCTGCCGGGCCATCGATGGCGATGATCATGCGCTGACGTCCTCGAGTTCCGTGATGTCGGCGCCAAGCCCGGTGAACAGGCTGGTGAAGGTCGGGAAGCTTGTGGCGATCACGGCGCCATCGTCCACGGTCACGGCCGTGTCGCTGGCCATGCCCAGCACCAGGAAGCTCATGGCAATTCGGTGATCGAGATGGGTTGCAACCGTGCCTCCGCCCTTGCGGTTTGCGCCGCCTGTAACAGTCAGCTCTGTCTCTCCCTCTCGGCAGGGAATGCCGTTGGCCTCCAGTCCACGCGCCACAGCCGCGAGACGATCAGACTCCTTGACGCGCAGTTCGTCGAGGCCCGGCATGTAGGTGTCGCCTTCGGCAAAGGCGGCCGCAATGGCCAGCACCGGATACTCGTCGATCATCGACGGAGCGCGGCTGGCCGGAACCGCAACGCCTTTGAGCTTGCTGTAAATCACACGAATGTCGCCGACGCGCTCGCCGCCTGCCATGCGCTCGTTCTCGATGGTGATGTCGCCGCCCATCTCGATCAGCGTGGTGATGAGCCCGGTGCGGTGCTCGTTGAGGAGCACGTTCTCGACCGTGATGTCCGAGCCCGGCGTGATCAGCGCGGCGACAATCGGGAAGGCGGCGGAGGATGGATCACCCGGCACATCGATGGCCTGGGCCTTCAGGTCCGGCTGGCCTTTCAGGCGGATGATGCGCGCGCCTGCGTCATCGATGGTGACGGAAATGTCGGCGCCGAACCCGGCCATCATCTTTTCCGTGTGGTCGCGCGTGGCGATTGGCTCGATGACGGTGGTCTCGCCCGGCGCATTGAGGCCGGCCAGCAGCACTGCCGACTTCACCTGGGCCGAAGGCATCGGCACCCGGTAGGTGATCGGCACCGGCACTTCAGCACCACGGATCGACAGCGGCAGCCGGTCGCCGACCCGGGCGACGACCTGCGTGCCCATCAGGCGCAGCGGATCCAGCACCCGGCCCATCGGCCGACGCGACAGCGAGGCGTCCCCGACAAAGGTCGCAGCAATCGGATGCGTGCCGAAGATCCCCATAGTGAGGCGAACGCCGGTGCCGGCATTGCCGAAATCGATGACGTGATCCGGCTCCATCAGGTTGCCCAGGCCGACGCCGTCGATCAGCCAGATGCCGTCAGTTGTCTTCTCGATGCGCGCACCGGCCGCGCGCATCGCACCGGCCGTGTTGAGGACATCCTCGCCTTCGAGCAGGCCAGTCACGGTGGTGCGGCCAAGCGCCAGGGCACCGAACATCAGGGAGCGGTGCGAGACGGATTTGTCACCGGGTACACGGATGCGTCCGCGCAGGGCAGAACCGGCACGGGACCGCAAGGGACGGGGTGACGAATGGTGCGACATGGGTGCTTCCGGAAGCTGGTAGGTCAAAAAAGGTTGTCACTCCTATCACGGGGGCACCGGTCCGTCATCAAACAGCAGGCGGGAAGCTCGAATTTTTGCTTGTACGCCGACTGAGAATGCTTCAGAGAACGTGACCGATCATTTAGCCTTTGACAGATGGGCGCGACGGCGTTACGGGCCGCGCCACTCCCACGAGGGCATTCTGGACACCCCTCAAGCTCGAACAAAGGGTAAGCACGGTGGCAAAACCTGAACTCGGTACAAAGCGTCTGTGCCCTGGCTGCGGCGCCAAATATTACGACCTGAATCGCACCCCGATCACCTGCCCGAAGTGCGGCACCCTGTTTGACATCGTGTCAAGCACCCGTGCCGCCAAAGCCGCCCGCGTCGTGGTGCAGGAAGAGGACGAGGACGACGAGGTCGATCTGGCGGCCCCTGAGCTGGTCACGCTGGAGGAAGCCGACGCCGAGGTCGAGGGCGATGTCGTGCCGGATCTCGAAGAAGACGAGGAAGCCGATATCGGTGACGATGCGGTGGATGACGTCTTCATCGATGTCGAGGACGAAGAGGACGAGGACGTGCCTGGCATCGTGCTGGAAATCGACGACGATACAGACCGTTAAGCGGTTAGCCGGTCCTGGTTTAAGGGGGTCGGGATTGTCCACAGGGCTGTGCGGAAAAAACTTCCAACAAGCTCTTGATCAATCTGCAGACCCCCTCTATAAGCCAGCTCCACAAGACGCCGGTACCCAAGCCGGTGCGCGAGACACGGGGCCATAGCTCAGTTGGGAGAGCGCTTGAATGGCATTCAAGAGGTCGTCGGTTCGATTCCGATTGGCTCCACCACTTCAAAGGCAGGTTCGGCAACGAACCTGCCTTTTGGTTTTTCAGGTCTTTGCTGGTCGTGCCCTGGTCCCTGCGCGTGTCGGCCCCTTAGGTCTGGCGCGGCCTCGGATGCCCGTGTAGCGTTCCCCGAACTTTGTGAATGCAGTGCAGTGGCGCCCGGCACGTTCGCCCTGATCACCTCTCGGGAGCACGTTTGAACCTTTGGGCCCTGCAGTGCATATCAATCGACCGACCTGTTCAGGACAATCCCATGCAGCACTTCCTTCCCTTCGACCTTGCCTCGACCACGCCTGAAACGGACGCTCCGGCGCCCGGGAAGATCGTGTCGGGCTCGCCGCAGTTCACCACGTGGCTGGTCGAGACGCGGGACGGTGACCGCCAGTTTACCGGCGTCTGGCAATCCACTCCGGGGGCGTGGCGCGTGTCTTATGACGAGTGGGAATTCTGCTCGATCCTCAGCGGCCACTCGCGCCTGACCGACGCCAGCGGCACGGTCCGGGACCTCAGGGCGGGCGACAGCTTCATTATCGAGCCCGGATTCTCAGGGATCTGGGAGGTCGTCGAGACGACGCGCAAGCTGTTCGTCATCCGACTGCCGGATTGACCCTCCCCTTGCGGGGCTGCACGCGCCTCAGGCAAGGCGCAGCACCTCTCCCGCCTCCTGGCCGGATTCCGCCAGCCGGCTCTTCAGCATCAGCCCCTGCTCCTCAAGGATCGGGTGTGCCACGGTCACCAGCAGGGAATTGATCTCCTTGAACGCCCGCACGACCTCCAGATGCATGTTCGAGGTGGCGATGCTGTCGGCGTTGCCGGTCTGAAGCCGCTGCAGGTGGCGGGCGTGGCTGTCGCGCTCGAGCTGGCGCATGGCTTCCTTTTCCCGCATCAGCTGCTGCGCCGATTGAGTGTCGCCCGAGATCAGCACATTCATCGCCATCTGCAGGTTGGCCAGAACCCGGGCATGCAGCCGCAACATCTCTGCCCAGCCTTCTTCGGAGAAACTCAGGCGCAGGCGGTTCTTTTCATCAGCCAGCGGCAGCAGGGTCTTGGCGATGATGTCACCGATATGTTCCATGTTGATGGCAACATCGGTGAGTTCCAGTCCGCGCCGGGCGTCCTCTTCGCTGAGCTTGCCCCGCGTCATCTCGGCAATGAACAGTTTGATGTCGCGGTGGCGGCGGTTGACTTCGGTGTCCAGCTCGCGCACTGCGCCGATACGCTCGCCATCCGCCCCGGCCATCAGATCCATCACAGGGCGGAACATCTGTTCAACGGTCTCCCCCATCAGCAGCAACTCGCGCTTGACGGAGGCCAGGGCGAGGCCAGGCAGGGCCAGCGTCGATCGGTCAAGGGCGCTTTGCGGCCGCTGGCTGGCCAGGACCTCGGGCACGGGCTTTTCTTTAAGCATCCGCTCCGCCAGGAGATGTACAGGACGCACCAATGGCAGTGCCAGCACCGCCAGCACGCCGTTGAAGGCAAGATGCGCGTTGACGAGTTGCATGGCCGCGCCCGTTCCCAGCCAGTCCGGGTTCACCGGGACGAGGGCAAGCAGGATCAGCGCGGACAGTGCAGCGACGGCGCGCACCATGAGATTGCCGAGCGGGATGCTGCGCGCTGCCGGCACCATGTCACGGGTCAGCCAGACGGCGATGAAGCCGGCTCCGAGATTGGCTCCCAGCACCATCGGCAGCGCGGCATCGGGCGGCAGCACGCCTGCCCCGGCCAGGGTCGCCAGCAGCAGGATCATCGCGACCGAGGAATGCAGCCCGAAGGTCAGGAGGGCAATGAGCGCGAAAGCGGTCAGGGCATCGCCCTGCAGATAGCCAATCACCGCCGGCAATGCCTGGCTTGTCCTCAGCGGCGCTGTGGCCTCACCGATCATCTGCAGCGACAGGAGCACGAAGCCGATGCCAAGCACGATACGCCCGATCTGGCGCGGCTGCCGGCCTTCGAACTTCAGGAACAGCACGCAGCCAACAAGGATCAGCACCGGGATGAGGGCAGACAGATCCATCGACAGGATCCGAACGACGAGTGCCGACCCGACATCGGCACCAATCAGCGCGGCAAGCCCTGCCGCGCCGCCCAGCAGACCTGTCGCGGCAAAGCCGGCGGCCAGCAGGCCAACAGCGGTTGAACTCTGCAGCAGCACCGCCAGCACCGCCCCGGCCAGCGCCATGCCGGCCACGCCGCCCTGGGCCTTGCGCAGTCCATCGCGCAGGGCCGCGCCATAGGCCCGCTCCATGCCGGTGCGCACCATGCGCACGGCCCAGAGAAGCAGCATGACCGCAGCGGCCAGATGCAGCAGAAGCAGGAGTGGGTGCATGGTCGCCCTCCGGTGCGCGTCCGGTCCTCCGGACGTCATCAATCCGTCATAGTGTGTTGGACGACTACGCCAGGAATGCGACCGAGTTAAGCGCTTCGCTCGAAAATGTCGTGTTCTGACAGATGCATGTCGCTCATAGTAAAGTTAAGCCGGCAAATGAAAAGATCGAACGTTCATTTGGCCCCTCGCCTTTTGGCACGAAAAACCCCGGCGCGCGTGAAGGGTCGCGGCCGGGGGAGTGGGGTGCGTTCGGTTCTGGGTTCGGTTCAGGGTTCGGTCCGGGTTCGGTCTGGCGGGCTTCAGCGCAAGATGCGTTTGCCGGTTGCCTTGTCGAAGGCGTGGAGGCGGTCGGCGGGGGCGGTGAAGGCGAGGACTTCGCCGGGCTGGTGGCGGGCAGCGGCGGGGACGCGGATGACCACATGCGCGGCCGCGCTGTTTGCCACTGCGCCGTTTGCGCCTGCAGCTGCGCCATTTGCCGCGCGCTCCCCGCCGATGCTGGCATAGAGATAGCTCTCGGCGCCGACGGGTTCGAGCACGGTGGTGGTGACGGTGAGGCTGAGGTCGCCGGGACCGGCGGGCCGTTCGCTTGCCGGCACGAAGTGCTCGGGACGCACGCCCAGCGTATAGCCAGCTCCATTGGCAAGGTCAGGCCCGGTAAGGCCGGAGCCGCCTGCTGCCGTTTCGCTGTCGAGGGTTGCGCGGCCGTCACGCAGGCTGACCGGGATCAGGTTCATGGCCGGCGAGCCGATGAAGGAGGCAACGAAGGTGGAGGCGGGCTGTTCATAGACCGAGATCGGATCGCCGATCTGCTCGATGGCGCCGCCATTGAGCACGACGAGCCGGTCGGCGAGCGTCATGGCCTCGAGCTGGTCATGGGTGACATAGACCGAGGTGGTGCCGAG
>NZ_JBHYDX010000026.1:0-73967 GCF_051860505.1 Pannonibacter sp. | reverse complement strand
GTTTCGATGCAAAACAGGGAATCACGGATCAACACCAAAGGGAATCCCGAATCTGGTCAGATACGACACGCTCTAGCGCTGAGCAGAAGGCGGCCTTCGACGCGCGCGACGGCGACCATTGAAGCGTCGAGCCGTGCCCCGAACCGGCTTGACCGGCGGGTGAGAAACTGGCACGGCAGTGCACCCAGATTTCATCGGCCGGATGCCTGGCCAAGACATTTCAGCAACAGGAGAGCGATCCCATGACCACAGATCCGGGCGGCGTCGCCGCGGACCAGCTCCGCGCTTTCGTCGAGCGCATCGAGCGTCTCGAGGAAGAAAAGAAAGTCATCTCCGATGACATCAAGGACGTCTATGCCGAGGCCAAGGGCAACGGGTTCGACGTCAAGATCCTGCGCAAGGTGATTTCCCTGCGCAAGAAGCAGCCGCATGAGCGCGAAGAGGAAGAGGCGATCCTCGACCTTTACCTCCAGGCCCTCGGCATGCATGGCTACATCGGCAACGAGTAAGTCTCAATGCCTTGAAGTCAGTCAGAAAGCGGCCCGCGTGGCCGCTTTTTTGTTGCCCGGGGTTGCAGAAAATCGATTGCTGTCACCCCGGGCGTAGCGCAGCAAAGACCCGGGGCCTACTCGTTCGCAGAGCAACCAATGCGATCTTTGCACAATATGCCGCCTCGGGAGCATCTAGCATCCATGGCTCTTTGTGAAGTGCGTATCACCGCTCTGGAAACGAGTAGGCCCCGGCTCGCGCTGCGCTTGGCCAGAGGCGCTCGAATAGACAGGGGTGACGACGGTGAGGACGAGATCTCTTAAACAAAAAGGGCGGCCAGTGGCCGCCCTTTGAACTGTTTCCTGTCGAAGCCCGGATCAGCGGGTGAAAACCACCGGCAGGACCGTGATTGCTGCGCCTGTAAAGCTGTCGGTCCGCAGATTGTCGTAAGGCTGAGCGGCAAAGCCATGCTTCAGGAAGCGGTTGCCGGTCTGCAGCAGCGAACCGATCTTGCGCTGGTTCGGATGGCTCATCTCCGCGAACGTCACGCTGCGCAGCGTCGAGGTGCCGGAAATGATCTGCGGCACCGACTTGTCTGGCAGGCTCGCGAACCCGGCCAGCGGATCGACGATGACGGCTGGCGGCACCAGACCCGAGACAGTCGGCGCTGGCTTGGCTGGCTTCTTGCGGTCCTTTGCCATCTGAGCTGCAGCGGCGGCAGCCTTCATCTGGAGCAACTGGCGCTGGGTCAGTTGAGGGGTTGTGGAGGCCGGCGAAGCGTAGGCGAGCGTTGTCTGACCGATCTGCGGCTTGCGGGCGGGCTCGGTACCGGTGACTGCGGCAATCGCGGCGATCGGGTCCGTTGCCGGAACGACCGGAGCCGGACGCGGGGGCACGACATTCGCCGCGGCCACTACGGTCAATGCTTTCGGCTTTGCCGTCGGGACCACGGTGACTGGAGGCGCAGCCGCCTGGAGAAGGGCGGGGCCGGTGCTTGCCGACTGTGCTTCTTCGGCCGTACGGGCGTTCGGATCGACAGCGGCGATCTGGAACGGAATGGATTGCGGCACCGGATCGGTTGTCTCGCGCGGCTTGGCTGGCGGCGGGGCGGCAGCGATGACGGTTTCAACCGGCGCTGCGGCGGGAGCCGGCTTCTGCGCGGCAACAGCAATCGGGGCAGGCGGGGTCTTTACGCCAGGCGCCTGTTCGGTTGCGGCCGGGCGTTGCTGACGCTGCGGCGCGGGCCTGGCCGGTGCGGTTTCTCCCCGTGCGGAAGCTTCCTCAATGTCGTCATCCTCACCCGAAAACAGGCTGGCGAGGAAGCCGCGTCCGGTGCCCGGAGCCGGCCGGACGAGATCGCCATTGTCACCCGAGGTCAGGATCTGGCCCCGTGTAGTGGTGCTGCCGCCTTCTTCCTCCTCGCCGCCGCCGGAAGCGATGACGATCTTGGAATTGCCGCGACGGCCGGACTTGATGTCGGCGAGGGCCAACTGATAGCCAGCCATCGGCTTGCCGTCAGACGGAATATGGACGGTCTTGCCATCCGGGAAGACCTTGGCCAGCTGCTGCCGGCTCATCTTCGGCCAATGGCGCACGCTGCCAGTGTCGAGGTGGATGAACGGCGAGCCCGATGTCGGATAGAAGCCGACACCGCCGACCTGTTTTCGCAGGCCAGTGGCGCGCAGGTTGGTCAGGTTGACGCCAGGGATGAAGAAGTCCATCGCCTTGCCGAGCGAGTGCTGGCTGTTTTTGGCAACACCGCGCGAGCGAGAGCGCAGCATGTTGTTGGTCGCCGGCGAGCGATAGCTCGACACCACATGGATATAGTCACTGCCGCGGACCTGCTGGTACACTTCCCAGACCAGGTCGAGCAGCTTGGGATCGATATTGGTGATTTCATTGCGGCGCCAGTCGCGGAGGAACCGGTTGGCATCCCGCAGACCCGAGGGAATGTAGCGACCATCCTTCTTGAAGGTGATCTGCACCCGTTCCTTGGTGTGGGTGTTGTAGAGCTTCAGTGTACGCGTCTCGGCCTGAGCGGCCGAGAGTTCCGGCGCGATGACCGACGGACCAATGAAGAGCGCAGCCAATACAAACACGAGGGCAGCAATGCGCTGAACCCCGGAAAAGGCGCTGCTTCGGACTAACCGTTCACGCAAATCACATCTCGCAGTCTGAAGGCCTTGCAGCCAATACCCACCCCCCGGTGACAGGGATGAGACTAGCCGCCTCAGGTTAAAAACTTTTTACCGTGTTTTCATCTGGGTCGGGAGAGTGGCGGAAATACAACGGCCTGTCCAGTATGTGATTGCATGGGGCTTGAAAATGGTAAATATCTGAAAAATATAAATATTTGCCGACTTCGTTCGAGCGTGCGCTGCAAATTTGTATGGGAGCGCTCGCGGTTCACCCCTAAAAAGTCGTTTGTTTCAAAGGCTCGAAACAGAAAACTGTGCACAACTGCGTTATTCCGCCGCGTCCTGGGCCTCTCCGTCGTCCAGGCCATAGTCCTTGAGCTTGCGGTAAAGCGTCGAGCGGCCAATGCCGAGACGCCGGGCGACTTCTGTCATCCGGCTGCTGTAGTGGCTGATGGCGGAGCGGATCATTTCCTCTTCCACTGCAGCCAGGGTCCGCATGTGGCCGTCGTCATCCAGGCTGCGCATGAAGCCGAAGGGGGCTGTTCCGCCCGGTCCTGCGAAGGTCGGCTCCGGCGATGCCGGTGCAGATGGAGCTGGCGAAGTCTGGCGCGTGTGGCGATCCAGTTCCGGCGGTGGCAGCGGATGGTCGATGGCGGCGGCGACTTGCGGAAAGTCCTCGGCAATCAACTGGTCGCCGTCGCACAGGACGACAGCGCGGAACACCGTGTTCTCCAGCTGGCGGATGTTGCCCGGCCAGGAATAGGCCTGCAGCATCTCAAGCGCCTCGGCGCTGATGCCGGACACCTGGGTCTTGCTTTCCTCTGCCGCAAAACGGGCAAGGAAGTGGCGGGCGAGTGCCGGAATGTCCTCACGGCGGTCGCGCAGCGGCGGGATCCAGATCGGGAACACGTTGAGGCGGTAATAAAGATCCTCTCGGAACCCGCCTTCCTTGACGAGATCAATCAGCCGGCGGTTGGTTGCCGAAATCAGCCGGAAATCGACCTTCACCGGGCGGCGCGCGCCGATCGGGTCGATCTCACCTTCCTGCAACGCACGCAGCAGCTTGACCTGCACATCCATAGGCAGTTCGCCAACTTCATCCAGGAACAGCGTGCCGCCATGGGCCTCCTGGAACTTGCCGACATGCTTGTCGACGGCGCCGGTAAAGGCACCCTTTTCGTGGCCGAACAGGATGGATTCGACCAGATTGTCCGGGATCGCGCCGCAGTTGACGGTCACAAAGGGCCGCGACTTGCGCTCGCCCGAGCCCTGGATGGCGCGGACGATCAATTCCTTGCCGACGCCGCTTTCCCCCTCGATCAGGATCGGGATGTTGGAGGAGGCTGCCCTCTGGCCCAGCCGCAACACGCGCTCCATCGCCGGCGAACGTGTGATGATGTCATTGAAAGTAAGGTTGCCGGACGTGCGCTTGCGGATCCGGGTCAGCTCGCCCTCAAGCGCTGAAACCTTCATCAGGTTGCGGATCGAGACTTCAAGCCGCTCCGGCGCGACCGGCTTGACGACGAAATCCTGCGCCCCGGCGCTCATGGCGTTGACGACCGTGTCGATGCCGCCATGAGCGGTCTGCATGATCACCGGCACGGCGATGCGCTCGGCCCGGATCTTGCGCAATGCGCCAATGCCGTCCAGCTCGGGCATCACCATGTCCATGATGATGAGATCGACGTCAGCGCCTTCGGGGCCGGTCATGATGCGAACGGCCTCGGCGCCGTTCTCCGCAGTCTTTGCCCGGTAACCAAACCGGGTCACGGCTTCCTGCAGCAGACGGCGCTGGATCGGATCATCATCGACAATGAGAATGCGCCCGCTGGCTGACTGCATGACTGTACCGCCCGGAATTTGCGTGGGTGTCTCAATTCGGGCCATCTTGGTCGGCAACGGGTAAATAAATCGTCCATACTCCGGCGATCGATCAGGAATTCTGGAATTGCCCGGAGAGGTCCTTCGGCCCTAAACAAGGGTATGGAAACGGCTACGGCAGGCTGATGGGCCCGCTGGACATGTGCCGGATCGAGGTCAGAATCAGGGGCTGCGCCCGCCCGGCGGGCCGGTCCCAACCGGAGGCGTCATGAATCGCATTGAAATCGCCCGCTCTCCTGCAACGGCTGGCGCCGCTCTCGGCGATTTGCCGGAATGGGATCTGAGTGATCTCTATCCAGCCCCCGATTCTCCCCAGGTCCAGTCTGATCTGGCTGGGGCGCTGGAACGGTCCCGCAGTTTCGAGAGTGCCTACAAGGGGCAACTCGCGCGGCTGGCGGCGGAGCATGTCGAGGCCCTTCTGGCCGCTGTGCAGTCCTTCGAGGACCTGGAGGATCTGCTCGGCCGGCTGATTTCCTATGCGGGCCTGCTCTATGCCGGCAACACCACCGATCCGGCGCGGCAGAAGTTCTATGGTGACATCCAGGAAAAGATCACCACGGCGAGTTCCCACCTCCTGTTCTTCACGCTGGAACTGAACGGCATCGATGACAAGGTCATCGAGACGGCGCTGCAGGACCCAGGGCTCCGGCACTATCGCCCCTGGTTCGAGGATCTGCGCAAGGAAAAGCCGTATCAGCTGGAAGACCGGGTCGAGCAGCTGTTCCACGAAAAGTCGATCAGCGGCCGCGGCGCCTGGAACCGCCTGTTCGACGAAACCATCGCCTCGCTCCGCTTCACCGTTGACGGCCAGTCGCTGCCGATCGAGGCGACGCTGAATTACCTGCAAGACAGCGATCCGGCGAAGCGGAAGGCTGCCTCGGACGCCCTGGCCGAGACCTTCAAGGCGAACCTGCGCGTCTTCACCTTGATCACCAACACGCTGGCCAAGGACAAGGAAATCTCCGACCGCTGGCGCAAGTTCGAGGACATCGCCGACAGCCGCCATCTGGCCAACCGGGTCGAGCGTGAAGTGGTCGATGCGATGGTAGCGGCCGTGCGTGATGCTTACCCGCGTCTGTCCCACCGCTATTACGCGCTGAAGGCGCGCTGGCTCGGCATGGACCAGCTCAACCATTGGGACCGCAACGCGCCGCTGCCGCAGTCGGACAACCGGATCATCTCCTGGGACGAGGCGCGCGGCACGGTGCTTGCCGCCTATGCCGGTTTTTCGCCCGATATGGCGGAAATCGCCGGCCGCTTCTTCGAGCGTGACTGGATCGATGCCCCGGCCCGCGAAGGCAAGGCGCCGGGGGCTTTCGCCCATCCGACCGTGCCGAGCGCGCATCCTTATGTTCTGGTGAACTACCTCGGCAAGACGCGGGACGTGATGACGCTGGCGCATGAGCTGGGTCACGGCGTGCATCAGGTTCTGGCCGGGCCGAATGGTCCCTTGATGGCGCCGACGCCGCTGACGCTGGCCGAGACCGCCAGCGTCTTTGGCGAAATGCTCACGTTCCGCTCGCTGCTCGACAAGGCCGAGAGCCGGAAGGAGCGAAAGATCCTGCTCGCCGGCAAGGCCGAGGACATGATCAACACAGTCGTGCGCCAGATCGCCTTCTATACCTTCGAGCGCAAGGTGCACACCGAGCGAAAGGACGGCGAACTGACGGCCGAACGCCTGGGCGAGATCTGGCTCGAAGTGCAGCGCGAAAGTCTCGGACCGGCCATCCGGCTGGGCGAAGGCTACGAGACCTTCTGGACCTATATCCCGCACTTCATCCACTCGCCCTTCTACGTCTATGCCTACGCTTTCGGGGATTGCCTGGTGAACTCGCTCTATGCGGTCTACGAGGACGCCGACGAGGGCTTTCAGCAGAAATACTTCGATCTCCTGAAGGCTGGCGGCACGAAGCATCACAGCGAGCTGCTGGCGCCCTTCGGCCTTGATGCCACGGATCCGGGCTTCTGGAAGCGCGGCCTTTCGGTGATCGAACGGATCATCGACGAACTCGAGGCGATGGACGAGTGATGCAGACGGTGGAACCGGGCCCGGCGGACCCCTTCCGCCACACGCCCTATGACGGATCGAAACAGCCCTTCACCATCGGCCTGGCTCCGGTGGAGGAGGCGCGCTGGTTCGATCCGGATCCGCTCCTGGCGCAGCATCTGCAGCTCAAGGATGCTCTGTTCCGCGAGCATCTGGACCGTGTGTTCCGGGCGGAGCCAGGCACAGAAGCAGCGCAGGCGGAAACCTTTCGTCTCATGGCTGCGCATTTGCCGGTCGTCCACCCGGCGCTTTATGGTGAGGTAGACGGCGGTGTTCTCTTGCGTCAGTCCGGCGCGGTCGTCGGGCTATCCGGACCAGACGCGCCCGGTCTTTTGTCTGCTGCCCGTCTGGTGCAGGACGATCTGGTCCTGATGCGCAAGGGCGAGGGCGGGTACAGGATTGCAGCCGCCGCGCTTTGCTTCCCCTCGTCCTGGTCTTTGGCTGAAAAGTTCCGCCAGCCGATGAGCGAGATCCACGCCAAGGTGCCAGGCTTTGCCGGGCGCATGGGTCAGACCGTGGACCGGATATTCGACAATCTGCGCGATGGCCAGATCATCGAGCGGTTCAACTGGTCGGTTTATGATGACGCCGAGCTGCATCACCCAGAGGCCAAGCTGCTGACACCGCAGGTCGGGGATGTGGATGGATCGCTGCTGGCAGCGCTCTTTGTCCGCGTCGAACGCCAGACCCTGCGCCGGCTTCCCGCATCCGGTGACATCCTTTTCACGATCAAGATCCATCAGGATCCCCTCGCTCTGCTCGCCCGCCATCCCGGGGGGCGTGAATTGGCCGCAGGCCTGGCACTCCAGCTGCGTGCGATGGAACCGGCCCAGCTGGCCTATAAGGGGCTGACCGGTCATCGGGACAGGCTGGCGGCCGATCTGGAGGCGCTAGCCCATTCGTAAGACCGCCGACGACAGACGCGTTGCCACGGGGCAGGGCGAGCCGAAGGACAGGACATGGCCGGGACAGACAACAACGGACAGGACCAGGAAGCCAACCGCTTCAGCGCCCGCGTGGGGCGCTACGCCAAGGTGGGCACCAACATGGGCGGCATCGCCGCCAAGCTCGCCGGGGCGCGCTTGTTCGGGCTGGACCTCGACAATCAGAAGGGCGCGGCGGAACTGGCGGCGGCGCTGGGCGGCCTCAAGGGGCCGTTGATGAAGGTAGCGCAACTGCTGTCGACGATCCCGGACGTGCTGCCGCCCGAATATGCGGCGGAACTGGCAAAGCTTCAGTCCAACGCGCCGCCGATGGGATGGGCCTTCGTCAAGCGCCGGATGCGGGCGGAACTTGGTGAGAATTGGCAGGAGCGGTTTGCCCACTTCGACAAGGAACCGTCGGCGGCCGCATCCCTTGGCCAGGTGCACAAGGCGACCGGGCACGACGGACGGGCGCTGGCCTGCAAGCTGCAGTACCCCGACATGTCCTCGGCGGTGGAGGCGGATCTCAAGCAGCTGGCGCTGCTCTTTTCCGTTCACAGGCGCATGCAGTCCGCGATCGATACCCGCGAGATTGCAAAGGAGATTTCGGAGCGGGTTCGAGAAGAACTCGATTATACCCGCGAGGCACGCCAGATGGCGGTCTACCGGGATGTGCTGGCTGACGAGCCGCGCATCCGGGTGCCCGATGTGGTGGACGAGTTGTCAACGCAGCGGCTTCTGACCATGGGCTGGCTGGACGGCACGCCGATGCTGAGCTGGAAGGACGCGGACCTGACCGTGCGCAACCGGCTTGCCGAGACGATGTTCCATGCCTGGTGGCATCCGTTCAGCCATTTTGGCGTCATCCATGGCGATCCGCACCTGGGCAATTACACCGTGTTCAGCGAGGCGGGCGAACCAGGTGGCATCAATCTGCTCGACTATGGCTGTATCCGCATCTTCCCCTCGACCTTCGTCGGCGGCGTCGTCGATCTCTACAAGGGACTGCTGCATGACGATGACGCGCGAATTGTCCATGCCTACGAAAGCTGGGGCTTCAAAAGTCTGAGCCGGGATCTCATCAATGTCCTCAACATCTGGGCGAGATTCATTTATGGTCCTTTGCTGACAGATCGGGTGCGCGCCATCGCTGATGGTGTAAGCCCGGCCGAGTATGGACGTCAGGAGGCGTTCCGAGTGCAAAAGGCTCTCAAGGAGCTTGGTCCGGTCACGGTTCCCCGGGAATTCGTGTTCATGGACCGGGCGGCCATAGGTCTTGGTGGGGTTTTTCTTCATCTGCGCGCGGAATTGAACTTCTATCGTCTGTTCAACGAACAGATCGACGGCTTCGAGGTGAAAAAAATCTCAGACAGCCAGAGAACTGTTTTGGCCAAAACCGGGCTGGTCAGTCCGGCAGCGGCAGCGTAATGACGGGTTCGATCGGGAAAAACTCAAACGGAGTCTTCCGGTCCGGATCACATTGCAGTGCGGGGCGCTTCCGTTGTATGGGGCTGCCCATCACCACTTGTGACAAGCAGTCGGGGTACTATTGATGTCTAGCAACTCTTCTTCCTCCATGGACTATGCCGAGCACGAGCGCACTTACGAGGGGTTCATCAACTTCTCGAAGATCGGCACCATCGCGGTTCTGACCATTGTCATCACCCTGGCCATGTTTGCCTTCGGCGGCACGGCTGCTGTCGTGTTCGGCTGGATTCTGACCATCGCCAATCTGGTCGCCATTGCTGCCGGCATGGCGCTGGGCGAAAAGGGCTGGATCCCCGCTGCTGCGGTTTTTGTGCTGGCCGGGCTCCTGGCCCTTGTGACCATCTGATCGAGCGCCGCCCCCGGGCGGCGTTTTCGTCTCGCCGTTTCGTTTACTGCTAAATCTTCCCTGGGAGGGTCTGGAATGAGGATAGCTGTGCCGCGCGAAAGCGACGCGGTGGAAACCCGTGTCGCCGCCACACCGGAGACCGTCAAGAAGCTGATCACCTTTGGCTTCGAGGTTGCCATCGAAACGGGAGCGGGCACAACATCTCGCATCCTGGACACTGAATACGAGGCCGCTGGTGCCGTCATCGCCAAGGATGCCGCGAGCGCCATGGCAGATGCCGATGTGGTGCTGAAGGTACGCCGCCCCAATGCGGACGAGCTGAAGCTGATGAAGGCCGGTGCCCTCGTCATCGCCACCATGGATCCCTATGGCAAGGAAGCCGAGGTCCAGGCCATGGCCGAGGCTGGCATTGCCGCCTTCGCGATGGAATTCATGCCGCGCATCACCCGTGCGCAGGTCATGGATGTCCTGTCATCGCAGGCAAACCTTGCCGGCTATCGCGCCGTGATCGACGCGGCTGCCGAATACGACCGCGCTTTTCCGATGATGATGACCGCTGCCGGCACGGTTCCGGCTGCCCGCGTCTTCGTCATGGGTGCCGGCGTTGCCGGTCTTCAGGCCATCGCAACGGCCCGACGCCTCGGTGCTGTCGTGACCGCGACGGATGTGCGTCCGGCCTCGAAGGAGCAGGTCGAATCGCTCGGCGCCAAATTCATCGCCGTCGAGGATGACGAGTTCAAGCAGGCTGAGACGGCTGGTGGCTATGCCAAGCCGATGTCGGAGGCCTATCAAGCCAAGCAGGCCGAACTCGTCGCCGCTCACCTGACCAAGCAGGACATCGTCATCACCACGGCGCTGATCCCGGGCCGTCCGGCCCCGCGTCTCATCACGGCAGCTATGCTTTCCAGCATGAAGCCGGGCTCCGTTGTGATTGACCTTGCTGTCGAGCGCGGCGGCAATGTCGAGGGGGCCAAGCCGGGCAAGATCGCTACGGTGTCGGGCGTGCGGATCGTCGGCCACCTTAACGTGCCGGGACGCATCGCCGCCTCGGCCTCGGCGCTTTATTCCAAGAACCTGATCGCCTTCCTGGAGACCATGGTCGACAAGACGAACAAGGTGCTGAAGCCGAACTGGGACGATGAACTGGTCAAGGCGACCGTGCTGACGCGCGATGGGGCAGTGGTTCACCCTGCCTTTGCGCCGGCGAAGTCGTAAGGGGGATTAGATGAGCGAAGTCAATCAAGCCGAAGCGCTGGAAAAGGCCCGCGCTGCTGCCGAGGCTGCGGCCGAAGCTGCAGAAACGGCGAAGGAAGCAGCGGCCGCTGCGCAGTCCTATGCCGACCAGATCGCAGGCGGTGCCGTCGATTTGGCCGTGCGCGCCACAGAAGCAGTTGGAGCTGCGGCCATCGAGCCGTTCGTGTTCCTGCTCTCCGTGTTCGTGATGGCGATCTTCGTCGGCTATTACGTCGTCTGGTCGGTGACGCCGGCCCTGCACACGCCGCTGATGGCGGTGACCAACGCGATCTCCTCGGTGATCGTCGTCGGCGCGCTGCTGGCAGTCGGCGTTGACCTGTCGCATGGCGACGGGGCGCTGATGGCGCGGATCTTCGGCTTCATCGCCCTGGTCCTTGCCAGCGTCAACATTTTCGGCGGGTTCCTCGTGACCAGCCGAATGCTCGCCATGTACAAGAAGAAGCAGCGCTGAGGAGGCCGTATCCATGTCTGCCAACATCACGGCCGTTCTCTACCTGATCTCCGCCGTTCTCTTCATCATGGCCCTGCGCGGCCTGTCGCATCCGGAAACGTCCCGCACGGGCAACACCTACGGCATGGTCGGCATGACCCTCGCCGTGGTGACCACGCTGCTGGCAACCGGTGTCACCTTCAGCTCCGCGCTGATCATCCTTGCCGGCGTCGGCATCGGTGGTGGCGCCGGTGCGATCATCGCCCGCCGCATTCCGATGACGGCGATGCCGCAGCTCGTCGCCGCCTTCCACTCGCTGGTCGGTCTGGCCGCCGTGTTCGTGGCCGCCTCCGCGCTTTATGCGCCGGAAGCCTTCGGCATCGGCGAACCGGGGCACATCCATGCCCAGGCCCTGATCGAGGCCTCGGTCGGTGCTGCCATCGGCGCGATCACCTTCACCGGGTCGATCATTGCGTTCCTGAAGCTCGACGGCCGCATGTCCGGCAAGCCGATCATGCTGCCGGGTCGTCACGCCATCAACATCGGCCTTGCGGTCGCCGTGGTGGTTCTTGTCGCCATTCTGGTGGCGACGGAAAGTGCGCTGGCCTTCTGGCTGGTCGTGCTCGTTGCCTTCGTATTCGGCGTGCTGATCATCATTCCGATCGGCGGCGCCGACATGCCGGTGGTCGTGTCGATGCTCAACTCCTACTCGGGTTGGGCCGCGGCCGGCATCGGCTTCACCCTCGGCAACATGGCCCTGATCGTGACCGGTGCCCTCGTCGGTTCGTCCGGCGCGATCCTGTCCTACATCATGTGCAAGGGCATGAACCGCTCCTTCATCTCGGTGATCCTTGGCGGCTTCGGCGGCGAGACATCGTCGGCGGCGGCAGCGGGTGGCGGCGAGCAGCGCCCGGTGAAGCAGGGCTCGGCGGAAGATGCGGCCTTCATCATGAAGAACGCGTCCAAGGTCATCATCGTGCCGGGCTACGGCATGGCGGTTGCCCAGGCCCAGCACTCCCTGCGCGAGATGGTCGACAAGCTGAAGGCGGAAGGCGTCGAGGTGAAGTATGCGATCCATCCGGTCGCAGGCCGCATGCCGGGTCACATGAACGTGCTGCTGGCGGAAGCCAACGTGCCCTACGACGAAGTGTTCGAGCTGGAAGACATCAACTCGGAATTTTCGCAGGCTGACGTTGCCTATGTCATCGGCGCGAACGACGTGACCAACCCGGCCGCCCGTGACGATCCGCAGTCGCCGATCTACGGCATGCCAATCCTCGACGTGGACAAGGCCGGCACCGTGCTCTTCATCAAGCGCGGCATGGGCTCCGGCTATGCCGGCATCGAGAACGAACTGTTCTTCCTCGACAAGACGATGATGCTGTTCGGCGATGCCAAGAAGATGACCGAAGAAATCGTCAAGGCCCTCTAAGGCTTGATGGACGAGCCTCTCGATGAAACAATGGACGGCCTCGGAAACGGGGCCGTTCCGCTTTGTGACAAGCCTTCTATCGTCACCCCGGGCGCAGCGAAGCGGAGACTCGGGGCCGGAGAGCCGAGGTCTCTACGGGGGTAACTGATTGAAATATAGAGGCCTCGACTCACCGGTCCCGGCTCTGCGCTGCGCTTGGCCGGGATGACCTCGGTGAGGTCGAGGTTTGTGATCAAGCTCACGGCTCCGCCTCGCGCCGCAATGCGCGGACTACGCCTGTTTGCCGCGGTTGGCCAGTCTTGCCCGCAGCAGCTGCCACAGTTCGCGGCCGCTCTGGAACAGCGGCAGTTGCGCGGCGCTTTCGGCTTCCTCTATGGATAGGCCGACTTCTGAAATGGCGCCGTCCGCATCGAAATCGCGGACAATCAGTTCCACAGCGCCGCAGGTGATCCGGTCACCAACCTCGGCAGTGCCGCCGAGCCGCTGGGTGATGTAGTCACGGATCGAAACAGGCGGCTGCTGCGGATCAACAACACCGCTCAACCCATAGGCCTCGGCCAACGCGGCCATTGGCTGGCGCGGATCAATGAGAAATTTGCCGTAGAAGTCCTCATCGTCCAGCGTCAGGCGCACGGGGCTTGCAAACAACCGGTCGAGGAGGCGGATGTATTGCGGGGCGACGAACATGTAGACAAGGTCGTCCACCTGCAGCCGTCCGGCATATTGGTAGCGCATCGAGTGGCCATCTCGCACCACCAGCGATGGCCGGGCCCAGCGGGGCAGGCGCTCGTCGCCGAGCGCCACCGGGCTCTCCGCTGCCACCTTGTAGACAACGAGTTCATGGTCGCCGCTGCCGCCGGGAAGCTCCAGTTCCAAACGCTCCACCGGCCCGATACGCGCTGGAACGATCAGGCCCAGCCAGCGGGCCATCGGCGCGATGGTCCAGCCCTGCAGCAGCAGCGAGACCAGCACGACGATGTAGGCGGTGTTGAAGAGGAGCTGCCCGTTCTCCATACCGCTTGCGAGGGGGATAATCCCGAGCAGGATCGAGACGGAGCCGCGCAGGCCCACCCAGGAGATGAAGGCGGTCTCGTTGCGCTTGTAGCCGAAGGGCAGAAGGCAAAGCCAGACAGCGAGCGGCCGGCAGACAAAGGTCAGCGCCAGGGCCAGGGCAATCGCGGGCAGGGCCAGTCCCAGGAACTGCGACGGGGTGGCCAGCAGCCCGAGGGTGAGAAACATGGCGATCTGCGCCATCCAGGTCAGGCCCTCGAGAAACCGCCGCAGGCTGACCTGCCCCTGGATCGTGTTGTTGCTGGCAATGATCCCGGCGACATAGACCGCCAGGAAGCCGCTGCCCCCGGCAAGGCCGGTGAAGCCGAACAACAGGAGCGAAAACGACAGGATGCTGATGGGATAAAGTGTTCCTTCCAGCCGGATCACCTTTGCGCCGGCCAGGATGAGGTAGCCGCCGAAGATGCCGAGCGAGAGGCCGAGCCCCATCTGGATGCCGAAACCCTTGAGCAGTTCGGTCCAGGCATCACCAACGCTGCCCCCGCTTAGGATCAGTTCGACCAGGATGATTGTCAGGAAGATCGCCATCGGGTCGTTCGACCCGGATTCGACTTCCAGCAACGAACGCACCTGGTCACGGATGTTGATGCCGCCGACGCGCAACAGGAAGAACACGGCGGCAGCATCGGTTGAACCGACGATCGCGCCAAGGAGAAAGGCTTCAAGCCAGGGCAGTCCGAACAACAGCCGGGCGACAGCGCCGACAAGGCCCGCTGTCATAACCACGCCAAGCGTTGCCAGCAGGAGTGCCGGCGCTGCAGCCTGGCGCACCGATCTCAGCTTGGTGTTGAAGCCGCTGTCGAACAGGATGATGGCAAGAGCCAGGCTGCCGATGAAATAGGCTGAACCGGCATCATTGTACCGGATGCCGAGGCCGTCCTCGCCCGCCAGCAGCCCTACGCTCAGGAACACGAGCAACAGCGGCGCGCCAAAGCGAAATGCCAGCGCGCTGGTCATGACCGACACGAGGACGAGGCCGGCGCCGATCAGCGTGACGGGAAACAGCAGATCCAGCATGCGATGGTCCTCGTTGCCCCGCGTTTGGTTTCAGTGTGTTGCCTTACAATCTAGGTAGCCGAACCGTCTTAAGAAACCTGTGACGGGCTGGTCATTGCCTTTTGCCCGGCGAAAGGCGATACGCGTGACATGCATGACACACAGCCGATCCCGTTCGATTATGTTCCGCCCGAAGGCCCGCTGCAGGTGTTGCATGTGGACGATCACGTCATTGTCGTGGTCAAGCCGTGCGGTCTGCTCAGTGTTACAGGTCGGGGAGAGGACCGTCAGGACAGCCTCGTGACCCGGCTCGCGGCCCAGATTTCCGGCGCGCGGATCGTGCATCGACTGGACCTCGACACGTCCGGTGTGATGGTGCTGGCGCGCAATGCAGGGTCTCATCGCCGGCTGTCGATGCAGTTCGAGCGGCGCGAAACGGACAAGGCCTATGTCGCCCGTGTCTGGGGACTCGTTCTGGAGCAAAGCGGCGAGGTCAATCTGCCTTTGATCGTCGACTGGCCGAACCGGCCCAAGCAGAAGATCTGCTTCGAGGACGGCCGCCCCGCCCGCACTCTCTGGCGCGTCTTGCGGCATGAGGACGACACCACGCTGATGCAGTTGGAGCCGGTAACCGGTCGCTCGCACCAGCTACGCGTCCACATGCTGAGCCTTGGTCATCCGATTGTCGGGGACAGCCTTTATGCCGAAGGCGTTGCCCGCAGTTTCAGCGCGCGGCTGGAACTGCACGCGCGTGATCTTGCCTTCACCCATCCAGTGACGGGCGCCAGGCTGGCGTTTCACGCCCCGGCGCCGTTCTGATGCATCGTCCGCTCAGCTGCCCCGGTTCACGCGGCCAAGCCCGTCGCGGGCCAACTGATTGTTGGCGTCGAGACCGAGGGCCCGGTTGTAGTTGCGCACGGCATCGTTCTTCTGGCCGGTCATCTCCAGAGCGACGCCACGGTTGGCCCAGGCAATCGATGAATTCTTGTCAAAGTTGACTGCTTCCGAAAGGTCGGCCAGCGCTGCCTGCGGGTCGTTGATTTTCAGATAAGAGATGCCGCGCGCGATATAGGGCTCGGAGGCTTTCGGGTTCAGCACAATGGCCGTCGAAAAGTCCTCGATTGCGAAGCTGTGCTGGCCCTGTGCCTGATAAATCAGGCCCCGGTTGTGGAACGCCCGCGCATCGTTGGAATTGCGCCGGATGACGGCGTCGAAGTCGCGCAGGGCTTCAGGATAGCGGCCGGCCAGGCGATAGGTGTTGCCGCGGCCAACGAGGGCGGCGTCATAGTCCGGTTTGATGCGCAGGGCGCGGTCGTAGTCGGCAACGGCGTTGGCCATGTTGCCCCGTCGCCGTTCGACAAGGGCCCGGTTGGCATAAGCCTGGTAGCTGTTCGGGTCGATCTTCAGCGCGGTGTTGAAATCCTGCATCGCCTGGTCGAGCTTTCCGGCCTTGCCATAAGCGACGCCACGCGTGTTGTAGGCATTTGCGTCGCCGGGGCTGACCTTGATGACTTCCGAGAGCGAGGCGATGTTCGCGCTCGATCCTGCCGCTGAGTCAATCGGGACGCCGCTGTAGATGTCCGAAGTCTGGCATCCCGCCAGCAACAGGCCTGTTGCCATGCTCAGTGCAAAGACACTTTGCCGGCGCTGCGCCGGGCTACGGAAAGGGCAGGAAAAGCGCAACATCTGGGTCATTTTTCATCCACACGGGGAGAATCACTTGGACGGTGCCGGTTCGCGGCGAAATTGGCAATGGCTAAGCCCTACGATCTTATCACAACATACGCCGGAGTGCCGACCTGGTTGGAGATTTGTTTCGGTCCCGCGACGGTCTTGAGCTGGCCTCATCAACACGGCAAGGCCGATACACCGCTGGACAGCAAAGGGCAAACAATCTACCTCTGGTCGCCCCGGACATTTTTTGTCCTCCTACGGTGTGTCGTCCGCTTGCCCGCCCCCTGGCAAATGCCGGACCCATCGGTTGGTTCTTTTGGCAGGTCTGTGTTTGTCTGCCGAAAGGTTCCTCCGGTGCCGCGCATCCGCCTGGTTTCTGGAGCCCGCGCGTGTCGATGAAGCCCGCCCTTTCTTTGTCTGCGCTCTGGCGCAGCGATATTGCCCCGACGCTCGCGCTTGGAATGCCCTTGGCAGGCGCGCAATTGGCGCAGATGGCCATCAACACCACCGATATCATCATGGTTGGCTGGCTCGGTCCGGTCGAACTTGGCGCGGTGGTGCTGGCCAACAACCTCTATATCCTGTTCTGGTTCTTCGGCATGGGCATGACCCAGGCCATCATCCCGATTGCCGCACAGGCGCTCGGACGAAAAGCACCGCGGGACCTCCGCCGGACGGTTCGCATGGGGCTGTGGGCGGTCACGCTGTATTGCCTGCCGGTCTGGGCCGTGCTGTGGTTCACGCAGGACATCCTGATCGCCCTTGGCCAGACGCCCGAACTGGCGGAACTGGCAGCAGGCTACATGCGGATCATGCAATGGATGTTGCTGCCGTCGATGGCGATCATGGCAACACGTGCGTTCGTGACGGTCATGGGGCGGCCCCAGATCGTGCTGTGGGCGACCATTGGCGCCGCCGTTTTGAACGCAGCGCTCAACTATCTGCTGATTTTCGGAAACTTCGGCTTTCCGCGGCTGGAGCTGCAGGGGGCAGCGATTGCCTCTGTCTGTACCCAGGTCGTCGCTTTCGCGATTCTCGCCGCCTATGTGGTGACCCAGCCACGGCTGCGCCGGTTCAATGTCTTCGGGAGGCTCTGGCGCAGCGACTGGCCGGTGTTCTTCCAGATCCTGCGCATGGGCGCGCCGATTGGCCTGACCATCGTTGCCGAGGGCTTTCTGTTCACCGGGTCGACGATGATGATGGGGTGGGTCGGGACATTGCCGCTGGCCGCCCATGGCATCGCCCTGCAGATCGCCTCGATCACCTTCATGGTGCCGCTCGGCATTTCACAGGCCGGCATGACACGGGTGGGTCTGGCTGCGGGGCAGCGGGATCTGGACGGGATTGCGCGGGCCGGCTGGACGGCCCTGTGGCTGACCCTCGGCTTCATGACGCTAGCGGCTATTGTCTTCTGGACCATTCCGGAAACGCTGGTCTCATTGTTCCTCGACTTCGACAATCCGGCCTCGGCTGAAGTTCTGACCATCGCGGTGGGCCTGCTCGGGGTCGCGGCCGTTTTCCAGATTGCGGATGGCGCCCAGGTGGCCGGAGGCAGCATCCTGCGCGGGCTTGGCGACACGATGACGCCGCTGCTCTACGCGCTGGTTGGCTACATGGCCATTGGCATGACGCTGTCCTATGTCCTGGCGTTTCCGCTTGGTCTTGGCGGTGTCGGCATCTGGTGGGGTCTGGCTGGCGGGCTTGCCTCGACTGCGATCATGGCGATCTGGCGCTTTGCCCGCCGCAAAGAAGCGGGGCTTCTGCCGGCCGTCTGAGCGGGCCGGCAGCAAAACCAGTCTCAGCGCTTCGGCGTGATGCGGTTGACGTGGCCCATCTTGCGGCCCGGTCGGCTCTCCGCCTTGCCATAGAGGTGCAGACGCGCATTCGGTTCGGCCAGGATCCGGGCCCAGTCGTCCGCTTCCGCGCCGATGAGGTTTTCCATCACCACGTCGCTGTGTCGTGTGGCCTTGCCAAGCGGCCAGCCGGCAACGGCACGGATGTGCTGTTCGAACTGCGAGACCAGGCAGGCGTCCTGGGTCCAGTGGCCGGAATTGTGCACACGCGGGGCGATCTCGTTGACCAGCAGATGCTCGTCCGCGCCTGTTCCAACCACGAACATTTCCACACCGATGATGCCGACATAGTCGAGTGCCGTGACAATGCGTCCCGCGATCTCCCGCGCGCTATCGGCAGTCGCCATCCCCACATTCGCCGGCACGGTGGATGTCTTCAGGATGTGGTGCTCGTGATGGTTTTCAGTAATGTCATAGGCAACGACCTCTCCCGTCACGCCACGCGCGGCCACCACGGACACTTCGCGCACGAAGGGGATCAGCGCCTCGAGGATCAGGTCCTTGCCGCCCAGTGCTGCGAATGCCTCACCGGCCTTGGCGGCATCGCGGATCATCGCCTGTCCCTTGCCGTCATAGCCGAACCGCCGGGTCTTCAGCACGCCCTGTCCGCCAAAACGGGTGAGCGCTGCGTCCAGGTCAGCGAGGCTGTCGATGCGGGCATAGCCAGCCAGCGCGATGCCGGCCGCCGACAGGAAGTCCTTTTCGCTGAGGCGGTCCTGCGCCACGGCCAGGGCCTTCGGGCCGGGGCGGACCGGAAGGCGCGCCGCCAGATGTGCAGCCGTGGGACCGGGCACGTTCTCGAACTCGTAGGTCACCACATCGACCTGAGCGGCGAAGGCGTCGAGCGCTGCGGTGTCCTCATAGGCGCCAAGCGTGTGGACAGCTGCAACGTCGAAGGCGGGGCTGCCTGCTTCCGGGCAGAAGACATGCACCTTCAGGCCGAGGGCCGAGGCAGCTTCCGCCAGCATGCGGCCGAGCTGCCCGCCGCCGAGAATGCCGATGGTGTCACCCGGGGCGAGGACGCGCGCTGCACTTTCTGTCATGGTCGGATCATTCCTCGTCGGTCGGGAAGTCGGCGACGGCCTCGGTCTGGGCGGTGCGGAAGGCATCGAGCCGGTCAGCAAGGCCCATGTCCGTCAGAGCCAGGACAGACGCGGCCATCAGGGCGGCATTGACGGCCCCGGCCTTGCCGATGGCGAGCGTGCCGACAGGAATGCCGGCCGGCATCTGCACGATGGAGAGAAGGCTGTCTTCGCCCTTCAGGGTGCGCGACTCGATTGGCACGCCGAACACCGGCAGCGGTGTCAGGGCGGCGGTCATGCCGGGCAGATGTGCGGCCCCGCCGGCCCCGGCGATGATCACCTTGACGCCATTGCCACGCGCGGCCTTGGCGAAATCGAACATGCGCTCCGGCGTGCGATGGGCGGAAACGATGCGGGCCTCATAGGCGACACCAAGCCTGTCGAGGGTTTCGGCTGCGTGTTTCATGGTGGGCCAGTCAGACTGGCTGCCCATGATGATCGCGACCGGTGCGGCGCTCCCGTGTGCCATGGCATCTCCTTCGCGTGAGGCTGTGTCCGGAAAGGCGCGGATTATAGGATGTGGCAGGCGACGCGCAAGGGCAGGACGCCTGCTGCGCTGCAAAAAGACGTGCCGGCTGCTCAGGCGATGATGTCGGGGAAAAGTTGGTCTTCGATCGCGGCGATTCGGTCGCGGATCATCAGCTTTTTCTTTTTCAGGCGCTGGAGTTGCAAGGCATCGGCGCTGCCGGTGCCGGCAAGCGCCTGGACAGCCATATCCAGGTCTCTGTGTTCCTGACGCAACTGGGCGAGTTCCACCCGCAAGGCTTTTTCGTTGGCTTCCGACATTGCACTCCCCAGACACAATACACGTGCCGCCCAGTCAGTGCCGGACAGACTGAAGTCCTTCTCCGGCGAATTACACGTGGCTGTGCTGCCATTCGCCGTGAAATCGTACACCGCAGCCGAACTTTGAGCGAGCCCCTTTTGCCGACACTGTTGCCAACACATGGTTCGCAAGCGTGAGGCAGCCTCATTGAATGCGACGCTACGTAAGATTTAAGGTCAAAGTTCCCTGGAGAACTTAAACTTTACGTAAGCGTAGAATTTGTTTTGCAGTGCGATATGCGTGAGATGCAGGGCAGGTCCCAATTTATGCATTCGACAAGCCGGCAAAATATGTGGCACCATCTTGCTGTCTGAGCCAATAAGACAAGGAGCATCTTCCATGTCAATGCAATCGCATATTTCCGAACTGGAACGCCGCCACGCCGCGCTTGAGCGCGAAATCGAGACAGCGCAGTTGCATCCAAGTGTCGACACTCTTGAAGTTGCCGAAATGAAGCGCCGCAAGCTCCGGCTCAAGGACGAAATTCAGAAGCTGCGTGGCGGAGAGACGATGCATTGAGCATTGCCCGTTACTGGCATTGAGGATCAGTGACCCTGATCCGGATCGATCAAACCCCGTCTGGCCTCAGGCGGGGTTTTTCGTTGTTCCGGTCAACTGATGTCGCGGAGACATGGGCAACAAAAAACCCCCGCAGCGCTGCTGCGAGGGTTTTTGAAACCGTGCTTGGCAAATGCTGCCGGCAAACAGGTCTTAGGAGCCGAGGAAGCCCGCAAACTTGTTCTTGAAGCGCGAGACGCGGCCGCCACGGTCCATGATCTGACGCTCACCACCGGTCCAGGCCGGATGGGAGATTGGATCGATGTCGAGGGCCAGGGTGTCGCCTTCCTTGCCGTAGGTCGAGCGGGTCATGTACTCCGTACCATCGGTCATGACGACCTTGATGGCGTGGTAGTCGGGATGGATGTTCGCTTTCATCGCCGGTCCTTTCCAGCACCTGCCCTGAGCCACGAACGGCCGGCTGGCGAGATGCATATCCTTAGGTGTTCAGCCGACCGCGCGCGTGCGCAAGGCCAGCCCTTGAAACATGAGGCGCTGCTATATCGTAAGACGGCTGGCAAAACAAGGGCGCGTGGTTGCGGATTTCAGCCTTTTTCCGCTTGGAAATCCGGGGCGGATGCGCCAACTCTCCTGCAGCAATCCAGCAGCTTATGTGGAGACTCCCGGCTTGGCTACCGCAGACACCGCGCCAGAGACGACGAAAGCCGCGCCGGCGCCTGATAACCGGAGCCGTTCGCTGCGTCCCCTGATCCAGCTTCTGCCCTATATCGCGCGCTACAAGCTGATGGCGGTTGCAGCGGTTTTTGCCTTGGTCAGTGCTGCGGCCACGACACTTGTGTTGCCGATGGCTGTGCGACAGATGATCGATCATGGCTTTGGTGCCGATGATCCGCAGCTCGTGAACACCTACTTCCTGTTGCTGATCGGCGTGGCGGCAACGCTCGCACTCGCCAGTTCCTGCCGGTTTTTCCTTGTCATGTGGATTGGCGAGCGGATCGTCTCGGACGTACGCGCGGATGTGTTTGCCCATCTCACGCGGCTCAGCCCGGCGTTCTATGACAGCGCCCGATCGGGCGAGATCCTGTCCCGGCTGACAGCGGACACGACCCAGATCAAGGCTGCCTTCGGATCCAGTGCCTCCATTGCCATGCGCAACTTCGTCATGTTCGTGGGGGCGGTGTCGCTGATGGTCTATACCAGCCCCCGGCTTTCGGTCATCGTGCTGGCGGCAATTCCGGTCATCGTGCTGCCGCTGATCGGGTTCGGCCGCATGGTGCGCAAACGCTCGCGCGCGGCACAGGACCGGCTTGCCGATGCTTCCGCCTTTGCCTCGGAAATGCTCGGTGCGGTGCGCACGCTGCAGGCCTTTACGGCAGAGCGGATGGCTGCCGGGCGATATGCTGCGGCGATTGAATCCGCGTTCCAATCGGTGCGCGGCGCGCTCGGCGCACGCGCCTTTCTTACAGGGTTCGCAATCTTTGTCATTTCTTCAAGCGTGGTCGCCGTGTTGTGGATCGGGGCCGGAGATGTCTTCTCCGGCCGCATGACAGGCGGCCAGCTTGGCCAGTTCCTGCTGTATTCGATCCTTGCTGCCGGTGCTCTTGGCGAGCTGTCGCAGGTCTGGGGAGAGATATCGCAGGCTGCCGGGGCGGCGGAACGCCTTGCCGAGCTGCTGCGCATCCAGCCGGCGATTGCTTCGCCTGCGACGCCGGTGCCTTTGCCCGTGCCGCCGCGCGGGGAGATCCGCTTCGAGGCTGTGGCCTTTGCCTACAATCGTCAGGAACCGGCCGCCGAGGATCTGGGCACGCCCGCAGCCATTCCGGTGCTGCGCCAGATTGATCTCGATGTCCGCCGGGGCGAAACGATTGCGGTCGTGGGGCCGTCGGGTGCCGGCAAGTCCACCTTGTTCCATCTTCTGATGCGCTTCTACGATCCAACCGGCGGCCGCATCCTGTTGGATGGCGTGGATCTGCGGGACGCAGACCCGGAAACCGTCAGGGCCCGGATTGCGCTTGTGCCGCAGGATACGGTTGTGTTCGGCAGCAGCGCCGCCGACAACATTGCCTACGGTCGCCCCTCGGCCTTGCGCGCAGACATCGAGGCCGCGGCGCGGTTGGCGCTGGCGCATGACTTCATCGCGGCGCTGCCTCAGGGCTATGACACGGTCCTGGGCGAGCGCGGCATCACACTCTCTGGCGGCCAGCGCCAACGCATCGCAATCGCGCGGGCTGTGTTGAAGGATGCCCCCGTGCTGCTGCTGGACGAGGCCACCAGCGCGCTGGACGCCGAAAGCGAGACCCTGGTGCAGCAGGCGCTGGAACGGCTCATGCAGGGCCGTACCACGCTCGTCATCGCGCATCGGCTCGCCACCGTGCTGAAGGCGGACCGGATCCTGGTCATGGATCAGGGCATGGTTGTGGAAACAGGCAGCCATGCCGAACTGGTGGCGCAGGACGGGCTCTATGCCCGGCTGGCCCGGTTGCAGTTCGAAACGGGCGCAAGGGCACTTGGCGGCTGAGGACGTGACACATCCAACTGACGCCGCAGCCTTTCGGCTGAAATCGGCTGCGGCATCAGGCTTGTGTAGATGTCAGTCTGCGTCCGGAACGGCGACCGTGTAGTTCAGCGGCATGCGGCCACCGTCGGCAAAAATCGTCTGGCCGGTGATGTAAGAGGCGTCATCCGATGCCAGGAACGCGGCAACCGATGCGATCTCGGATGGCTCGCCCACCCGGCTCAGCGGCGTGCGCGACAGGATGCGGTTGCGCGCTGCCTTGTCCGAGTTCACCGAGGCCAGCATGTCGGTCATGATCGAGCCGGGGCCGATGGCGTTGACGCGGATGCCATGCGGGGCGAGCGCCAATGCGGTCGCCTTGGTCAGCTGCGACATGCCGCCCTTCGAGACGCAATAGGGGATCTGCGACGGGATCGCCAGGACGGCATTGACCGAGGACATGTTGACGATGGCGCCGGGCGCGCCACCGGCCTGCACCTTCTCCACCATGTGGCGGGCAACGGCCTGGGAGACCAGAAACGCGCCTTTCAGGTTGACCTGCAGCACGCGGTCGAAGTCGGCCTCTTCCAGGGTCAGGAAGTCAGCGCCAACGGCAATGCCGGCGTTGTTGACGAGGACATCGATGTCGCCAAAGGCATTCAGCGTTTCGGCGACGAGATTGCGCACGTCCAGCTTCTCGGCGACGTTGCAGCTGACATAAATGATCTCGCCAAGGCCCTTGAGTTGCTCGACGGCGGCTTCGCCGGCCTCATCGTCCACGTCGGCGATCACGACCTTGGCACCGTCGTTCAGGAAGCGTTTGGCAATGGCAAAGCCGATGCCACGGGCTGCGCCGGTGATGATGGCGACCTTGTTGGTGAGGGACAAGGGGATTTCCTCGCAGTTGACCAGGGTTCGGGGCGGGAGCCGCAATGCGGCTTCGCCGGAACAATAGGGTCAAGCGGCAGGCCTGTCGATGGCCCGCCGAACTGTGTCCTCAGGCCTTCGTCCTGACCCCATAGGCATTCAAGGCGGCCTCGATTTCCGTCAGGATCGCCGGATCATCGATGGTGGCCGGCATGCGGTAGTCCTGACCGTCGGCAATCTGACGCATGGTGCCGCGCAGGATCTTGCCGGAGCGGGTCTTTGGCAATCGGTCGACGGTGATGGCGATCTTGAAGGCCGCGACAGGTCCGATGAGATCGCGGACGCGCTTGACGAGTTCGGCCTCGATGTCCGCATGGCTTCGGTTGACGCCTGATTTCAGCACGACAAAGCCGCAGGGCAGCTGGCCCTTGAGCTGGTCCGCAATGCCGATGACGGCGCATTCGGCCACGTCCGGATGGCCGGACAGGACCTCCTCCATGGCGCCTGTTGAAAGCCGGTGCCCGGCAACATTGATGATGTCATCGGTGCGCGCCATGATCGAGAGATAGCCGTCCGCATCGATCACGCCCGCATCCGCCGTCTTGTAGTAGCCGGGAAACTCGTCGAGATAGGCCGAGCGGAACCGTGCGTCTGCGTTCCAGAGTGTTGGCAGGCAGCCGGGCGGCAAGGGCAACTTGACGACAATGTTGCCGAGGGTGCCGGCGGGCAGGGGGTGGCCGGCATCGTCCAGCACGCGCACGTCGTAGCCCGGCATGGCCACGGTCGGGGACCCGTGCTTGACCGGCAATTGCCCAAGCCCGACGGGATTGCCGACGATGGCCCAGCCGGTCTCGGTCTGCCACCAGTGGTCAATGACGGGCACCTGCAACCTTTCCTCCGCCCAGCGGATCGTGTCAGGGTCGGCGCGTTCGCCGGCCAGGAACAGGGTGCGGAAGTGGCTGAGGTCGTAGTCGCTGATGAACCGGCCGTTCGGGTCTTCCTTCTTGATGGCGCGGAAGGCGGTTGGTGCGGTGAACAGCGCGACCACCTTGTGGTCAGCGATCACGCGCCAGAACACGCCGGCGTCCGGTGTTCCCACCGGCTTGCCCTCGAAGACCACTGTGGTGCAGCCATGGAGCAGCGGGGCGTAGACGATGTAGGAATGACCGACGACCCAGCCGACATCCGACGCGGCCCAGAACACCTCTCCGGGGGCGACGCCGTAGAGGTTTTCCATCGACCATTTCAGCGCCACCATGTGGCCGCCGGTATCGCGCACGACGCCCTTGGGCTGGCCGGTGGTGCCGGAGGTGTAGAGGATATAAAGCGGATCTGTCGCCTCGACGAGGGTGCAAGGCACCTTGCGCCCCTCAGCCAGCGCCTTGCCCATTTCGACGCCGAGATCAACGTCGCCGGGCCGGTCAAGGTTTGCGGCGAACTGCGGGCGCTGGATGACGAGGACATTGTCCGGCTTGTGGGCGGCCAGATCGATGGCAGCGTCCACCAGGGGCTTGTAGGCAATGGTGCGGCCCGGTTCGAGACCGCAGGAGGCGCAAATGATCGCCTTCGGGGTCGCGTCATCGATGCGGGTGGCCAGTTCGTGCGCGGCAAAACCGCCAAAGACCACCGAATGGATCGCCCCGAGGCGTGCGCAGGCGAGCATTGCCATCACGGCCTCGGGGATCATGGGCATGTAGAGGATGACCCGGTCGCCCTTGCCGATGCCACGATCGGCCATGACAACTGCCATGGCCTGAACTTGGTCGAGCAATTCTTTGTAGCTGTAGGTGCGCCGGGCCTGGGTGATGGGGCTGTCGTAGATCAATGCGGCCTGATCCGCCCGTCCTTGTTCGACGTGTCGGTCGAGGCAGTTGTGGCATGTGTTGGTCGTGGCGCCGGGGAACCAGCGGCCGTAGACGCCAAGCTCCGGGTCGAACACCTTGTCATGGGGATGGAACCAGTCGATCCCCTTTGCTGCCTCGGCCCAGAATGCGTCCGGGTCCGCTTGCCAGGCAGCGTAGATTGCGTGGTAACGGCTGCTCATATGAATGTTGTCCTCCCGGGACCGTCCGGGCCTGTCTCGGAGGTGTTCTTTGGGACCTTCCCGAGCGGCATCCTTGTGTTTGATCCAGAGTGTGCCGCGTCCCGGCGCGATGCAAGGGGCAAAAAAGGCTGATGCCCTAAGACATTCGCAGGGGCGGGCCTTTACGTAACCCCTTTGGATATGCTGCAAGGATTGATCTGTCGACGTTCCTGCCCTGCTCCGGACCCTCTCTCATGCTGCCCTTGGCTGACCCGCTGTTTTATGCCCTGGCCGTGCCGGCTGTGATGCTGGCCGGCCTGTCGAAGGGGGGCTTCGGCGGCTCCATCGGCATGCTTGCGGTTCCGCTGATGGCGCTGGCCATTCCGCCGGTGCAGGCGGCGGGCATCCTGCTGCCGATCCTGGTCGTGATGGACCTGATCGGGCTGTTTGCCTATCGCGGTGTCTATGACCGGCGCTCGCTGGTCCTGCTGCTGCCTGCCGGCATTGCCGGTGTCGGCGTCGGCTGGGCCACGGCATCGCTTGTCGAGGATGCCCATGTGACGCTGCTGGTCGGCCTGTTGTGCCTGCTGTTCGTTGGCGAGCGGTTTCGGCCAAAGCGGCAGGGCAGTGACGCGCCGCGTGGCCACCGCCCGCTGGCCGGTGCCTTCTGGGGCGCCGTGGCCGGCTTCACCAGTTTTGTCAGCCACACCGGGGGACCGCCATTCCAGCTCTACATGGTGCCGTTGCGCCTGGCTCCGTCCCTGTTTGCCGGGACGGCGGTGATCTTCTTTTCCGCGATCAATGCGGTGAAGCTGGTGCCCTATTTCTATCTTGGCCAATTTGATGCGCGCAATCTGGCAACTGCGGCCGTGCTGTTGCCGCTCGCACCCCTTTCGACCTTTGCAGGTGTCTGGCTGGTGAAGCGTGTGAAGCCGCAGACATTCTACGGTGTCATCTACGCGGCGATGACCGTGATCGGGGTCAAGCTGGTCTATGACGGAGTAACCCGACTGTTCGGCTGACATCAGCCTGAAGGTGGATTGCGCGGCAGGCCCGGGAGCGCTTTGATGGCATCAACACCCGGGAGGAACAACCATGCATGCCAGCGCCTATGACCGCGACCTTGAAAGGTCGGCAGCAAACCATATACCGCTCAGTCCCTTGAGTTTCCTTGCGCGGGCAGCTGAAATCTATCCGGATCGTCCGGCCGTGGTGCATGGCCATCAGCGCCTGACCTATGCCGAGTTCCTTGCGCGCAGCCGGCGCCTTGCGTCCGTGCTGGCGCGTCTTGGCATTGGCAAGAACGATACGGTCACGGTGATGCTGCCCAATGTGCCGCCGATGCTGGAGGCCCACTACGGCGTGCCGATGGCCGGCGGCGTGCTGCATTCGCTCAACACACGTCTGGACGCGGCCGTTCTCGCCTTCCAGCTCGATCACGCCGAGACGAAGGTTCTGATCACCGACCGGGAGTTCGCCCCGGTGATGCAACAGGCGCTGGCGCTGGCCCGGGTGAAGCCGGTCGTCATCGACTACTCCGATCCGGTCTATCCGCAGACCGGCGAAAGGCTTGGCTCGCTGGACTATGACGAGCTGCTGGCAACCGGCGACCCGGATTTCGCCTGGTCCCTGCCGGGCGACGAATGGGATGCGATCGCGCTCAACTACACATCTGGCACAACCGGCAATCCGAAGGGCGTCGTCTATCATCACCGTGGCGCCTATTTGCTGGCCCAGGCCAACATCCTGACAGCCGCGATGGGCCGGCATCCGGTCTATCTCTGGACCTTGCCGATGTTCCACTGCAACGGCTGGTGCTTCCCCTGGTCCCTGTCGGTGGTGGCCGGCACCCATGTGTGCCTGCGCTGGGTGCGGGCCAAGGCGATCTGGGACCTGATTGCCGACGAAGGCGTGACGCATCTGTGCGGTGCGCCGATTATCATGTCGACGCTGCTGGGAACACCGGAGATCGACAAGCGGCCACTGCCGCGCGTGGTCGAGTTCTTCACCGCCGCGGCGCCGCCGCCGGAATCGGTGCTGGCTGCCATGCAGGACGCCGGCTTCAACGTCACGCATCTCTATGGCCTCACCGAGGTCTATGGGCCGGCTGTGGTCAATGACTGGAAGGGCGAGTGGGACGATCTGGCTGCGGATGCCCGGGCGGCCCTGAAGGCGCGCCAGGGCGTGCGCTATGTTGCGCTCGAGGGTCTGACCGTCATGGACCCGGTCACCATGACCGAGGTTCCGCGCGACGGCCAGACGCTGGGCGAAGTCATGTTCCGCGGCAATGTGGTGATGAAGGGCTACCTGAAGAACCCAGAGGCCACTGCGGAGGCCTTTGCCGGCGGCTGGTTCCACAGCGGGGATCTCGGCGTTATGCACCCGGACGGCTATATCCAGCTCAAGGACCGGTCCAAGGACATCATCATTTCCGGCGGCGAGAACATTTCATCAATCGAGGTCGAGGACGTTCTCTACAAACATCCGGCTGTCCAGGCTGCGGCGGTGGTCGCCCGCCCGGATGAGAAATGGGGCGAGACACCCTGTGCCTTTGTGGAACTGAAGGGCGGCGAAGTTGTTACGGAAGCTGACCTGATCGCCTTCTGCCGGCAGCGGATGGCCCATTTCAAGGCACCGCGCACCGTTGTGTTCTGCGATCTTCCGAAGACATCGACGGGCAAGATCCAGAAATATGCCTTGAGGGAGCAGGCAAAGGCGCTCTGACCTCGGTCCATTGTGGCTGCCAGGGGTTTCCTGGCAAGCCTTCAGGCCGGCCCGGCACGGACGGGAAGGCGTCAACCATCCGTGCACTGGAAGCCGGCCGTCGGGTGTTTGTTCAGCTGGCGCGGCCGAAGGCGGCGAACAGCTTGTCGATCTGCTGGGCGACCGGGTTTTCGGCCGGCGCATCCTCGATCACGGCGTCTTCACGCGGGTAGAGCATGGCGTCCAGATGCTGGACCCGTTCCTGCAGGCGGACCGAGCGCAAGACCAGGTCCTGCAGGCGCTCCGGCAGGTCATTGAACGCAGTGCCGCCGGTCGAGGAACTGAGGCGATCAAGGCGCACCTTGTTCTTCTCGCTGCCGGCCTGGATCGGGGTCATTTCGCCTTCGTTGACGGCGCGCTGCAGCAACAGCCAGGAGGCCAACTGCATCAGGCGCGTGGTCAGGCGCATGGATTCGGTCGCATAGGCCAGTGAAGCCGGGCGGTCGAGCGACTTGGATTCGGAGCGGCCGTCGCCATCCAGATAGCAGGCGGTCTCCTCAACGAGGGCCATGCCCTCCTGGAACAAAGCCTGGAACTTCTGCGATGCGGCAAGCCGGTCGGCAAAACTGACTGTTTCCGGCACGGGAAAAAGCTTCTTGGAGTCGTCGGTCATGGGTTTACGCCTTCTACTGAAAACCGGGCTCCTTCCGGAACCTGTACCCTCCTGTCCCGCAGCGGGACGGTTGGGCCATTTGGTTCCTGAGTAGCAACTGCCGTGCCAGTTGCCGTCCCGGATGCCGGATCGAAAGCCAAGCCAGCTTCTGAACCTGACTTAACCTTACCCGTTCGTGAGCGCAAAAAAAAGAGCCGCGGGGTCCGCGGCTCGAAGTCGTTAACAGGGAGGCGTCAAACAGAGTGGACAGGAGCCACTCAAGATCCAGATGACTGGATACCCTCAGTTATCTCTTGGAAAGCTTAATAAGTGGTAAACGATTAAAATTCTAAGTAAATCCTGACCCAAAATGGGTCAATCTATACTGGTCAACTTGAGCATCGATGTTTTTAACTAGGTGGTTTTCCAAAAAGTGCTTCCGCTGCTGCGCGGACGCCATCCCGTCTGCTCAGCTCGGCCTGCAGGCGTGCGATCTCCTTCGCAAAAATGTCAATTCGTTCAGTCAGTTCGGTTTCGGACAGGCGCGACAGGTCTTCGCCGGCACATGGATTCATCCCGGATCTGGGCAGCCGTGGCTCGAGGTCTTCCATAGCGTTTCTCCTGTTCATCCGGTGTCTGGTGCCTGATCCGGCCATGGCCGGCAAGGAAGGGCGTCTCTTCACGTTCGCGTGAGCCCTTGTGCCGTTGCGTTTATGTTCTGTTCGGTTCTCCTGCAAGCTTGCCCCGGGCGCGGCGCGAAGGCTAGATGGGGCACGCTCACGACTTGCGGAGATGACGCATGACCAGCATTCCGGCCACCCTTCCCGAGATGATGACCGCTATTGCCATCACAGCGCCGGGAGGGCCGCATGTCCTAGCACCCGAGCAGCGGCATGTTCCAGTTGCGCAGGCCGGCGAGATCCTGATCAAGGTTGCCGCCGCCGGGGTGAATCGTCCCGATGTGCTCCAGCGCATGGGGCTTTACCCAGCTCCGAAAGGCGCGTCGGACCTGCCTGGTCTGGAGGTATCTGGCTGGATCGCGGACATCGGCCCCGGCGTCAGTGGCCACAACATCGGTGACGCAGTCACCGCGCTCGTCGCAGGTGGAGGGTATGCTCAATATGTGACGGTGGATGCCCGCCATGCGCTGCCTGTTCCCGCCGGGCTCGGCATGGTCGAGGCGGCCGCCCTGCCGGAGACTTTCTTCACGGTCTGGAGCAATGTCTTCGACCGGGTCGGCCTGAAGGCGGGCGAGCGTTTCCTCGTGCATGGTGGCACGTCAGGCATCGGCACGACGGCCATCCAACTCGCCAAGGCGTTTGGCGCCGAGGTCTTCACCACCGTCGGGAGCGACACCAAGGCGGACGCCTGCCGGACGCTCGGCGCTGACCATGTGATCAACTACAACACCCATGATTTCGTCGCTGAAATCGCCCGGATCACCGCCGGGGAGGGCGTGCATGTCATTCTCGATATGGTTGGTGGGGACTATGTCGAGAAAAACTGGCAGGCGGCTGCGGTCGAGGGGCGGATTTGCCAGATTGCCAATCTCAACGGGCCGGCCGAGCAGGTCAACTTCAACCGGTTGATGATCAAACGTCTGGTGCATACCGGGTCGACCTTGCGTCCGCGCGATGGGGCCTTCAAGGCGGCAATTGCCGAGGCATTGAGGCAGAAAGTCTGGCCGCTGATCGAATCGGGGCAGGTCAAGCCGGTGATGGATTCCACCTTTCCGTTCGAACAGGCCAGCGAGGCGCATCTGCGGATGGAGAGCTCCGGCCACATCGGCAAGATCGTCCTGACCGTCAGTTGAGCAGGTGAATCCAGGTGACTGCGGCGGTTGGCCACCGTCGTGCGCTGAAAAAAGATGACCAATCGGTTACAAAAACGCATGGGCTGCCGTGCCGGTGTTTGCGTTTCCCGGCGTCACCACGTATATTGTCGGCAATCTCCAATCATTCACATCGCACTATCGCTTTTTCGCCCGGCCAGGCGAGGGAGCCGCCAGGAGGACTTTAGCCGATGTCGAACACGCCGCTCATGCCGAAGGCGACCGCCGTCTGGCTCGTCGACAACACGTCGCTGAGTTTCACGCAGATCGCAGCCTTCTGCAAACTGCATCCGCTCGAAGTGAAAGCCATCGCCGATGGCGAAGCGGCCCAGGGCATCAAGGGTCTTGATCCGATCATCACCGGCCAGCTCAGCCGTGATGAGGTCGAGCGGGCGCAACGCGATCCGGCTTATCAGCTCAAGCTGCAGGGCTCGAAGGTTGTCGTTCCGGAAAACAAGCGTCGTGGCCCGCGTTACACGCCGGTGTCGCGTCGCCAGGACCGTCCGAACGCGATCCTCTGGCTCGTCCGCAACCACCCGGAACTCAAGGACGCGCAGATCATGCGTCTGGTCGGTACCACCAAGCCGACCATCGCGGCCATCCGTGACCGTACGCACTGGAATTCCAGCAGCCTGACCCCGTCGGATCCGGTGACCCTGGGTCTGTGCTCCCAGCTCGAGCTGGATCTCGAGGTCGAGCGCGCATCGAAGAACGCCCCGCCGCGTCCGGAGACGGATTACAGCGAACTGCTTGCTCCGGTCGAGGAGACCACCAGCGACGAAGCGATCGCTGCTGCCTTCACCCGTGATCGCCGCCCGCGCGAAGAGGAAGAGGCAATCGATGCCGATGCCGTCTTCGCCAAGCTCAACTCGCTCAAGAAGTCCCGCAAGGATGAGGACGAGGAAGAGGACGACTTCCGCTTCTGAGCAGTTCAGACGCGCGACATGCAAAAAGGCCGCTGGTTTCCGGCGGCCTTTTTTGTTTGCAGATATCTACTCCGATGTCACCCCGGGCGGAGCGAAGCGGAGACCCGGGGCCTACTCGTTCGCAGAGCGGCAACTGATTGGGCGACCGCGCGTCATGCGCCTTCGCGGCAGAAATTCTTCACATTCAATCGCTGCAACGCTCTGCAAGCGAGTAGGCCCCGGCTCTCGCGTTGCTCGGCCGGGGTGACGTGGTGCTTCACTGCAATGCGGGCCCGAGTCCAACGCGCGTCCAAGATCCCACTCAGCGCTCGGTCAGCTTCAGCTCGATACGGCGGTTGCGGGCGTTGATGTCCGGCGTGTCACCCGGCTCCAGCGGCTGGAACTCGCCGAAGCCTGCTGCGACAAGCCGTTTCGGGCTCACCCCCTTCTCGATCAGGTAACGGACAACGGAAATGGCGCGGGCGGCGGACAGTTCCCAGTTGTTGCGCAGCCGCCCCGTTCCGGAGAGCGGAACGGCGTCGGTGTGGCCGTCAACGCGCAGCACCCAGGTGATCTCCGACGGGATCTGGCTTTCCAGTTCGAGGATCGCCTCGGCCAGCTTGTCGAGTTCCCCGCGGCCGTTGGGATTGATGTCTTCCGCTCCCGAAGCGAACAGCACCTCGGACTGGAACACAAACCGGTCGCCGACAACCCGGATGTCGGAGCGCTGCGACAGGATCTCGCGCAGGCGACCGAAGAAGTCGGAACGATAGCGGTTCAGTTCCTGCACACGCTGCACCAGAGCCGCATTGAGGCGGCGGCCGAGGCTGGCGATCTTGGCCTGGCTTTCCTGCTCCTTGGACTCAGAAGCTTCCAGCGCGGCATTGGCGGCGGCAAGCTGGCGGCGCAGGGCGGCAATCTGCTGGTTGAGCAGTTCGACCTGTGCCATCGCGCGCTGGCTGATCTGGCGCTCGTCGTCCAGCGCGCCTTCCAGTGTTGCCAGCTGGCCGCCAGCACTGGCGGCGGCGCCGTCGCGGGCTTCCAGCAGGCCGGACAGCCGGTCGCGATCAGCGGTCAGGTCGCCGAGGCTGTTCTGCAATGTTGCGATGGTTGTTTCCAGCTCAGCGCTGGAGGCGCGTTCCAGCGCCAGCAGTTCGGTCAATTCGCTGATCTGGGCATTGAGGCGAGCCAGCACACTGTCGCGGCCGGAGAGTTGCTGGCTCAGGAAGAACTGCGCCACCATGAAGATGGACAGCAGGAAAATCAGCACCAGAAGCAGCGTGGTCAGGGCGTCCACGAAGCTTGGCCAGTAGTCCATCTCCTGGACGCGCCGGCGCCCGCGCGACGAGGCCATCGGCTTACTCCTTGGCCCGGTCGAAGGCGGCCGAGATGGAGGTCAGCAGAGCTTCGATCCGCTTCTGCTGCGCCGATTGCGTTTCGGACCATTCGCGCATCATCTGCTGCTCGGAGCGCACATGCTTGACGAGGCCCTGGATGCCTTCGGCGAGGTTCGCCATTGCCTGGTTTGCCGCCTTGCCGCCGCCTTCCTCGATGGCCCGGTTGAGCCGCTCGAGGGTGAGCTGCAGCTTGTCGAGATCACCTGATGCGCCACTGGCCTGCACGGTCCGGTCTTCCGGCTCGATGGCGGTCACCGTCGACAGCCAGTCTTCCAGCTCGGTGTAGAACCGGTTCTGCGCCTGTCCGGCCTGCAGATCAAGAAAGCCGAGCACCAGGGAGCCGGTGAGGCCGAACAGCGAGGACGAGAACGCGGTGCCCATGCCCGAAAGCGGCGCTTCGAGGCCTGCCTTCAGGTCGCTGAAGATGGTATTGGCATCTCCCGAACCGACATCCAGCGACTGGATTGTGGAACTGACCGATCCCACCGTCTGCAACAGGCCCCAGAAGGTGCCGAGCAGGCCGAGGAACACCAGAAGCCCGGTCATGTAGCGGGCAATCTCGCGCGCTTCGTCCAGACGCATGCCGATGGAATCGAGGATCGAGCGGGCCGTGGCCGGCGTCAGCGCCATTTCGCCGACCTTGTTGCCCAGCAGCGTTGCCATCGGTGCCAGCAGCACCGGAGGCCGGCGCACCTCGATGCCAGGGTCACCAATCCGGAAGCCGTTGACCCAGTGGATTTCCGGGAACAGGCGAATGACGCGGCCGAAGGTCAGAAAGATGCCGAAGACGCCGACGAGCACGATCAGGCCATTGAGGCCCGGGCTGCTCATGAAGGCGACGGCGATCTGCTGGTTCAGGATGAAGGCGAGGAAAGCGATGATCACCAGGAAGATGATCATGATCGACAGGTATGCCTTCGGGCTGGACAGGCTGTAAGGGTCGAAATCACGGGCCATGAGCTGCCAAGCTTTCGCCTGTTGCGGGTGGCCCCTGTGATAGCGCGATTTCAAAGCGGTTGAAAACCGTTAATCGCGCGATGACAAAAGGTTAATCACGGGTAAATGCCCGCCCGAGTGTTCGGACGGGCGGTTTGCCATGGCTGTCTGCGGCTGGAGGGCGGTGCCGGTTCAGTCGGCGGCGTTCTTCAGCAGCTTGTAGAGCTGACCGCGGACGAACTCGTTGCCGGCAATGATCGAGCCGGTTTCAAGCATGGTGTCCTTGCCGTTGATGTCGCTGACGAAGCCGCCGGCCTCGCGCACCATCAAAAGGCCGGCTGCAATATCCCACGCATTGAGCCCGTGTTCCCAGAAGCCATCGAGGCGACCGGAGGCCACGAAGGCAAGGTCGAGTGCTGCGGCGCCGCAGCGGCGGATGCCGGCGACTTCAGGCATGACGTAGCGCAGTTCTTTCAGGGCCCGGCCGTGGTCGCCCTTGCCGAGGAACGGCAGGCCGGTGCCGATCAGGCAGTCCGGCAGGGCGGAGCGGGTGGCGACGCGCAGGCGGCGGTCGTTCATGAACACGCCGCGCCCGCGTTCGCAGGTGTAGAGTTCGTCCATGACCGGATTGAAGATGACGCCCGCAACGATCTGGCCCTGGCGTTCCAGTGCGATCGAGATGGCGAACAGCGGGATGCCGTGCAGGAAGTTGGTGGTGCCGTCGAGCGGGTCGACGATCCAGCGGTGCTGGCCGTCCTCGCCTTCGATCTCCCCGCTCTCCTCCATCAGGAGGCCATAACCGGGGCGCGCCTTGGTCAGCTCGGCCCGGATGACTTCCTCGGCGCGCCGGTCGGCAGCGGACACAAAGTCGCTCGGGCCCTTGCGGGAAACCTGCAGGTTTTCGACTTCGCCGAAATCGCGCACGAGGGCACGACCGGCCTTCATCGCTGCCTGGACCATCACGTTGAGGATAGCTGTACGTGCCATGGGGATCTGCCAGATTAAATTGGTTCAGCGCCAGAATGGCGCTGAACACTGAACAAATTGAAACCGGAAAGTGGCAGCGTCACTCGGCGCGGCGCACATACTCCACGGTGGTGGTGTCGACGATGATCTTTTCGCCGGCGGTGATGAACGGCGGAACAAGCACGCGCACGCCGTTTTCAAGGATGGCCGGCTTGTAGGACGACGACTGGGTCTGGCCCTTCACCACGGCATCCGCTTCAGTGATCTGCAGCGTCACGAACTGCGGCAGGTTGATGCCGATCGGGCGCTCTTCGTGCATTTCCACGGTGACCATCATGCCGTCCTGCAGGAAGGCTGCGCGGTCGCCAACGAAATCCTTCTGCAGCTCAAGCTGCTCGTAGGTTTCGGTGTCCATGAAAATCAGGGCATCTTCCTGGACGAACAGGAACTGGAAGTCCTTCTGCTCCAGGCGAACGCGCTCGACCTTGTCTTCCGAACGGAAGCGTTCGTTGAGCTTGCGGCCGTCGATGAGGTTCTTCATTTCAACCTGGGCGAAGGCGCCGCCCTTGCCTGGCTTGACATGGTCCACCTTGACCACAGCCCACAGCGTTTCCTGGTGCTGCAGTACGTTGCCGGGCTTGATCTCGTTACCGTTGATCTTCATTTGACGACCGATTGCTTGGGGCGTGAATACGGGGCGGCTGCCGTTGCGCTGGCCTTGCAGCCACGCCGGTTCCGACGAGCCGCCTGTCCACCACAAATCGGCCCCGGATTCAAGGGAAAAAGCCAGGGAGACGCCGGATCAGGGCGACGCGGCGGCTGGATCCTGCTGTTTCGGAAGCAGGGAGGCGCTTAATTCCTCTGCCCGTTTCATGGCCTTGTCGACGGTTTCCTTGTCGAGCGATCCGACGTAGCCGTCGAGTTCCAGATCCGAAAGGCCGATGGCCCGGGCCACATAATGCCACGCGGTCGCCTCGACCGGATCAATCTCGCGCCCTCGGCCGAAGGCGTAAATGCGGGCCAGGCGGTTCATGCCAACCGGATTGCCGGCGATGGCGGCGCGCTCGAACCAGTCGGCAGCCTCCTTTTCGTCCGGCTCGACGCCGCGCCCCTGGAACCGCAGGATGCCGTAGTAAACCTGTGCCGACAGATGCCCGCGCCGGGCGGCGCGGCCGAGCCAGTTCGCGCCCTTGATCGGATCGCGAACGGTCTCGTTGCCTTCCAGGAACTGCAGGCCGAGCGCATATTGCGCCTCGACATCCTCCAGCTCAGCTGCCTGCTGCAGCAGGCGATTGGCCTCAGCCTCATTGTAGGGCCGGCCTTCGCCGGACTGGTACAAGATGGCAAGATTGTACATGGCGGCTGGATTGCCGGCCCCAGCGGCGCTCTCGAACAGGTCGGCGGCTCTTTTCTTGTCGGCCGCGACGCCGTCCCCGGTCAGATACATCTGGCCAAGCCGATAGGCAGCGCCCATGTCTCCGGCTGCAGCGGCGAGCTGGTACCATTCGGCGGCCTTGGTCTTGTCCTGGGCGATGCCCAGTCCGGTCTCATGCAGCACACCGACGAGTGTCTGGGCTGCCTTGTCCCCCGCTTCGGCCAATGGCATGGCGACGGCGAGGGTGGTCAGATAGAGGCCGCGCTGGAACACGCCATAGGCGAAGTCAGCGGTCACTGGCTCGCCCGGCTCCATGAAAGGGGCTCCGGCGTCGAGCAGCATCGGCAGCGGCGGGATCGCCGGGGCTGGAGTGGCAGGCGACCCCTCCGCCGGGGGCGGGGTAGTGGCCGCTCCCGGGGCGGGCGTTGTGCCGGCTTCAGGTGCTGGGGCCCCCGGCTCCGCTTGCTGCGTCGAAGAAGCAGCCGGTGCGTCCGGGGCAGGGTTTGGCTGGGGCGTTGCTGTTTGCGCAAGGGCGGGCAGGGTTGCAACGGTCATCACCGCCGCTGCCAGCATGTGCCGCAGCGGCAATCGCCGCAGTTTCACGCAGTCGTATGGCTGCGCGTTGGCAGACAACCGGGCGGTCGGACCTGTTTTCGCAAACAGCACTGCCATCAGCTTTCCTCTTCGAAGGGATGCTGCTCGAGAATCACATTGGCCGCGCGAACAGCGGCGGCCGGCCCGTCCGGATGGTGCCAGACGGCATCCTTGAGGGCAACGAAGTCCGCGCCGGTTGCTGCTGTCTCGTCGAGGGTTGCAAGGTCGTTGCCGCCGAGCGCGACGCAAGGGGTAGAGAACAGTTCGGCCCACCACTCGGCCCGCTCCAGCGTCTTGCCGTGGGCGGCGGCTTGTTCTTCCAGATCCAGGCGGCCGAGCATCAGATAGTCGACGCCGGCTTCAGCGATCTCCATTTCCTCGTGCTTCAGCTTGGTGCCGCCAGCGCCCACAATCCGCGCAGGCTGCAGGCTTTCCAGCGCCAGCTTGATGTCTTCAAAGGTGGTGTCGACATGCGCGCCATCGGCACCGGTGCGGCCGGCCACCTGGGTGTCGCGATAGACGAGGGCGGCCGCGCCTGCCTTCTGGATCACCGGAACCAGCTTGGCCGCCGTCTCCTGCAGGTCACGGCTGTTGGCGTCCGGCTGGTAGATGAGCACGCAGGCGACATCGCCGCCGCTCAGCGCATCTTCAAGGCGCGGCAGGAATTCGGCAACGTCAAACTGCGGCGGAGTAATCAGATAAAGGCGAGGGCGGTTCACGGCGTCATCCGTCAGTTGGCGCCCGGCGTTCGGGCGCATGGAACATAGCTATGTCCCTAAAGACGGCAAAAGCACGACGCAAGCACGGGTTCTGCGTTTGGACCGGTTGGCGAGCGAAAACGTCTGTGAGGGTAGGTCCTCGCATCGCAAATGCCGGCCAACCGCGGAACCAGCAACCGTCATTCCGGACAAGGTGAGCGACAGCGAACCGCAGATCCGGAATCCAGAGATCAGCCGCGCGGAGCGCGACAAAACAGACCCGGTAGCTGCAGGAACGCCAAATCCGATATGCGCTCGCTCACGCTTGCACAGAAGCGCTGGATTCCGGATCTGCGGTTCGCTGTCGCTCACCTTGTCCGGAATGACGACAGAGTGGCCGCGTTGGCAAAGAAAACGAAAAAGCCGGAGCAGTGCCCCGGCCTTCGTGACTGTCTGACCTTTGCGCTGACCGCTTATGCGATCTTGGCGTCGAGGGCGCCGCTCTTGTAGCGGGCGGCCATTTCCGAGAGGGTGAGGACCTTCTTGATCTTGGAGGCCTGGCCGGCGGTGTTGAAGGCTTCGAGGCGCAGCTTGCACAGCTTGGTCATGGCGTCGCGGGCCGGCTTCAGATACTTGCGCGGATCGAACTCGCCCGGGTTCTCGGCCAGGATCTTGCGGATCTGGCCGGTCATCGCCATGCGGTTGTCGGTGTCGATGTTGATCTTGCGCACGCCGTTCTTGATGCCGCGCTGGATTTCCTCGATCGGCACCCCCCAGGTCTGGGGCATCTTGCCGCCGTACTGGTTGATGATGTCCTGCAGGTCCTGCGGCACCGAGGAGGAGCCGTGCATGACCAGGTGGGTTTCCGGCAGGCGGCGGTGGATTTCCTCGATCACATGCATGGCAAGGATCGCGCCGTCCGGTTTGCGGGTGAACTTGTAGGCGCCGTGGCTGGTGCCCATGGCGATGGCCAGCGCGTCGACGCGGGTCTCGCGCACGAACTTCACCGCCTCTTCCGGATCGGTTAGGAGCTGGTCGTGGCTGAGCTGGCCTTCGGCGCCATGGCCGTCTTCCGCCTCGCCCATGCCGCTTTCCAGGCTGCCAAGCACGCCGAGTTCGCCCTCGACGGAGATGCCGCCCAGATGCGCCATGTCGGTGACGGTCTTGGTCACGCCAACGTTGTAGGCCCAGTCAGCCGGGGTCTTGCCGTCGGCCTTCAGCGAGCCGTCCATCATCACTGAGGTGAAGCCGGCCTGGATCGCGGTCATGCAGGTCGCCGGCTCGTTGCCGTGGTCGAGATGCACGCAGACCGGGATGTGCGGGTAGATTTCCGTGACCGCGTCCATCATGTGCTTCAGCATCACGTCATGGGCGTAGGAGCGGGCCCCGCGCGAAGCCTGGATGATCACCGGCGCGTCGAGGGCATCAGCCGCTTCCATGATCGAAAGCGCCTGTTCCATGTTGTTGATGTTGAAGGCCGGTACACCATAGTCATGCTCTGCAGCATGATCGAGCAGCTGGCGAAGCGTAATACGTGCCATGATTAACTCCCGTCGTCCGGCGACTTGCGATGTCGGCAGTATGCCTGTCCACCAGCATGCTGTCGCCCTGCGTCAAAGGCTCGCGTGGTTCTAACAAAACACTGCGGATTTGGAAGGTGGGGCCTGAAGACATAAATCAATTAAAATGCTGAAACTTGAGCGAATTCTGGCAACAGATTTAATTTGGCGCTTGAAATATATGAGCCAGCCAAGGCGAAAAAGCGAGGCGGTTCGGCTCATTTGGGAGGCGGCTGATCGCCCCGCCGGTGTCACCCCGGGCGAGCAACGCGAGACCCGGGGCCTACTCGTTCGCAGAGCGGTGGTTCACGCGTGGGATCAGCGCGTCAATACGAGCGTTCCTGTACATCGTGTTGTCAAAAGGCTCTGGAAGCGAGTAGGCCCCGGCTCGCGCTACGCTTGGCCGGGGTGACTCGGAACAAGGGCTGGGCAACATCGAAGTCTCCCCAAAAAAAGAGGCGGCCCGATGGACCGCCTCTAGAAAACGTCCGCTCAGGCGCCGAGTGCCTTGACGCCCGGCAGGTCCTTGCCTTCCAGCCATTCGAGGAAGGCGCCGCCTGCCGTCGAGACATAGGAGAAATCGCCGGCTGCCCCGGCGTGGTTCAGCGCTGCGACCGTGTCGCCGCCACCGGCGACGGACAGCAGCTTGCCGTCCATGGTGCGGGCGGCCGCGTGCTGGGCGGCGGCAACCGTGGCGCGGTCGAAGGGCTCGATCTCGAACGCACCCAGCGGGCCGTTCCAGACCAGCGTGGCGGCGCCGTCGATCTTGGTCTTGACCGTTGCAATCGAAGCCGCACCCACGTCCAGCATCATTGCATCCGCCGGGATCGCGTTCAGGCCGACGGTCTCGTTGGCAGCGCCTGCCTTGAACTCACGGGCAACGACCGCATCCACCGGCAGCACGATCTCGCAGCCGGACTTTTCGGCAGCGGCCATGATCTTGCGTGCGGTGTCGGCGAGGTCATGCTCGCACAGGGACTTGCCGACGTTGACGCCCTTGGCTGCGAGGAAGGTGTTGGCCATGCCACCGCCGATGACGAGCAGGTCAACCTTGCCGACGAGGTTTTCGAGAAGGTCGATCTTGGAGGACACCTTCGCGCCGCCGACAACTGCCAGAACCGGACGCTTCGGCTGGCCGAGCGCGGCGCTGAGAGCGGTCAGTTCGGCCTGCATGGAGCGGCCGGCGAAGGCCGGAAGCAGATGGGCCAGACCTTCGGTCGAGGCATGGGCGCGGTGGGCGGCGGAGAACGCATCGTTGACGTATGCGTCACCGTTTTCGGCCAGCGCCTTGGCGAAATCCGCGCCGTTCTTTTCTTCCGCCTTGTGGAAGCGGGTGTTCTCCAGCAGCAGGATGTCGCCATTGCCGAGCTTGGCAACGGCGTCAGCAGCAGCGGCGCCGATGCAGTCGCTGGCGAAGGCGACCGGACGGCCGACGACGGCGGCAACGGCGGGGGCAACCGGCGCAAGGCTCATGTCGGCGACTACTTCGCCGTTCGGACGGCCGAAATGCGCGAGCAGGATCACCTTGGCACCCATGGCCGACAGGTCGCGGATCGTCGGGGCAACGGCGCGGATCCGCGTGTCGTCGGTGATCTTGCCGTCCTTCATCGGGACGTTGAGGTCAACGCGGACGAGGACGCGCTTACCGGCGGCATCCTTGATGTCGTCGATGGTCTTGAAGGTCATGGCTGAGCGTATCTCATTACGGTGAAAACAATGGCGCTTCCTGCTCCCCACGTGGTGACGAGTGCAAGCACCAGCTGAAACATTGTCGGCATTGCCGAAAGTTTGTCCGCCAGTCCGGAAAGGCGTCCCTCAATCCCTGACAGTCTGCCGTCAAGTTTGGCGGCATTGACCTCAAGGCTGGTCAGGCTTTTCTTGAAATCTTTATTGTCCTCGGCAATCTGGCGGATTGCAGGCTCAAGTCTGGAAAGTGCCGTCTCGATACGGGAACAGGTCGCTTCGAGAGCAGCCACACGCTGTTCCATCGTCGTTCCTCCTGATCCCCCTCCAGACTGGGGTTCCTTACCCGTTGGAAAGGGGACAATGCTCGCCATCAGGATTCACCCTTTTCTGGAAGCATGTTGATCAAAATCTTGGTCAGATGCTGCTCAATGTGGCCGCAACGCCTGCAAACAAGTGTCGTGACAGGGCGTATGCCCGCACGTTCTGAAGCCAGTATTATATCCGGAACTTCACCGAAGCTGAAGCCAGGAGGGGACAGATCTTGAGACATATAAAAGCCGTCATGGCTGCATCGAAGACAGCGGAGATTGGGAAACCGGTCTGATATCAAATCAACCAGTTGCCTAAAGTCTTCCACCGGCTTCGATGCGTCGTCCATGAACTTACCCCTTTAGGGTAAAGCTATCAGATCAGCTTGGCCAGCGCCACAGCGGTGTCCGACATGCGGTTGGAGAAGCCCCACTCGTTGTCGTACCAGCTCATGACGCGCACCAGGGTGCCGTCCATGACCTTGGTCTGGTCCATGTGGAAGATGGACGAGTGGCTGTCATGGTTGAAGTCGATGGACACCAGCGGCTCGTCGGTGAAGCCGAGGATGCCCTTGAGGCGGCCGTTGGCAGCATCACGGATGGCGCCGTTGACTTCTTCGACGGTGGTGGCGCGCTTGGCGATGAACTTGAAGTCCACGACCGAGACATTCGGGGTCGGCACGCGCACGGACACGCCGTCCAGCTTGCCGTTCAGTTCCGGCAGCACGAGGCCGACGGCCTTGGCGGCACCGGTCGAGGTCGGGATCATCGACATCGCGGCAGCGCGGGCGCGGTACAGGTCCTTGTGCATGGTGTCCAGGGTCGGCTGGTCACCGGTGTAGGAGTGAATGGTGGTCATGAAGCCCTTCTCGATGCCGATGGCGGCATTGAGGACATAGGCGACAGGAGCCAGGCAGTTGGTGGTGCAGGAAGCGTTGGAGACGACCATGTCGGTCGCGGTCAGCGCTTCGTGGTTGACGCCGAACACGATGGTCTTGTCAGCGCCATTGGACGGAGCGGAGACCAGCACGCGCTTGGCGCCGGCGGCCAGATGCGCTTCGGCCTTCGGCTTGTCGGTGAAAATGCCCGTGCATTCCATGGCGACATCAACGCCAAGGGCTGCGTGCGGCAGATCTTTCGGATCGCGGATCGCGGTGACCTTGATCGGGTTGCCGCCATTGATGCGGATGCTGTCACCTTCGACCGTCACGGTCGCGGGGAACTTGCCATGGACCGAGTCATAGCGCAGCAGATGCGCGTTGGTCTCAACCGGGCCCAGGTCATTGATGTGCACGACTTCAATGTCAGTGCGGCCGGATTCGACAATCGCGCGCAGCACATTGCGGCCGATGCGGCCAAAGCCATTGATAGAAACCTTCGTCACCATGAGACACTCCCGAGCAAGCATGGCGCCATTCTGTCAGGCGCGCAGTTACCGGTCCCGCGACCGGGCCGGCAGTCCGAGGGATGGAGGGCTCCACCCCGCATGAGGGACGTGCCCACGTTGAAGCGGGCACGTCAGTCAACCTGTGATGCAGTCAGCCTCAGGCGGCCAGACCCGCCTTTGCCGCAGCCGCCACGGCGTCCGCCGTGATGCCGAAGTGGGCGTAGAGTTCCTTGTAGGGGCCCGAGGCGCCGAAGCCGGTCATTCCGACGAACACGCCGTCATTGCCGATGAAGCGGTCCCAGCCCATGCGGATGCCGGCCTCGACCGCGATCTTGACCTTGGACGTGCCGATGACGGCGGCCTGGTAGTCGGTCGACTGCAGTTCGAACAGCTCGAAACACGGCACCGAAACAACACGGGCGGAAACGCCTTCGGCTTCCAGCTTGGCGCGGGCGTCCATGGCAATCTCGACTTCCGAGCCGGAGGCGAAGATCGTCACGTCTGCGGTCTCGTCCGTGTCGGCCAGAACATAGGCGCCGCGGGCGCAGAGGTTCTCTTCCTCGAAGGTCTTGCGCTGGGCAACCAGACCCTGACGGGTCAGAGCCAGAACGGACGGGGTCTTCGAGGCAGTCAAGGCCAGCTGCCAGCACTCCAGCGTCTCGGTCACATCGGCCGGACGGAAGAAGTTGAGGTTCGGGATGGCGCGCAGCGAGGCATAGTGCTCGACCGGCTGGTGCGTCGGGCCGTCTTCGCCAAGGCCAATGGAATCGTGGGTCATCACGTGGATGACGCGCTGTTCCATCAGGGCTGCGAGGCGCAGCGACGGGCGGCAATAGTCGGCGAACACGAGGAATGTGCCGGAATAGGGGATCATGCCGCCATGCAGCGCCATGCCGTTCATCGCGGCGGCCATGCCGTGCTCGCGGATGCCCCAGTGGATGTAGCGGCCGGAGAAGTCATCCGGGGTGACCGGCTTGGTCTGGGCCGTCTTGGTGTTGTTGGAACCGGTGAGATCGGCGGAGCCGCCGATGGTTTCCGGAACCACCTCGTTGATGACGGTGAGCACGTTTTCCGACGCCTGGCGGGTGGCGAGCGTCGGGCGCTCGTCGGCCAGCTTCTGCTTGTAGGCCATCAGCGCCGGCTTCAGGGCCGCCGGCAGGTCACCGCGGTTGCGGCGCTCGAACTCGGCACGGGTTTCTGCGTCCGCAGCGGCAAAGCGCTTTTCCCAGTCCTTGTGGGCGTGGGCGGAGCGCAGGCCGGCAATGCGCCAGGCGTCCAGCACGTCGCTCGGGATCTCGAACGGTTCGTGCGACCAGTTCAGCGCCTTGCGGGTGGCCGCGATCTCGTCGGCGCCGAGCGGCGAGCCGTGCACCTTGGCGGTGCCGGCCTTGGTCGGCGAGCCGAAACCGATCACGGTCTTGGCGGCGATCAGGGTCGGGCGGTCGCTGTCCTGCGCCTTGCGGAAGGCGGCGGCGAGGGCAACCGGATCATGGCCGTCGACGCGGATGGTGTTCCACTTTGAGGCTTCGAAGCGGGCGATCTGGTCGGTGGAATCGGTCACATCGATCTTGCCGTCGATGGAGATGCCGTTGTCGTCCCAGATCACGATCAGCTTGTTCAGCTTCAGGTGGCCGGCCAGCGTCAGGGCTTCCTGGCTGATGCCTTCCATCAGGCAGCCGTCACCGGCCAGAACGTAGGTGTAGTGGTCGACCAGCGCCTCGCCGAAACGGGCAGCCTGCAGCTTCTCGGCAATGGCCATGCCGACGGCATTGGCGAGACCCTGGCCGAGCGGACCGGTGGTCGTCTCGATGCCGGCGCCGTGGCCGAACTCCGGGTGACCGGCGGTGCGGGCACCGATCTGGCGGAACTTCTTGATCTGGTCGAGCGGGAAGTCCTCATAGCCCAGCAGATAGAGCGTGGCATAGAGCAGCATCGAGCCATGGCCGGCAGACAGCACGAAGCGGTCACGGTCGGCCCAGTGTGGTGCGGTCGGGTCGAACTTCAGAACTTGCGTGAAAAGCACAGTGGCGATGTCAGCCGCGCCCATTGGCAGGCCGGGGTGACCGGACTTGGCCTTTTCCACCGCGTCCATGGCCAGGAAACGGATCGCATTGGCCATCCGGTGGTGCTTTTCGAGATCGGTCATGTTCATCCCGTTGCTTAGGAAGCGGCGTGCAACGCCGGCTTGAGAGGTTCGCGTCCTCCCGGCCACCACCCGCGCGACTCGCAGTCCGGCTGCCATGGCGGTCCGGAGGGGCGGAGCACACCGGGCAGCCTGACTTGTCCGGGCAGCCTTGGGAGGCCGGTTTAGGGCGCCCGACAAATAACAGGAACCTTGGTCCTGTCAACAAAGGCGAAGAAATCCCTAACGCATGGGTAAGGGCAGGGGAGAACCCGGAAAACCCCGCGATTGCGCCATTGACGGCGGATTCGGGCCTTGCGTAAAGTTACGAATGCGGCGGCAAGCGAATTCAAAAGCGTTAAGTTCGTTCATGACCTTATTGCGGTGCGCTCGCAGTTTGCTTTAGTTTTTGCGCGCTTGGTGGCAATCCGTGCTTTCGCCGGATATGTCTCGGGTGTCGAGCCTCATTTCGTGTCTCGAACGGTCGCTGTCGGTGGAGATCGTTTGCGCGGCATGGGTGCTGCCTTGGATCGAAGGCCGTGACAATGGGCGTTGCGCAGCCGGGCCCTCTCCCGACTGGCTGTGAAGGTGGATCAAAGCGGATGGCGGATTACGGCTCGGGGCAGAGCCATTCACTGGAAGCGGCCTTGGCGCGCTTGACGACGGCTCTGGGACACCTGGAGACGGCGGTCGGCCGGAGGCTGGACAGTGACCGTTCGCTGAATGCGCTGCAGGAAGATCTGCAGCGGCTGGGGGAGGACCGCTCCGAACTCGCTGCCGCGCTCGATCGCGCCGAAGGCCGCGCCAACGGATTGGAAGAAGCCAACCGCGACGTGTCGCGTCGGCTGGTCTCTGCAATGGAATCGATCCGTTCCGTTCTTGAAGCGCACGGAGGCTGAGCGGCTGCATGGCGCAGATATCAGTCACCATCAACGGACGGGCCTTTCGCATGGCCTGCGACGACGGCGAGGAAGAGCGGCTGATCGGCCTCGCCCGACGCTTCGATGGCTGCATCGAGGACCTGCGCAAGAGTTTCGGTGAAATTGGCGACCAGCGGCTGACGGTCATGGCCGGGATCATGGTGGTCGACGAATTGTCTGAACTGGAAAAGAAGATCCGGGTGCTTGAGCAGGAACTGGCCACGGCCCGCGAGGCCCGGATGCATGCGCTGGAACACCTCAACCGCAACGAGGCCAGTGTCATCGGACGCATCGACGAAGCCGCGCGCCGGATCGAAACCCTGGCCGATGGACTGACCCGCAGCCTGCGCGAGGAATGATGCGCACAGAAGCTTCACCGGCTTGCTGTTCGCCGGGCTGGTAATAGGGCTGGCCAAGGTCTATATCTGTCGGGCGTGGCTGCGCTTCACGTCAGGAACCATATCCCCGGGGCCTTACGCACTCCTTAGGGAGCTGTACTTGTCCAGGCTCGTGGGCCTGGGCACACGGCGCCCACCTACTTAGTAGGTTTCCCGGGATTGCGACTTCCAACGGTTGTTGTGGCTACGCACTTTTCCATCCGATCCTGCGTCACTCCCTGTGGCCCGCCTGGCCTGGAGGCAGCTTGACCGTTCACCCCGCTTCCCCGGCATCTGCTGCCATATCCGAACGCAAGGCTGCCGTGCGGGCGCTGGCACTCGGCCGGCGCGCGGCCTTGTCTGTCGCCGATCGCATCGAGGCCTCGCTGGCGCTCTGCGAGGCCGTTGACATGCTGGATCTTGACCCTGTTTCGGTTGTCGCCGGCTTCTGGCCCATCCGGGACGAGATCGACCCACGCCCGCTGATGCATGCCCTTGGGCAAAGGGGGCATCCGCTGTGCCTGCCGGTCGTCGTAGGGCTGCGCCTGATTTTCCGCCGCCTGGACCGGGAGACGACGCTGGTCAAGGCCGGGTTCGGTACCATCGTGCCGGGCGATGCCTCGCCCGAGCTGCGTCCGGATGTGCTGCTGATGCCGCTGTCCGCCTATGACGCCAACGGCTGGCGGCTTGGTTATGGTCGCGGCTTCTATGACACGGCTATTGCCGGATTTGCGGCGGACGGCCATCCGGTTCGCCGGATCGGACTTGCCTTTTCGGTGCAGGAGGTGGATCACGTGCCGACTGAACCCCACGACCAGCGGCTTGAGGCGATCCTGACGGAGCGCGGCCTTGCCCGGTTTAACGAGCGCGAGGGCGCATGAGACTGTTATTTCTGGGTGATCTGGTCGGCCGGGCGGGCCGCAATGCCGTGATCGATGCCTTGCCGGGCCTGGTGTCCGATCATCATCTCGACTTCGTCATCGTCAATGGCGAGAACTCCGCCTCCGGTTTCGGCATCACCGAGGAGATCCTCCAGGACGTGCTGGATGCCGGGGCGGATGTGGTCACGACAGGCAATCATATCTGGGACCAGCGCGAAACCCTCGTCTATATCGAGCGCCAGCCGCGCCTGCTGCGCCCGGTCAATTACCCGCCCGGCACGCCAGGTCGCGGCGTCAACCTCTTTACTGCCCGTAACGGTGCCAGGGTTGCCGTGGTCAATGTCATGGGCCGTGTCTACATGGATGCGCTCGACGATCCGTTTGCCTGTGTCGAGAAGGCCATCGCCGACTGCCCGCTCGGCCTTGTCGCCGATGCCATCGTTGTCGACATGCATGCCGAGGCGACCAGCGAAAAGCAGGCGATGGGTCATTTCCTGGATGGCCGTGTCAGCCTTGTTGTCGGCACGCACACCCATGTGCCGACGGCCGATCACCAGATCCTCACCGGTGGTACAGCCTATCTGTCGGATGCCGGCATGTGCGGCGACTATGACAGCGTGCTCGGCATGGAGAAGGATGAGCCGCTGAACCGGTTCCTCCGCAAGGTGCCCGGAGCCCGTTTCACACCAGCGCAAGGCGAGGCAACGATCTGCGGCGTTGCGGTCGAGACAGATGACCGCACCGGCCTTGCCACGGCCATTTCACCGCTTCGGATCGGCGGCCGCCTTGATCCGGTCTTGCCGTCCTTCTGGCTGTCGTAAGAGCGAGGCCCCGGCTCTGCAATGATCCGAAGGGCAGGGTGGCTGGATTTTGTTGCGCGCTTTGCCTATAAGCGGCGCATTCTCCACGCGTAAGCAAGCTCAACTGCCGGGAAGACCATGGCCGGACATTCACAGTTCAAGAACATCATGCATCGCAAGGGCCGCCAGGATGCGGTCCGGTCGAAGCTGTTTTCAAAGCTCTCCAAGGAAATCACCGTTGCTGCCAAGCATGGTGACCCCGATCCGGCTGCCAACCCGCGCCTGCGTCTGGCGATCCAGAACGCCAAGGCCCAGTCGATGCCCAAGGACAATATCCAGCGGGCCATCAACAAGTCTCAGGGGGGCGATGCCGAGTCCTATGACGAGATCCGCTACGAGGGTTACGGCCCCGGAGGCGTTGCCATCATCGTAGAGGCATTGACCGACAACCGCAACCGCACGGCGCCGAACGTCCGCTCCTACTTCGCCAAGTGCGGCGGGGCGATGGGCGAAACCGGTTCGGTCTCATTCATGTTCGACAAGGTCGGCGAGATCCTCTATCCGGCCAAGGCCGGGGCTGCGGATGCCGTGCTGGAAGCAGCGATCGAGGCCGGTGCCGAGGACGTCCAGTCGGACGCCGAGAGCCACACCATCATCTGCGCCTTCGAGGACCTTGGGGATGTGTCCAAGGCGCTCGAGGCGACGCTGGGCGAGCCGGAGTCCGTCAAGATTATCTGGAAGCCGCAGAACCTCATCCCGGTCGACGCCGAAAAGGCCCAGACTCTGATGAAGCTCGTTGGTCTCCTCGAAGACGACGACGACGTCCAGAATGTCTACGCCAACTTCGACATCGACGAAGACACCATGGCCAGCCTCGCAGGCTGACGGCCAGATCATGCTTGTCCAATCCCGGCCGTTTGCTGGGGTTGGACTGTTGCTACACCTCTGCCCCACTCAAGTCATCCCGGCCAAGCGCAGCGCTGAGCCGGGACCGGAGGGTCGAGGTGCCGATGTTTGAATGAGTAAACGTCGCAGACGCTTTGGCTCTCCGGTCCCGGATCTCCGCTTCGCTGCGTCCGGGATGACCAATGAGAGGCAGGCAGCACTACTTCCCTCGCCACGCGACGTTTTCCGCAGCGCCAATCATCGAAAACGAGCTGTTCTCCTCCCCCCTGACCGTCTGTGCTGGCGTCGGGGCGCGAGTTTTGTTACCGCTTTGTTCTATGAACCATCCGATTCGAATCCTCGGGATTGATCCCGGTCTGCGCCGTACCGGCTGGGGTCTCATTGAGGCGCTGGGCAACCGGTTGAGCTTTGTGGCTGCAGGGACGGTCACCTCCAGCGAGAAAAATGATCTGGCCGAACGTCTGGTGCAGTTGCATGACGGGTTGCAGCAGGTAATTGCCACGCAGTCGCCACATGAGGCGGCCGTCGAACTGACCTTCGTCAACAAGGATGCCGGCGCGACGCTGAAACTCGGCCAGGCGCGCGGCATTGCGCTGCTGGTACCGTCGCTGCATGGGCTTGCCGTGTCTGAATACGCGCCGAACCTCGTGAAGAAGACCGTGGTCGGCACCGGCCACGCGGAAAAGGACCAGATCCGCCACATGGTCAAGATCCTGCTTCCCAAGGCAAAGTTCGACAGCGACGATGCGGCGGATGCGCTGGCGATTGCGGTTTGTCATGCCCATCACCGGGGGGCGGCCAGCTTGGAAACAAAAATGGCGGCAAAGATCGCCGCAGCCACGAGAGGTGCGGCATGATCGGAAAACTCAAGGGTACGATCGACAGCTTCGGCGAGGACCATCTGATCCTCGATGTGCATGGGGTCGGATATCAGGTCTTCTGCCCCTCGCGTGTGCTGCAGCAGCTGCCGCGCGCGGGCGAGGCGGCCGTGCTGTTCATCGAGACCATCGTGCGCGAGGACATGATCCGTCTCTACGGCTTTGCCTCCGAGGCGGAGCGCGAATGGTTCCGGCTTCTCATGACCGTGCAGGGCGTCGGGGCAAAAGTCGCTCTTGCGGTTCTCGGCGTGATGAAGGCCAGCGATGTGGCGACCGCGATTGCCCTTGGCGACAAGACCGCACTTTCCCGCGCGCCGGGCGTTGGCAAGCGTGTCGCCGAGCGTCTCGTTATTGAGCTGAAGGACAAGGCGCCGGGGTATTCGGCGCTGGACGCTGAGACGCTGGCCGTGGCGCAGACAGTCAGCGAGAATGTCGCCGTCCGTCCGGTCGCCGAGGCAGTTTCGGCGCTGAGCAATCTGGGCTATGCCCCGGCGCAGGCGAGCGCGGCGGTGGCCAAGGCCGTGAAATCGGCCGGGGAGGGGGCAACAACGGAAACCCTCATCCGCCTCGGCCTCAAGGAACTGGCGGTCCAGTAACCGGTTTGCCGGCAGTGCGCTGCCGCGGCGTGGAAAGTGAAGGCGTATGGACGACAGCGAACGGCTGGTCAGCCCGCAGATCCGGGGCGACGAAATCGACACCACCATGCGGCCGCAGTCGCTGGACGAGTTTGTCGGCCAGGCACAGGCGCGCGCCAATCTCAAGGTGTTTATCGGCGCGGCAAAGGCGCGCGGTGAGGCGCTGGACCACGTGCTGTTCGTCGGTCCTCCGGGGCTCGGCAAGACGACGCTGGCGCAGATCATGGCACGCGAGCTTGGCGTCAACTTCCGGGCGACATCCGGCCCCGTCATTGCCAAGGCGGGTGATCTGGCCGCGCTGCTGACCAATCTCGAAGAACGTGATGTTCTGTTCATCGACGAGATCCATCGCCTCAGCCCGGCGGTGGAAGAAGTGCTCTATCCGGCGATGGAGGATTTCCAGCTCGATCTGATTATCGGCGAAGGTCCGGCGGCGCGCTCGGTGAAGATTGACCTTGCCAAGTTCACGCTTGTTGCCGCCACCACGCGCCTCGGCCTGCTGACCACGCCGCTGCGCGACCGTTTCGGCATTCCGGTCCGGCTCGAGTTCTATACGGTCGAGGAACTGGAGCATATCGTCAATCGCGGTGCCCGCCTGCTGGGCATTGGCATGGCGCCGGATGGTGCCCGTGAAATCGCCCGCCGTGCCCGGGGTACGCCCCGCATTGCCGGACGTCTCTTGCGCCGGGTGCGTGATTTTACCGTCTATGCCGGCAACGACACCGTGGACCGGGCAACCGCCGACCGGGCCTTGTCGCAGCTCGAAGTCGACAGCGCCGGTCTCGACAGCCTTGACCGCCGCTACCTGACACAGATTGCCCTGAACTTCGGCGGCGGCCCCGTCGGGATTGAAACGATTGCGGCAGCCTTGTCCGAGCCACGCGATGCGATCGAGGAGATCGTCGAGCCGTTCCTGATTCAGAACGGATTTATTCAGCGCACGCCACGCGGGCGGATCCTGACGCCGCAATCGTTTAGGCATCTCGGCTTGGCCGTCCCTCCGCGCCCGGATGCTCCGCAGCTCGGACTTTTTTCAGAAGAGCCCGATGCCTGACCCAGCAACGTCAAGTTACGGGGAATGCTCGGATTTTAAGCATGTTCTAGGCTGTCGATGCAGATTATCCAGACTAACTGTTTCTGGAACTAGTGAGAATTTGGGATACTGCTGGATCGGGTTAAGGTTTTTTTTGTGACTTTCCGCCACCGTCTAACAAAACCGGAGGGCGGGAACGCTGCTATGATCCTAAATCGCTTGTCTAACAAGATGGCTCTGATGTTCTTCATCGGCGCTTCTGTCATGTGCGCAGCCACTGTGCTGGTCACCTCGCAACTTGCTGGCCGCGTTGCCGATGAACAGGCCGCACGCGCCCTGAACAGTGCAACACTGGGCAAAAGCCAGACCCTCGCTCTGGCGCTCGCGCAGCGTCAGGACAGTGCCCGCTTCTTCGCGTCGGTCTCGGACGCCAAGGACGCGATGATGAAGATGACGGCTGGCTGGAAGGTTCTGAAAGAGAATCACACCGCCCAGTTGCGCAAGATTTTCGTTGACGACAACCCGAACCCGGCCGGCGAGCGCTACAAGCTCATCGAGCCGCAGGTCTCCAATTTCTATGCCAACAATCACAAGCCAATTCATCAATCGATGAGCAACCTGATCGGTCAGGGCCTGTTCAGCGATCTGATGCTGGTCGATGTGGATGGCAACGTGATCTACAGCTACCAGAAGGGCGAGGAGTTTGCGCGCAACCTGAACGCGCCTGAACTCAGCGAATCTGCCCTCAAGGCTGCTGTTGGGCCGCTGCTTGCAGCAAGCGATCGGACGCCAACCGGTATGCCTGCAATCGCGACATCCGGCTTCCGTGTTAGCCCTGAAGGCAACGTAGAGCTGCTGTTTGCCACGCCGGTGTTTTCGCATGACCGGTTCTTCGGCATCATCGGTTTCCAGATCGCGATGGACAAGCTGATCCCGCTGATCGTCAAGGAAAGCGGCGTTGGCCGGACGGAACATGCGCTCCTGGTCGACCCGAAGGGAGTTGCGGCGATCTTTGACGCCGGCGATGTTCAGGGCACGGCCGCGCCGCTGGCCCAGATCTCGACCGGATCCAACACCGTCGACATCACCGGCACTTCCTACCAGTACTCGACCGAGACCGGTGACCTGATGGGCACCAGCTATGCCGTCGGGTCTGCTGTCTCTGTGTCGGAACTGGCAGAAGCTGCCCGGGAGATCACTTTCGGTGCGATCATCACCGGTGTTGTCGCCTTGCTGCCGATTGTTGCTGTGATCTGGTTCCTGACCGCCCGCATGTTTGCCCCGTTGCAGGCCCTGGCCGGCGGCGCCCGTAAGATTGCCGACGGCGATCTTACTGTCGTGGTCAATGCGCTCGACCGCAAGGACGAGATCGGCGAGATGGCGCGCTGCGTCGAGGTGTTCAAGGACAATTCCATTGAACGCGAGCGCCTTGCTGAAGAACGTCGCGCCGGTCACGTCGCCCGTGAACAGCGTGAGCACGCGATTGACGCCATGATCAATTCCTTCCGCCATGAAGCACAGTCGGTGCTGAGCGCGGTGGAGGAGAACCTTGTGCATGTCGAGGAACTGTCGAGCGTCCTGAATGCGCGCGCTGCCGAAGCCGCGCAGCGTGGGTCGCAGGCCGTCATGGACTCCGAGAATGCTTCTGGGAACGTGCAGGCCGTGGCCTCTGCCACGGAAGAGCTGAACGCCTCGATCTCCGAAATCGCACGTCAGGTCGCCACAACGGCGGAAGTCGTCGGCCGGACCACGGCCAACGCCCAGTCGTCCAACGTCAAGATTGCCGGCCTTGCCCAGGCCGCCAACAAGATCGGTGAGGTCGTCGATCTCATCCGGGCGATTGCCGAGCAGACCAACCTTCTGGCGCTTAACGCGACCATTGAGGCTGCTCGCGCCGGCGAGGCCGGTCGCGGCTTTGCGGTCGTCGCCGCCGAAGTGAAGGAACTGGCCAACCAGACATCGAAGGCGACCGAGGAAATCTCGGCCCAGATCGCGGCGATCCAGGCCTCGACGTCCGATGCCGTGGACGAGATCGGTGAAGTGTCGCAGTCGATGGAAGAGGTGAACAGCTACACTGCCTCCATCGCCGGTGCCGTGCGTGAGCAGGGCGCGGCAACGGGCGAGATTTCGCGCAATGTGTCCGAAGCAGCCCGTGGCACGATGGCGGTGACCGGCGCGATTGCGACGCTCAACTCCGACATCACGGACAACTCCACGGCAGCCGAGACGATGCGTGAGGCCACCATCGCCATGAAGCGGCAGGCCGATACCCTGCGCCAGTCGGTCGAGCGCTTCCTGTCCCAGGTGGCCGCCGCCTGATCAGTGCCTGACTTGCAGTCTACGAACTTTGGGACCCCGCTTCGGCGGGGTCTTGCATGTCCGGTGCCTTGCGCCTAAGCCAAGGTCATCTCGCCGGAAAGGGCTGACATGCAGCAGGACTGGACCGATCTTTCAGGTCATCTCACATCGGGGAGCCATGTGCTTCCCGTTCGCGTTTATTACGAGGACACGGATTTTACCGGCCTTGTCTATCATGGCTCCTATGTCCGCTTCTTCGAACGTGGGCGGTCGGATTTCCTGCGTCATTGCGGGATCCATCACGCCGAGCTTGCCGACGGGGCGCATGGTCCTTCCATTGCTTTTGCTGTCCGGCAACTGAATGTCAGCTACCTGCGTCCGGCGCGGATCGACGATGTTCTCGAAATCGTGACCACCCTGGTCGAAGCGCGGGGCGCAAGGATTGCGCTGCACCAGAAAGGCCTGCGGGATGCCGAGGTTCTTGCCGAGGCAGACGTGACCGTCGCGGTCATCACGGCCGATGGCCGGCCTGTCCGGCTCCCGTCGGCGCTGGCAGCGCGGCTTGCGGCTATGGGCCATCCGGCTGTCTGAGGAGAGCCGGCGCGGCGTGACGTCAGCAGGGGCCGCTTTCGCAGGGATGGCCATCCCTGTCCCTGTCCAGCTTGCCGCCCCAGGGGCAGTTCTGCAGATACCACCTGGCCTCCTCGCAACTGGCAATCGCCTTGCAGGTGCGCGCCGGCGTGCAGGAATAGTTCTGAGCCAGGCGCGTCGCGATTGCACTCGAAACGGCCAACGTTTCTTTTGGCATTTCCGCGATGACGGGTGGCTCTACAGCAGAGGCTGCCGCCGAAACGAAGCAGGCAAAGAGAAAAACAGTCACTAATCTCATGACATGATCGACTTTTATTTTTCCTGCCGGAAACTTTGTCGTGCGGAAACCGTGTTTGTCAATCTGGTGATGTGGTTGATTGTTCGCGGAAAATTCACGCAATTAACACCGTGGTAACCATAAACCGGTCTTTCTAGGGCGAACTGCATTGCAGCATGCAGTCCCAGTTTTGCCAAATTCAGCCGTCAGGAAGGCGAAGTTCCGGGGCTTGCCGAGCGGCGGCGAAGTGACGGTCTCCAGCTGCAGTCAAACACTCAAAACAACTTTACGGCCGAGAGGTCCTTTATCGATGAATGAAATTGCCCAGACGACCATGGCGGCGCAGCATGGTGACATGTCGTTTCTCGGCCTGTTCCTGCAGGCCCACTTTGTCGTCAAGCTCGTGATGATCGGCCTGCTTGCGGCGTCGGTCTGGACATGGGCGATCATCGTCGACAAAACGTTGCTCTACACGCGCACCAAGCGGCAGATGTCGCGGTTCGAGACGGTGTTCTGGTCCGGCCAGTCGCTGGAGGAACTGTACAAGACGCTGTCGAGCCGGGCCAACCATTCCATGGCGGCTCTGTTCGTTGCTGCAATGCGGGAATGGAAGCGCAGCCATGAAGGCGCCCGCCCGGCCCTGCACAGCCTGCAGCAGCGCATCGACCGGGTCATGGATGTCACCATCCAGCGTGAAAGCGAGCGCCTGGAATCGCAGCTTCTGGTGCTGGCGACTGTCGGCGCGGCCGCTCCGTTTATCGGTCTGTTCGGGACGGTCTGGGGCATCATGACCGCTTTCCAGGCGATTGCGCAGTCCGAGAACACCTCGCTGGCCGTTGTCGCGCCCGGTATTGCAGAAGCGCTTCTGGCCACGGCCATCGGTCTTGTCGCGGCTATTCCGGCAGTTATCGCCTACAACAAGCTGCAGACGGACGCGAGCAAGCTGGCGTCCCGGATGGAAGGCTTTGCCGATGAATTCTCCGCGATCCTGTCGCGGCAGATCGACGAGCGGATGTAAGCCATGGGGATGAGCGTTGGAAAAGGCGGCGGAGGTGGCGGTGGCCGCAGACGCCGTGGACGACGGGCCGCCCCGATCGCCGAGATCAATATCACGCCCTTCGTGGACGTGATGCTCGTGCTTTTGATCATCTTCATGGTCGCTGCGCCGCTGCTGACTGTTGGCGTGCCGATTGATTTGCCGGAGACGGCCGCCAAGCCGCTGCAAGGCGACAAGGAGCCGATCACGATCTCGGTGAATTCATCCGGGCAGATCTACATTCAGAACACCGAAATCCCGCTCGACGAGGTGGTGCCGAAACTCACCGCCATCGCCGCCAATGGCTATGAAGAGCGGATTTATGTGCGGGGCGACCAGAACGCCGACTACGGCACCATGATGAAGATCATGGCCCGTATCAATGCGGCCGGTTTCAAGCGCCTTGGGCTTGTGACGATTGAAGAAGGGTCCTGACGCCTTATGCGTGCCGGCCTGATTGCATCGCTGACGGGTCATGTGGCCATTTGCATCTGGGCGCTTGTCGGGCTCCCGGCCGTGGAGGGTTTTGAGACCAAGCCGGTGGAATCCTTGCCGGTGGATCTGGTGCCGATTGGCGAGTTCACCCAGCCCAACAAAGGCGAGAAGACCGCCGAGCTGAAGGAGAAGCCGAGCGAGTCCACGTCCAAGGAGACCAAGAACGCCAAGGCGGAGCCGGACAAGGCGGCCGGAGAATCGAAGGTGGAGTTGCCGACGCCGCCCACTCCGCGCCCGACGCCGCAGCCCGTGAAAGCCCCCGAGCCGGCCTCCACGCCGCCACCGGCTCCCACGCCGCCCGAGCCGACGCCGCCCAAACCTGAACCGCCGAAGCCGGTCGAAACGCCGCCGCCGCCGACCCCGGCACCGGAAAAGCCGGAGGTCGCCGAGGCAAAGCCGGCCGAAGAAGCCCCGAAGGCTGTTCCCTTCGAGCCTGTGAAGGTGACGCCGAAGTCCAAGCCGACGCCGCCGAAACCGGCAACGCCAACCCAGACCGCCCAGGCGCAGCCGGCCAAGCCGCAGGACTTCAATCCGAACCAGATCAGCGCGCTTCTGAACAAGGTGGATCCGTCCGGCGGGGGCTCGGCCGCCAACAAGGAAAGCGCCTCGCTTGGCAGCCGCGACGGGAACAACAATGTCAAGATGACGGTTTCCGAGCTGGATGCATTGCGTGGCCAGATATCGCGCTGCTGGAACCCGCCTGCCGGCGCTGTGGGGGCTGAGGATCTGAAAGTTCGTGTCCAGTTCAACCTCACCGAGGCCGGTGAGGTGCAGGGCGCGCCGAGGATCCTGAATTCCAACGGCAATCCGTCGTTCCGTGCGGCCTCTGACAGTGCCATCCGGGCTGTCATGCGCTGTGCGCCTTATTCCTTGCCAGCTGAGAAATACAACGCCTGGCGGGAAGTGATCATCAATTTCGACCCCCGAGAAATGCTGGGGGGCTGAGCGTGAAACGTGAACCTGGAGCCCTGTTGCCCATGAGAAACCTTCGCACCAAGACCGGGTGTGTTGCCTGGATCAAGGCAACTGCGGCCGGCTGCCTGTTCGCCCTGGCCAGCCTTGCGCCGGTTGTCCCGGCGCAGGCCCTGATCGAGATCGACATCACCCAGGGCACGGTCGAGCCGCTGCCGATCGCGCTGCCTGATTTTGCCCCGGAAGGGGCGGATGCGCAGTTGGCGCGTGAACTGACGGCGGTGATCGCCAACGACCTGCGCCGCTCCGGGCTGTTCAAGCCGCTTGATCCGGCCAGTTTCATTGAAAAGGGGATCACAGCCAATTCCTCGCCGCGCTTCGGCGATTGGCGCACGATCAGCGCACAGGCGCTTGTGGCCGGGTCTCTGGCCCGTCAGGCCGATGGCCGCTTGCGGGCCGAGTTCCGCCTGTGGGACGTCTTCGCCGGCGAGCAGATGCTTGGACAGCAGTTTTTCACCACTCAGGAAAACTGGCGCCGCCTTGCGCATATCATTGCCGATGCGATCTATGAGCGCCTGACCGGTGAAAAGGGCTACTTCGACACCCGCATCGTTTTCGTCGACGAGAGCGGCCCGAAGAACAACCGCGTCAAGCGCCTGGCCATCATGGACCAGGACGGTGCCAATGTGCGCTACCTGACCCGGGGCGACGAACTGGTGCTGACGCCGCGCTTCTCGCCGACGACCCAGGAAATCACCTACATGGCCTACACCGGCAATGATCCCAGCGTGTTCCTGCTCAATATCGAGACGGGTCAGCGTGAGATTGTCGGCAATTTCCCCGGCATGACCTTTGCCCCGCGCTTCTCGCCCGATGGTCAGCGCGTCGTGATGAGCCTGCAGCAGGGCGGCAACGCCAACATCTTTGTCATGGACCTGCGGTCGCGCGCGACCACGCGCCTGACCAATACCCCGGCCATCGACACCAGCCCGTCCTACTCGCCCGATGGGTCGCAGATCGTGTTCGAATCCGATCGTGGCGGCACGCAGCAGATCTATGTGATGGGCGGAGACGGGTCCAACCCGCAGCGCATCAGCTTCGGTCCGGGCCGTTACTCCACACCGGTGTGGTCGCCGCGTGGCGATCTGATTGCCTTCACCAAGCAGCACCAGGGTCGCTTCATGATCGGCGTCATGAAGCCGGACGGCAAGGGCGAGCGCATCCTGACCGAAGGCTATCACAATGAAGGTCCGGCCTGGGCGCCGAACGGCCGTGTGCTGACGTTCTTCCGTGATGCGCCGGGCGCCAATGGCGGCCCGAAAGTCTGGACCGTGGACCTCACCGGCTACAACGAGCAACTCATCGCAACGCCGGCATTTGCTTCGGATCCGTCCTGGTCGCCGCTGATCGATTGAGCGCCTTGACGGGCCAAACGGAAAACTGCCGCCACGGCGGCAGCTCTTGAGCGCGACAGAAATGTCGCAGGAATGCTGGACGCAGGCGCGGGATTGACAAAGTCTTTACCGTGATCGCGTACCGGCTGTTAACCAACCCAATATAGATTGCGTTCACCCTGTCGGGGGACGGTGGGGACGAGGAGCAGAGAGATGTTGAATTCGGGTATCATGACTCGCGGGGCGCGCATTGCGGCGGTCTTCGGCTTTGCCCTGACGCTGGCCGCTTGCGCACAGACCAAGCCGGACGGCCTTGACGGCAACGCGGCTGCCACTCCGGGCTCCAGCCAGGACTTCGTCGTCAATGTCGGCGACCGCATCTTCTTTGAGGAAGATCAGTCGACCGTCAACGTCCAGGCGCGCGCCACTTTGGACAAGCAGGCCCAGTGGCTGAGCACCTATGGCAAGTACATGGTCACGATCGAAGGCCATGCCGATGAGCGCGGCACGCGCCAGTACAACATTGCCCTGGGTGCCCGCCGCGCCACCGCGGCTCGCGACTATCTGGTGTCGCGCGGCGTCGCCGGTTCGCGCCTGCGCACGATCTCCTACGGCAAGGAGCGCCCCGTCGCCGTCTGCAACGACAACAGCTGCTGGTCGCAGAACCGCCGCGCGGTGACCGTGCTGAACAGCGCCGGTTCCTGATCTGGCAAGGTCTCTCGGTTATTTGCAAAAGGGCGCAGCCGCAAGGTTGCGCCCTTTTTGCATCTGCGGTGTAACGTCCGCGCAGCGCGTCAAAATTTGGCCGAAGTCGGCGCGCCCTGTGCTATCCATCGGCTGCCATGAGGCAAACCGGAGGTGAAGCATGGTGAATTGGAAGACGCTCGTTGCAGCGCTTGCTGCCGTTTGCATGGTCAGCGCGTTCGCGCCCCAGGCAAATGCCCAGCTGTTTGGCGGGAGCAGCGGAGGCGGTGATGCGCAGGTGCGCCTCAATGACATGGAAGATCAGATGCGCCGGCTGAATGGCCAGATCGAGCAGCTGACCTTCCAGATGCGCGAGTTGCAGGAGCAACTGCGGCGCATGCAGGAAGACAACGAGTACCGGTTCCAGCAACTCGAATCCGCGCCGAAGCCCGGCAAGCGCTCGGATGCAGCCCCTGCGGTCCAACCGCAGGGCGCTGCCCCGGCCACGGGTCAAGTTTCCGGCCAGATTTCCGGGCAAATTGCAGGCCAGGTGCAGGGCCAGGATTTGTCCGCAAGCAGCGGACTTGCCCCTGCCGCCGGGACCTTGGGCCAGCTTCCGGCTGATCAGGTTACGCAGGGCGAGATTGTCACGTTGCCGGGGGCAGGTGGTCCGCTCGATCTTTCGGCCCTCGCGCGCGGCCAGACATCGGTTGTGGACCCGGCATCCGGCAGTGCGCGGACCTTGACCCCTCCAGGCGTTGCCGCGCGGCCGGATCCGCTCGCCGGACAACTGGCCAGCCTCAGCCTGACCGGCGATCCGCGCACGGACTATGACGCGGCCTATTCCCATGCGCTGAACGGCGACTATGTCGCAGCAGAGCAGTCGTTCCGCGCGTTTCTTGACGCCTATCCCAAGAGTGATCTCGTCCCGAACGCCCAGTACTGGCTGGGGGAGAGCTATTACGGTCAGCAGGACTATCGTCAGGCGGCGGATGCGTTCCTGAAGACCTACACCCAATATCCGAACACGACAAAGGGGCCCGAAAGCCTTCTCAAGCTCGGCCTGTCGCTGGAAGGCCTTGGCGAGGGAACGGCCGCTTGCGCGACCTTTGCCGAACTTCTGTCCAAGTATCCCGAAGCACCGAAGGCCGTGCGGGATCAGGCCCGTGCCGAACAGCAGCGTGTCCGCTGCTCCTGACCCCTCCGCGTGGCACCCGATTGACGCTGCGGAGGCGGACCTTCTGCTTGCGCCACTGTCCGGTTTGCCCGCCGTCGCGCTCGCCGTCTCGGGCGGTGCCGATTCCACCTGTCTTCTCTGGCTGGTCGCTGACTGGTTGAAGCGCCGCCGAACAGCAGCCCTCCCGGCACCCGATGTTGTTGTTTTCACGGTCGATCATGGCCTGCGCCCCCAGGCCCGCGCAGAAGCGCAAGAGGTTGTGGCGCTCTGTGCCCGGCTCAGTCTTCCCGCCGAACTGCTGACCTGGTCCCCGCCAACCGATCTCACAAATCTTCAGGCTGAAGCCCGCCATGCGCGTTATGCGCTGCTGGGCGAAGCCATGGCCAGGCGCGGCATCGAGGCACTGGCGACGGCGCATCACCGCGACGACCAGATCGAGACCTTCCTCGACCGCCTGACGCGCGGCTCCGGGGTTTACGGGCTTGCTGCGATGCGGCCTGATGTCCACGACGGGCCATGTGGTTTGCGCATTCTGCGGCCACTGCTTTCCGTTCCGGGCGCGCGCCTGCGGGCGACCTTGTCAGCGGCTGGCATTGCCCATAGCGAAGATCCGTCGAACGAAGATCAGACGTTCAAGCGCGTCCGCTTGCGCCGACTGATGGCCCACCTTGGCAGCGAGGGACTTGATCCTGAACGGCTTCTGGTGACCGTTCAGCGCATGGCCTCGGCCGCCGAGGCGCTGGATGCCTGGGGCAGCGAGGTGTTGAAACAGAACTTCTCCCAACACCCCGCAGGCCCCGGCTGGCTTGACCGGTCGGTCCTTGCTGCCCTGCCGGCTGAAGTGCGGATGCGGCTGCTGCAGCGGGTTCTTGGCCACATTGGCGGCGAGGCCTATCCGCCCCGGTTTGAACGGCTTGAACGGCTGGACAGTGTTCTCTCCTCCAGCGGAACCACCCGGCAGACGCTTGCCGGCTGCGTGATTGCCGCCGAACCGGCCTATGTCGGCTTCTGGCGCGAACCGGGTCGGCAGCCTGCTGACAGTGTCAACGTTCAACCTGGCAGCTCCCTGCTCTGGGACGGCCGTTTTCGTCTGAGCCTGTCAGCTGCTGCTGAAAGGCTGCGCATCGGTCCGGCTGGCGGTTGTCATTCCGGATTTGACCGGGACCTGCGCGCCGGGTTCCCGGCCGAAGCCTTTGTCCGATCGCCGGTGCTTGTCAGTGCCAGCTCAGCGGACGATGCGCCGGCTGTTGTCCCCGGTTTCTCGCCCTTGCCTGCCGGTGTAAGTCTCGCTCACCTGCCGCTGCGCCTGTGACTTGCGGGGATAGTCGCGCCCGTCCTGTCGATTATTTGCATGGCATTTCGGTCAAGGAGCTTGAAATCCGGCCTGTTGCCGTTCTTTCGCCAGCTTTTTTAAGAAAAAAGTGAGCCCGGCTGCGCAACACTGCCACACCGCCTTGGCAGGGCCTGTCCCGCGACCTATCTTGGGATCAAACAGGGGACAGGGTTCTCCGCGTAACTGGCCGCCGGATGGCGGACAAGGGATCGAAATGAACGCAAACTTCCGCAATTTCGCACTCTGGGTGATCATCGCGCTCTTGCTGATCGCGCTGTTCCAGCTCTTCCAGGGCCCGGGACAGAAAGCGCCGAGCAATGAGATTCCGTTCTCGCAGTTCCTTAACCAGGCTGATCAGGGCGAAATCCGCGAGGTGACAATCCAGCAGCAGCTGATCACTGGCCGGACGACAAACAACACCGCTTTCACATCCTATGCTCCCGATGGCGCGCAGTATGTTGACGAGTTGCGCAACAAGGGCGTTCTGATCAATGCTCGTCCGCCGTCGGAGAACTTTTCGCTCATCGGCGCTCTGATCTCCTGGTTCCCGATGCTGATCATCCTCGGGATCTGGATCTTCGTGATGCGCCAGATGCAGGGCGGTGCCGGTGGCAAGGCCATGGGCTTTGGCAAGTCCAAGGCCAAACTTCTGACCGAAGCGCATGGCCGCGTGACGTTTGACGATGTCGCCGGCATCGACGAAGCCAAGGAAGATCTCCAGGAAATCGTCGAGTTCCTGCGTGATCCGCAGAAATTCCAGCGTCTGGGTGGCCGCATTCCGCGCGGTGTGCTCCTCGTCGGCCCCCCGGGCACCGGCAAGACGCTGACGGCCCGCGCCGTCGCTGGCGAAGCCAATGTGCCGTTCTTCACCATCTCCGGTTCCGACTTCGTTGAAATGTTCGTCGGCGTGGGTGCTTCGCGCGTTCGCGACATGTTTGAGCAGGCCAAGAAGAACGCGCCTTGCATCATCTTTATCGACGAAATCGACGCCGTCGGCCGTCACCGTGGGGCAGGCCTTGGCGGTGGCAATGACGAGCGGGAGCAGACACTGAACCAGCTCCTCGTCGAGATGGACGGCTTCGAGCCCAACGAAGGCATCATCATCATCGCCGCGACCAACCGTCCGGACGTGCTGGACCCGGCGCTGCTGCGCCCAGGCCGTTTCGACCGGCAGATCGTGGTTCCGAACCCGGACATCACCGGCCGCGAGAAGATCCTCAAGGTGCACATGCGCAAGGTTCCGCTGGCGCCGGACGTCGACGTCAAGACGCTCGCACGCGGCACTCCCGGCTTCTCGGGCGCAGACCTCATGAACCTCGTGAACGAGGCCGCGCTTCTGGCCGCCCGCCGCTCCAAGCGGCTGGTCACCATGTCCGAGTTCGAGGATGCCAAGGACAAGGTCATGATGGGTGCGGAGCGTCGCACGCTGGTCATGAGCGAGGAAGAAAAGCGTTGCACGGCCTATCATGAAGCTGGCCATGCGCTGGTTGCCCTGATCGTGCCGAAGGCGCATCCGGTGCACAAGGCGACCATTATCCCGCGTGGCCGTGCGCTTGGCATGGTGATGCAGTTGCCGGAACGCGATGAAATTTCTATGAGCTACACGCAGATGACCTCGCGTCTGGCGATCATGATGGCAGGCCGCGTCGCCGAGGAGCTGATTTTCGGCAAGGAGAACATCACCTCCGGCGCGTCCTCCGACATCAAGCAGGCGACGCGTCTTGCCCGTGCGATGGTCACCCAGTGGGGCTTCTCCGACAAGCTCAGCAAGGTGGCTTATGGCGACAACCAGGAAGAAGTGTTCCTCGGTCACTCTGTCGCCCGGCAGCAGAATGTCTCTGAAGAGACCGCCCGTATCATCGACGCCGAAGTCCGCCGTTATGTGGACGAGGGCTACGAGGAAGCCAAGCGGATCCTGACCGAGAAGGCCGATCAGCTCGAAGCGCTGGCCAAGGGCCTGATCGAATATGAGACCCTGTCCGGCGAGGAGATCAAGAACCTGCTCGAGGGCAAGCCGCCGGTTCGCGACAACGGGGATGATACCCCTGTTGGCCGCTCTTCCGCGGTTCCCTCCACCGGCGTCAAGCGCGGCGGTGAAGGGGGCGCGCCCTCCGGGATGGAACCGCAGCCGAGCGCCTGATCCTGTCGCTCAAGACCAAGTTCGAGACGCCCGGCCCTTGTGCCGGGCGTCTTGCTTTTCGCCCGGTCATCCGTGCTGCGCCGTAACACTCGCTCACAGTTTTTGAACGCTCCTATGCTTCTCTATGCGCTACATGCATTCATGAACTCATTCCAGACAGGCAGTGATTCCACCATGCGCAAGTATTTCGGCACCGATGGCATTCGCGGCAAGGCCAATACACACCCGATGACGGCAGAGGTCGCTCTGAAGGTCGCAATGGCCGCGGGCTTGATGTTCCGCAACGGCGGCCATCGCAGCCGGGTCGTCATCGGCAAGGACACGCGTTTGTCCGGCTACATGCTCGAGAACGCCATGGTGGCGGGCTTCACATCAGTGGGGCTTGACGTTTTCCTGCTTGGCCCGCTGCCGACACCAGCTGTCGCGATGCTCACCCGCTCTCTGCGGGCGGATCTCGGTGTGATGATCTCGGCATCGCACAATCCCTTTGCCGACAATGGCATCAAGTTCTTCGGCCCGGACGGGTTCAAGCTGTCCGACGAGATCGAGCTGGAGATCGAAAGCCTGCTTGAAAGTGATCTTGCACCACGTCTGGCCGGATCGCATGAGCTTGGCCGGGCCAAACGTATCGACGGGGCGCAGCAGCGCTACATCGAATTCGCCAAGCGTGCGCTGCCGCGTGACATGAGCCTCGAAGGCATGCGCATCGTCGTCGACTGCGCTAACGGTGCCGCCTACAAGGTCGCGCCTGATGCGCTGTGGGAACTGGGAGCCGAAGTCATCTCCATCGGCGTCAATCCGGACGGCTACAACATCAACAAGGATTGCGGCTCCACGTCGACCGATGCCCTGTCGCGCAAGGTGCATGAAGTGCGCGCCGACATTGGCATCGCGCTCGATGGTGATGCGGATCGAGTCATCATCGTCGACGAACGCGGCCAGGTGGTCGATGGCGACCAGCTGATGGCCGTTGTGGCCGAGAGCTGGCATGCTGCTGGCCGCCTGTCGGCGCCGGGCATCGTTGCCACCATCATGTCCAATCTTGGACTTGAGCGGTTCCTGGCCGGCAAGGGCCTGTCGCTGGCGCGCACCAAGGTGGGTGACCGCTATGTGGTCGAACACATGCGCAGCCACGGCTTCAACGTGGGCGGCGAACAGTCCGGCCATCTGGTGCTGTCCGATTACGCCACCACCGGTGATGGCCTCATCGCTGCCTTGCAGATCTTGGCCTGCGTCCGCGAGGAGGGGCGTCCGGTTTCGGAAGTCTGTGCCAAGTTCACGCCCGTGCCGCAGGTGCTGAAGAATGTTCGATATCGCGGCGGTGCACCGCTTGAAAACGAGAGCGTCAAGACCGCCATTGACGCCGGCCGAGATCGCCTGGGCGGTTCCGGCCGTCTTGTCATCCGCCCGTCGGGGACGGAACCCCTGATCCGCGTCATGGCGGAAGGGGACGACGCGGCCCTCGTCAATGAGGTCGTGGACGAGATCGTCGACGTCGTCGCCCGCAGCGCCGCCTGACGTCTCGTCCTGCAGTTGCCTCTGAGCCCCAGCCTTCGCGCTGGGGCCTTTTTGTTAATGTTTGGTTACCGAAATTCAAGCGCAGTAAGTCTTTGTTAAGGTAAAAAATTACAGTTAAAGAATACGGTTAAGTCGCTCTTAATCGTTTCCGGTCAAAACTCTGCCTGTGTTTCCCCAACGCGACCCACCCTGTTCGGTGCGGACGCTTGTTTCGAAGGACCAGGACATGGGCAACGTGTTCAAGCAATTGTCTTTGGCCGGTGTTGCGATGGCCATTTCCACGTCGGTTTTCGCAGCAGATATGCCGGCGCCAATCATTGAGCATATCCCGGAAGTGCCTGCTGTCGGCGGCTGGTATCTGCGTGGCGATATCGCCTACAAGATCTACGAAGAGCCAAAGGGCTCGTTCAACGACCCTGTCATTGGTGACTTGCGCTTTCAGCGCAATAATCTCGATGACGCCTGGATGTTTGGCGCCGGTGTCGGTTACAAGTTCAACGATTACTTCCGTGCGGACGTGACCGTCGACTACGAAACCCCGGCTGACTACACCGGCTACGCCGTCTGCGGCGGCTGCGTGGGCGGCTTCTCCAAGGAAAGCACCAAGATCGACGTCTGGACCGTCATGCTGAACGGTTATGTCGATGTCGGTACCTGGAACGGCCTGACGCCTTATATCGGTGCCGGCCTCGGTGGTGCCTGGGTCAACACCTCCGGCACCAAGTCCGTCAATCCGGGTGGTGGCAGCCCGAGCTACGACGGGTCGCACAGCAAGTGGAACCTCGCCTGGGCCCTGATGGCCGGTGCGTCCTATGCGGTGACCCCGAACTGGAGCATCGACGCTGGCTATCGCTACAAGAACCTGGGCGATGCCAAGTCGGTCAAGCTCTACAACGTCGGCACAGGCCAGACGCGCATCACCTACAAGGACCTGACCGCGCATGAGATCCGTCTCGGCGTGCGCTACAACTTCGACAGCGCCCCGGTCTCCCAGCCGATGCTGTACCAGGGCGACGCGATTTCCCGCCGCTTCTGATCCGACAAAGATTTGCAATGTGAAAGGCCCGCCCCGTGCGGGCCTTTTTGTTTACCCGGTAGCCGTCGACCGGCTCGGGAAGGGGGCGACGCTATCTTGCGTCTGGCCCGCTCCTGACGGAATAAAAATGCTGGGTTGTGCGGCGCGCTTTCCGGATCTTGTCCGCTCCAGGCTTTCATCTTGACGCAAACGGTCGCAGCCATTACCACCGTCCGTGGGACACCCCTCCCCAACGAGGGGCACCTATCTGAGAGGGTAGTTACATGACAGCGACTGCAAAGCCGGCACTTCGCCCGGCCAATCCCCATTTTTCGTCTGGTCCTTGCGCCAAGCGCCCCGGCTGGTCTGCCGCCGCGCTTGCCACGACCTCGCTTGGCCGCTCCCACCGCGCCAAGATCGGCAAGAGCCGGCTTGAGCTCGCCATTGCCATGACCCGCGACGTGCTGAAGGTTCCGGCGGATTACCGCATCGGGATCGTTCCGGCCTCGGACACCGGCGCGGTCGAGATGGCGCTGTGGTCGCTGCTCGGCGCCCGCGGCGTTGACATGCTCGCCTGGGAAAGCTTCGGTGCCACCTGGGTGACCGATGTGGTCAAGCAGCTGAAGCTCGACGCGCGTGTGCTTGATGCCCCTTACGGCGAGCTGCCGGACCTGTCGCAGGTCGATTTCAGCCGCGATGTCGTCTTCACCTGGAATGGCACCACCTCCGGCGTGCGCGTGCCGAACGCCGACTGGATCCCGGCCGACCGTGAAGGCCTGACCATCTGCGATGCCACCTCCTCCGCCTTTGCGCAGAACATGGATTTCTCAAAGCTCGATGTCGTCACCTTCTCCTGGCAGAAGGCGCTCGGCGGGGAAGGCGCACATGGCATGCTGATCCTCAGCCCGCGTGCTGTGGAGCGGCTGGAGAGCTACACCCCGGCCTGGCCGATGCCCAAGATCTTCCGCCTCACCTCCAAGGGCAAGATCAACGAAGGCATCTTCAAGGGCGAGACGATCAACACCCCGTCGATGCTCTGCGTCGAGGACTATATCGACGCGCTGGAATGGGCCTCGTCCATCGGCGGTCTCGAGGGGCTGATCGCCCGCGCCAACGAAAGCACGGCGCAGATCACCGGCTGGGTCGGTCGCACCCCTTGGGTCGATTTCCTGGCGGTCGATCCGGCAACCCGGTCCAACACCTCCGTCTGCTTGAAGATTGTGGATCCTGCCGTCACCGCGCTCGATGAGGCCGGCCAGGCCGCATTTGCAAAAGCAATGGTCGCGGCGCTGGAGGCCGAAGGCGTTGCCTATGACATCGGCTCCTATCGTGATGCGCCGACGGGCTTCCGCATCTGGTGCGGTGCCACGGTCGATCCGGCAAGCGTCGCCGCGCTGCTGCCCTGGCTCGACTGGGCCTTCGAGATCCAGAAGGCCAAGCTGCAGATTGCAGCCTGAGGCATTCTGACGTTTTTCTCGCAACTCCGGCAGCCGGGTTTCCCGGCAGCCCCTTGCAACCTCATCGCCGGTCGAGCCTGAACGTGCATCCCCTTTGAGGTGCTGACGTTGCTCCCGGTCGCAGGAGACAAATCAGTCATGGCTCCCAGAGTTCTCATTTCGGACCAGTTGTCCGACGCTGCCATTCAGATCTTCAAGTCGCGCGGGGTCGAGGTCGACTTCCGCCCCGAACTCGGCAAGGACAAGGACGCGCTGCTCGCCGTCATCGGCCAGTATGATGGCCTTGCCATCCGTTCCGCCACCAAAGTGACCGAGAAGGTCATTGCGGCGGCGGCCAACCTGAAGGTCATCGGCCGGGCCGGCATCGGCGTCGACAATGTCGACATTCCGGCCGCCACCGCCAAGGGCATCATCGTGATGAACACGCCCTTCGGCAACGCCATCACCACGGCAGAACATGCCATCGCGATGATGTTCTCCGTCGCCCGCCAGATCCCGGAGGCCAATGCCTCGACCCAGGCCGGCAAGTGGGAAAAGACCCGCTTCATGGGGGTCGAAATCACCGGCAAGATGCTCGGCCTCATCGGCTGCGGCAACATCGGCTCGATTGTCGCCGAACGCGCCCTCGGCCTTAAGATGAAGGTGATCGCTTACGATCCGTTCCTGACGGCGGAGCGGGCTCTGGATCTCGGCGTGGAGAAGGTCGATCTGGACGCTCTGCTCGCCCGCGCGGACTTCATCTCGCTGCACACGCCGCTGACCGACAAGACGCGCAACATCATTTCCGCCGATGCGCTGCAGAAGACCAAGCGCGGGGTCTATCTGATCAACTGTGCCCGTGGTGGTCTGGTGGATGAACATGCCCTGCGCGCGGCCCTCGACAGCGGCCATGTTGCCGGCGCTGCCTTCGACGTCTTCGTCGAGGAGCCGGCCAAGGAGAACGTGCTGTTCAACGCGCCCAACATGGTCTGCACGCCGCATCTGGGCGCCTCGACCACGGAAGCGCAGGAGAATGTCGCCCTGCAGGTGGCCGAGCAGATCTCGGACTATCTTGTGGCTGGCGCCGTCACCAACGCCCTCAACATGCCCTCGATCACGGCCGAGGAAGCCCCGCGTCTCGTGCCCTTCGTGCGTCTTGCCGAGCAGCTCGGCTCCTTCGCCGGCCAGCTGACGGAAACGGGCATCAAGGCCGTGCGCCTCGAATATGCCGGGGCGGTCGCCGAGATGAACACGCGCGCGCTCACGGCGGCTGCGCTGACCGGCGTCCTGACGCCGCTGCTGCAAACCGTCAACATGGTCTCTGCCCCGTCCATCGCCCGCGACCGCAACATCCAGGTTGAGGAAGTGCGCCGTGGCCAGACCGGCGCCTATGAAACCTATATCCGCCTGACCGTCGTCACTGACCGGCAGGAACGCTCTGTCGCCGGCACCGTGTTCGGCGACGGCAAGCCGCGGATCATCCAGGTGAAGGGCATCAACATGGAAGCCGGTGTCGGCCCGCACATGGTCTACATCACCAATGAGGACAAGCCGGGCTTCATCGGCAAGTTCGGCAGCCTTCTGGGCGATGCCGGCATCAATATCGCCACCTTCAACCTCGGCCGCACCGGGCCGGGCGGCGATGCGATTGCCTTGTTGGAAGTCGACGGCGAGGTGCCGGCCGATACACTTTCAGCCATCGCTTCCCTGCCGATGGTCAAGCAGGTAAAGCCGCTGCGCTTCTGATCTCTCCCAGGGCAGGACAGGTTCCATGCCTGAGCGGGCGGCGGCCGGAAACCTGGCCGCCGCCCTTTTGCATCACGCTTTGGTCTTGCGGCGGAACGGGGCGAGAATCCGCCCGTCCAGCAGCGCAAGTCCCGCCAGAAGCACGACAAGCCCGGCAAACTGGGTCGGGTAGAGCCTTTCTCCCAGCAACAGGTGCCCGAAGATGAGGGCGCAAACCGGGATCAACAGGGTGACCAGCGACGTGTTGGTTGCCCCGGCACGGGCGAGCAGGCGGAAGAACAGCAGATAGGCGAGGGCAGTTGCAAAGATGCCAAGCGCCGCGACATTCGCCCAGACCAGAAGACTGACGGTGCCGGGTGACCAGTCGCCTGCGGTCATCAGGGCGACGGGCGTCATGATCAGGGTCGAGGCGGTCAACTGGCCGGTGGCGGTTACCATTGGCGGCGTCTCACGGAACCTGCGGCCGAAGGCGCCGGCGAAGGCATAGGACAGGGCCGCACCCAGGCAGGCTGCCTGCGCCCAGAGCGGGTCGGAGGTCAGTCCGGCGAGACCTGCCGACAGCATGGCCGCCACACCGGCGAACCCCAGCAGCACGCCGGCGATCCGGTTTCCCGCCACGGGCTCCTGGCGCAGGATGACGGCTGCGACGAAAAAGGTGAACATCGGTGTCGTGGCATTCAGGATCGAGGCAAGCCCGGCTGCGATCCCCGTCTGGCCCCAGAAAATCAGGGAAAAGGGGATGACGTTGTTGAGCAGCCCCATCCCGAGGAACGCGGCGAGGCTCTTGCGGTCCAGCGGCAGCCGATGGCCGGACAGCCGCAGGACGACATGCAGAAGCGCGGCCGCGAGCGCAACTCGCAGGAACACCAGCACGAAGGGCGGGATTTCGCTGACCGCAACTTTGGCAAACAGGAAGGCACCGCCCCACAAGGCGCTGAGGGCTGCCAGCAGCAGCCAGTTGATGAGGCTCATGATCAGGTCCAGTCGGAAGGGTCAGGCCGCGAGGCGGATGTCGGTTTCGTTCGCCTAGCATGAGACACCATTTCTTCCCACCCGAAAGGCGATCTGGCCGGTAAAGCCCAAAACGCGCACGTTTCGGCTCGCATGATCGCGCGCAAGTGGCTATAGTCCGCCGCGTTTGCCCCGGTACCCTCCGGGGCTTTGTATGTTGGGGGCATTCGGGGCCTCCGACCTGTTTTTCCTTTTCAAGGAGGGCTTGGCACCAATGGCCAATGTGGTTGTCGTCGGTTCCCAGTGGGGCGATGAAGGCAAGGGCAAGATCGTCGACTGGCTGTCCGTCCAGGCAGACGTGATCGTCCGGTTCCAGGGCGGGCACAATGCCGGCCATACGCTCGTCATCGATGGCGTCAGCTACAAGCTCTCCCTGCTGCCCTCGGGCGTCGTGCGTCCAGGCAAGCTCTCCGTCATCGGCAACGGCGTTGTCGTCGATCCGCATGCGCTGGTTGCCGAGATCGGCCGCCTGCGCGACCAGGGCGTTTCCGTCGAGCCGGAAACCCTGCGCATTGCCGAGAACGCGACGCTGATCCTGTCGCTGCACCGCGAGTTGGATGCCCTGCGGGAGAACTCCAACACCGGCACCCGGATAGGCACCACCGGCCGCGGCATTGGCCCGGCCTATGAGGACAAGGTCGGCCGCCGGTCGATCCGCCTGATGGACCTTGCCAATCTGGAGTCCCTTCCAGCCAAGATCGACCGGTTGCTGGCGCATCACAATCCGCTGCGCCGTGGCCTTGGTCAGTCCGAGATTTCCGCCGAGGCGATCTACCAGGAGCTGGCCTCCGTTGCCGAAACCGTCCTGCCGTACATGGACTCGGTCTGGCGCCTGCTCGATGGCCAGCGCCGCGAAGGCAAGCGCCTGCTGTTCGAAGGTGCGCAAGGCGCTCTGCTCGACATCGACCACGGCACCTATCCCTTCGTGACCTCGTCCAACACCGTTGCCGGCCAGGCTTCGGCTGGTTCTGGTCTTGGCCCCAATGCCATCGACTACGTCCTCGGCATCACCAAGGCCTACACCACCCGCGTCGGCGAAGGTCCGTTCCCGACCGAGCTGAACGATGAGATCGGCACCTTCCTCGGCACCAAGGGCCATGAATTCGGTACCGTTACGGGGCGCAAGCGCCGCTGCGGCTGGTTCGATGCGGTTCTCGTTCGCCAGACGGTCTGCACGTCGGGCATCACCGGCATCGCGCTGACCAAGCTCGATGTCCTGGACGGCCTCGATGAGCTGAAGATCTGCGTTGCCTATGAACTCGATGGCAAGCGCATCGATTACCTGCCGGCATCGCAGGGCGCGCAGGCCCGCGTCGTCCCCATCTATGAAACCCTTCCGGGGTGGAAAGAAACCACCAAGGGCGCGCGCAGCTGGGCCGAACTGCCGGCACAGGCGGTCAAATATGTCCGCTATGTCGAGGAACTGATCGGCGCTCCGGTGGCGATCCTGTCGACCAGCCCGGAGCGCGACGACACTATCTTGGTGCATAACCCGTTCCAGGATTGAGACACGGGGCATGCCCCATGAAGGGGGCGGTGGCAGCACCGCCCCATTTCTGCCTTTACGGCAGGTCAGAAACGGCACTTGCGCATGACGGCGATGCGCCTACAAATGGTTGATGTCTGCGGTCCCTGATTTGCGGGACACTGGCGGCACCGGAGCCCCTCACGAGCGAGCCAATGGCTGATTACTATTCGATCCTGAAGAAAACGATCGCCTCGTTGCCGGAAAACAACGGTGCGGCCCGCAGAAATGTCTACAGCCGCGCGCGCAACGCGATCGTCAATCAGCTCAAGGCCTACGAGCCGCCCCTTTCCCCCTCCGAGATCACCGCGGAACAGCTTCGGTTGGAAGAGGCGATCCGGAAGGTTGAGGCAGAAGCCGCCCGCGAAACTCTGATGGCCAGCCGTCCGGCTGCCCCGGTTGCCGCTGATGGTCCGCAGCCGGCTGCTCCGGTTTCGGCCCCGGCGGCTCCCAGGACCTCCGACACGTCGCCTGCGGCTCCTGCCGCGCGCACGCCTCTGGGCAACACCGTCCAGGAGGCCGAGCGGCTTGGCCAGGCTTCGGCCCGGGCTGTCCAGACCGCACGCGATGCCTTTGCCCCCGATCCTGTGGCGCCTCAGCCGGCCGAACCGGTCCAGCGCCGCGAGCCGAGCTTCGGGGCAGAACCGGTTGCGCCCCCGGCCGGTCAGGGCCAGATCGCCGGTGCTAGCAACGCTTCGCCCCGTGCCATCTCCGCGCCGTCCTATGATGCCCTGACCCCTGCAGCCCCGCGCCAGGCCGAGCCGCGCCGCGACCGCCGCATCGAGCCGGATTATGTACCGGAGCCTGTCTCCGCTGCTTCCCATGCCGACCGCAAGCCGCCCCGTGCGCGCAAGATGGAACATGGCGGCGGTGTTCCTGTCACGCGTTATGCCCTGCTGGGCGGTCTCGTTCTGATCATCATCGGGCTTGCAGCTGTTCTGTTCGGCCAGCGCGATCTGATCGCGGGCCTGTTCTCGGGTGACAGCACTCCGGCTGTTGCGGTTGCCCCGTCAGATCCGGCCGCAGCGTCTGATCCGGCTGCATCCGCCCCTGCCGAGAATGGCAAGGTCGAGAAGGCCAATGACCGTCTTCTGACGGACAATGGTGAGCCTGCCGTGGCGCCTGACGCGCGCACCGTGACCACAACGCTTATCACCCCGTCGCAGCAGCCTGCGGCCCCTGAAACAGCACAGGCGGCTCCTGAACCAGCTCCGGCGGCGCCAGCTGTCGAGGCACCGGCCGCAGTTGCGCCGATAACGCCCCCGGCACCGGTTGCGGAAGTTCCGGTTGAATCCATCGTGGCGCAGCGGTCCATCCTCTATGAAGAGGGTGAGGATGCTTCCGGCTCGGGAACCGCGTCCCAGGGCCGCGTGGCCTGGAGCGTCATCGAGGAAACCGATAGTTCCGGCAAGCCGGTACAGGTTCTGGCCGCTCAAGCTGAGATCCCCGACCGCAATATCGCCGTCTCCGTGCGAATCAAGCCGAACACCGATGCCTCGCTTCCGGCCAGCCATCTGGTCGAGATCCAGTATCAGCTTCCCGACGGCTTTACCGGCAAGGACGTTGCCAATGTTCCGGGGCTCGTGATGAAGCCGACCGAAGAGGCGCGTGGGGATGCGCTGATGGGGGCCTCGGTGAAAGTCTCGCCGGGCTTCTTCTGGATTGCCCTGTCAAGCATCGACAACGAGCGCGACCGCAACCTCGCCTTGCTGCGCGAACGCGGCTGGATCGATATTCCGATGCTCTATGAGACCGGCAAGCGCGCCATCCTGACCCTGGAAAAGGGCACACCCGGCGCCCGCGCCCTGGAGCAGGTCATGGCGTCCTGGACCAAGGGTTGATCCTGCTCGCAGCATGAGATTATGAACGGGGCCGTCAGGCCCCGTTTTGTTTTTGGGGGACAGATCACGCCTTGCTCTGCGTCACCCCTGTCTATCCGAGCGCCTCTTGCCAGATTGATCTGGTGGAGCGTGAATGGTCCGCGGGCGGAGCACCGT
>NZ_JBHYDX010000025.1:0-75421 GCF_051860505.1 Pannonibacter sp. | reverse complement strand
ACCCCCGAAGCACCAAACAAAACAATCCTCTCGCTTCACGGGGAATTATGCAACAGGCCCCACGAGGGGGAGGGGGGGCGGCGAGGCGGTGCCTCCAATCGGAGAATTGCCTCGACCGCATCGGGGTGCACTGACGAAGGCCGATGGGCCTGACAATGAACAAGCTGGAGCGGACCATGCTGAGCGTTGAGAAGATTGATCTGCATTACGGGGCCGCGCAGGCGTTGAAGGCGGTGTCGCTGGAGGCGAAGGTCGGCGAAGTGACCTGTGTGATGGGGCGCAACGGGGTGGGCAAGACGTCGACCTTACGCGCGATCGCCGGTCAGCAAGGCATCAGCGCCGGACGCATCCTGTGGAACGGGCAGGACATTTCGAAGCTGGCGCCGCATCAGCGGGCGAGGCTCGGCATTGCCGTGGTGCCGCAAGGGCGGGAGATCTTTCCGCTTCTGAGCGTGAAGGAGAACCTTGAGACCGGCTTTGCGCCGCTGCCCTGGCGGGACCGCAAACTGCCTGCCGAGATCTTCGAGCTGTTCCCGGTGCTGAAGGCAATGCTGTCACGCCGGGGCGGCGACCTGTCGGGCGGCCAGCAGCAGCAGCTCGCCATTGCCCGCGCCCTCGTCACCCGGCCGCGCCTGCTGATCCTCGACGAGCCGACCGAAGGCATCCAGCCGTCGATCATCAAGGATATCGGCCGGGCCATCGACTGGTTGCGGCAGCAAGGCACGATGGCCATCGTTCTAGTGGAGCAATATTTCGAATTTGCCCGCGATCTGGCTGACACATTCGCGGTCATGGACCGCGGCGAGGTGGTCATGGCGGGCGCGCGGGCGGAGCTGGACGAGCAGGAAGTCCGCCGCCACCTGACAGTTTAGACGATCCCTGAGGTCGCCGGGCGATCAATGGTCACGCTGTTGACACGCTTTGCCTTAGACTAGCCGCGATTCGATTGCGGAGAGACGGGATGAAGCGCGCGCTGATCGCACTGGCCGGAACGGGCCTCGTCGTCGGGACGGCTGTGTTCGTTGTGCCCATGTTCCTTCCGCGCGACGCGATCAAGGCGCGGGTGGTGCAGGAACTGGAAGCAGCCACTGGCTGGTATCTGAGGGTCGACGGACCGGTGTCGGTTTCCTTGATCCCCGGTTTGCACCTGACCGCGCGTGATGTTGGCCTGTCAGGCGAGGCTGGTGCGCAAGGCATCGAATTCGCAAAGGCGGAGGCGGTCGAGTTCTCGCTTGCCTGGGGCGCGTTGTTCGGCGGGGCGATCCAGGTCACCGGAGTGCGGCTGGAGGCGCCGCAGCTTCAGCTGGACATAGCTGCGGACGGCCGGACGAGCTGGGCCCCGCGTCAGCCGATGAAGCGGATCGAGAGCGTTTTCACGCAGTTTGACGGGGCAACACCAGCGCCGGCACCGGGCGCGGACACACCGGAGCCTGAGATCGCGGTCACTGGCCCGGATGCAGGGGCCGTTCGGGAACTGTCCGGTCTTACCCGTGTCGGGTTTGATGACATCGAGATCGTCAAGGGCCGGATCGCCTACGCCGATGCGCGCAGCGGCCAGTCCGTTCTTCTCACCGATGTAACTGCACGCCTGTCGGTTCCCGATCTGTCCGGTCCGGCCCGGTTGTCCGGAACGGCCAAATGGCGGGAGCAGCCGGTCAGCGTCGAGGCGGAAGCGGATTCCCCGGTGAAGCTGGCAGGCGGGGCATCGGCAGCTGTGTCTGTCACGCTTGCATCCGGCAGCGCCAGCCTTTCGGCCAGGGGCAGTCTTGGCCTCAGCCCGCTGGCGCTTGACCTGAGGCTTGAGGGGGTTGCGCCGTCCCTGGCCGAAGCCGGGGCCCTGGCCGGCGTGGCTCCGGCAGATCTTCCGGCGCTTGCCGGTGCCGTCAGTCTTGCAGGCCGCGTCGCCGCCAGTCCGGCAGAAGTCCTGGTGCATGAAGCTGCACTGAGCGTCGGGGCCTTGAAGCTGTCGGGTGCCGCGCAAGCCGAGCTTGGCGGCAAGGCGCCCCGCATCACCGGACGCCTGCAGTCGAGTGGCGGTGCCCTCGGCGATCTCCTGGCATTGACTGGCAACACCCTGCCGGCGGAGGGAGCCTTTGGTGCGGATGTGGCCTTTGCCGCCCGTGGAGCTTCGGCAGCCGAGTTGCTCGCAAGCCTTGCCTTGTCCGGCAGCGTGTCGTTGCAGGATGGCGTCGTCTCCGGCCTCGGCCTTGCCTCTGTTGCTGGCGGCGATCCACAGGCGGATCAGCTTACCGGCCTCAACATGACGGCAAAATTCGACGGGCTGGACAAGCCTGTCTCTGTCACCGGTCAGGTCAACTGGCGCGGCGAACCGTTTGCCATTCGCGGCAAGGCAACGCCGGCGCCGCTGCTGGGTGGCCTGCCGGCACCGGTCGAGGTCAAGGCGCAAGGCCAGCGGGTGACCGTCGGCTTTGATGGGCAACTGGCAGGAGCACAGGGTCTCGACGGCGATGTGCTGCTGGAAACAGCGGACTTGCGAGGTCTTCTGTCCTGGATGGGGCGGCCGCTGCCTAAAGGTGACGGCCTGAAGGGCTTTTCGCTTGCCGGGCAGTTGGCGGTTGCGCCGCAGTCCGTCCAGTTCACACGGGCCCGCTTCACCCTCGACAGTATCAAGGGAACCGGTGACGGCAGCCTGCAGATTGGCGGGACACCAAAGCTGACGGCAAAGCTCATTCTGGAGAGCCTGCCGCTCGATCCCTATCTTGGCCGGGTAACATCAACGGCGTCTGCTGGCGGCAAGCAGGAAGGCAGCAGGAACCAGAGACCTGCCGCACCTGCCGGATGGAGCAATGCGCCGATTGATTTTGGCGGGTTGGCGGCCATTGATGCAGATTTGTCGCTGACCTCCGGTGGGATCACCTGGGACAAGATCAGCATCGGCGAGAGCATGGTCGCCGTGACGATCCGGAATGGAACGCTGGCGGCCAGTCTCGAACGCATGGCGCTTTATGGCGGCAACGGCAAGGGCAACCTCTCCGTCGAAGGCGGCGCGCGGCAGCCCCGGATCAGCGCAGCGCTGGATCTGGCTGACCTCAACGGGCGGGATTTCCTGCGGGATGCTGCGGGCCTGTCCTGGCTGCAGGGCAAGGCCGGGCTGTCCTTCGATGTGACGACCCAGGGCGGCAGCGAAGCGGAGCTGGTTGGAAATCTGGGCGGCACTGCGCGGATCGCTCTGAGCGATGGTGCGATCCTTGGCGTCAATATTCCGAAGATGGTGCGCGGTCTTGCGGTCGAGACCCTGCTTGGCTGGCAGACGGCCAAGGACAACCAGACCGATTTTACCAGCCTGAGCGCGTCGTTCTCGCTGCAGAACGGTGTTGCCGTCAGCAATGATCTGGCACTGGTCGGGCCCCTGCTGCAGATGAGTGGTGGCGGCACCACGGACATGCCGGCGATGACCCTGGACTGGCGGGTGGAGCCGCAGATCGTGCCGAGCCTTGAGGGCATCGCACCACAGCCGCGCAAAAAGGGCCAAGACAAGCAGATGGGCGGGCTTGGCGTGCCGATTGTCATTCGCGGCCCCTGGTCGCAGCCGCAGATCTATCCGGACATCCAGGGGATCCTGGAAAACCCTGCCGCTGCCTACAAGCAGCTGGAGGAGGTTGGCGGCGGCTTCATCAAACTGTTGCGGGCCAAACCAGAGGATATCCTGAGCACGACTGCCGGGACCCTGATTGAACAGGCTACTGGCGGCAGAACCCAGATCGACGTGCAGAAGGTGCTCGACGGCGAGGTCAATGACCAGGAAGTGCTGAAGGCTGTCGAGCAGGGATTCGGCCTGCCGAGCGGTTTTCTGGGCTCGCTGGGCGTGAAGGGCCTGCTGCCAGGCCAGAACTCACAGGGCGAAGCTGGCCCCGTCGTAATCCCGGACCAGCCGGCTGCGCCGCCACCGCCATAAGTCCGGCTCTCGCTGCGTCAATCCCGCGCGGAAATGGCCGCCCGCATCAGGGCGACGCTGTCGGCAATGCTGCCGGTGTTGTCGATGCGGATGAGGCCTTCCACGCCCGGCATGTCGAGATCGGCCTGATCAAGACGGGCCTCGATCTGCTCGCGCGTCTCGCGGCCACGGGCAGCAAGACGCTCGGCAAGGATTGCGCGCGGGGCGGTGATCAGCAGCACCCGGACATGGGCGTATTTGGCCTGAGCCAACGGCAGCGCGCGGCGGGCGCCGTTGGCGATGACCGTCAGGCCCTGCCGCACGGCTGCATCGACGCTCGGCGGCAGGATGTAGCCGAGGCCATGCGCCTCCCAGGCCAGCGCGACCTCGCCGCATGCACAGCGGCGGTCATACTCGGTCCGGTCGATGACGTCATGGTCCTCCGTCGCCCCGTCAGCGGCGCGGGTGATCAGGCGGCGGGCGAAGACGAACCGGGGGTCGGCGCTGAGATCGGCCCGCAGCGCGTTCATCAGCGTGTCCTTGCCCGCTCCGCTCGGGCCGACAACCAGAACTAGCCTGCCGGGACCCACCGGGGCTGCGTGCCCCATCTCCAGACTGTCCCTTGCTGCGATGTCGGTCATGTCTGGCTCCGTCTGGACGTTTCGCCTGCTGGCGATTTCTGCTTCAGGCGACCCGACGGCCTTCGCGCCAGACGCCGCGCACCACCGGTACGGACCCGACCATGCGCACCTGCACCAGATCGGCGCGCCGGCCTTCGACGAGGCGGCCGCGATCCTGCAGGCCGGCCATTTCCGCCGGGGTCGAGGTGACCATGGCCATGGCCTTGGGCAGCGTCAGGCTGTCGATCTCGTCTGCCAGTTGGAACGCGGCCTGCAGCAGGGAGGCCGGAACATAGTCGGACGAGAGAATGTCGAGACAGCCGTCTTCCGCCAGGGCCTTGGCCGAAACGTTGCCGGAGTGAGAACCGCCGCGCACCACGTTCGGGCCGCCCATCAGCACGCCCATGCCGGCGGCATGGGAGGCGCGAGCGGCTTCCAGGGTGGTCGGGAACTCGGCGATGCGGGTGTCGAGACTGATCGCCTCATCGACATGCGCGACGGTGGCATCGTCATGGCTGGCGATGATCACGCCATGTTCGGCCGCAATGGCCGAGATCAGCTTGCGATTGCGCGGGGCGATGTCATCGGCGCGGGCGCGGCGCTTCTCGATGAACTCGGCCATCTGCTCGTCGGTGAAGCCCTTCTTGGACTTGTAATAGAGCTTGTAGGCGTCGAGCGAAACGAACTGGCGCTGGCCCGGGGTGTGGTCCATCAGGGAGATCAGCTTGACCAGCGGATCATGACCGAAGATCTCGAAGCCCTCCATGACGTCCGGTGCGGAGACTTCGCAGCGCAGGTGGATGAAGTGATCGGCGCGCAGGCGGTTCTCAGCCCTGGCGGTCTCGATGGCATCGGCCAGCAGCCGCATGTCGTCGGCCTTGAGGTCTGCGTCCTCATCCATGCCGAGGCGCAGGGCGTCAAACACCGTGGTGATGCCGGCACAGGCGATCTGAGCGTCATGGGCCTGGACGGAGGAGACCGGGTTCCAGCGCACTTTCGGACGTGGGGCGTAGTGAACTTCGAGGTGGTCGGTGTGCAGCTCGATCAGACCCGGGATCAGATAATCGCCCTCGCAGTCATGGCCATGCGAGGCCGTGCCGCTGGCTACGCCGGAAATCAGGCCGGCGCGGGTGTCGAGGCTGCCGTCGATCACTTCATCGGGAAGCACGAGGCGGGCATTGCGGAAGCTGTGGGTCATCTCGGTCATGAACGGATCATCCTGAAGAAGTCAGAGTGCCTGGCCAAGGGCCGGCTCGGTCGGCGCAAGGGCGCCGGTCAATGGCAGCACATCCACCATCTTGAAGGGGGCGTTGCGCTCGGGTTCGCAGTAAAGGCCAAGGCTGGCGATGGCGTGCGGGCGGCGGATGACGGAGGCGAAATACGTCTCTGCCGCCTGTTGCAGGGCCGCGCGCGCGACGTCGTCATCCAGCTTCACCGACAGGGTCATGTGAAAGCGAAAATCCTCGAAGATGTAAGGATAGCCCCAGGCAGCGAGCAGCTCCTGCTGCCGCGCATTCAGGCCAGAGGCCATACGCCGGGCAATATCAGCTTCGCTGAGGGGAGCCCGGAACGGCTCGAAGGCGGTGACGCAGGCGGCGGCGAAGGCATTTAGCTCGGCACTGGCCGGCTGCGGTGTCAGGGCCAGAAAACGGCCGAGCAGGGTCACGTCCAGCGCCGGGATCTCGAAAGCGTCTGCGCGGGCACAGAAGCGGCGGAAGCCGTCGACAAGCTCGGCCTCACTGACACCATCTTTCAGCGAGAACGGCGCCTTCAGCGTTGCGTGGAAGCCGTAGCGGCGCGGATCGGTCGTCAGGCTTGCCATCTCGTCCGCCGTCAACCCGTCGACCTCGGGCTGCGTCAGCGGGGTGTCCGTTACGGCATCGCGGCCGAGCCATGTGGCGCCCAAACGAGTCAGTTCCGCATCAACGGGGGCGGTGTAGTAAATGGCGTAACGCATGGCGGCTAACTTTCGGACGTCTTCCTGATAATGGCAGAGCGCTTAGAGGGCGAGCGTGTCGGTTCGATGACAGTTTTGCAGTGATCAGTGCTCCGGATCGTAGCTATCGCAAAAGGCGGCGATGTCCGCCTGTTGAAAATCACTGAGCCGGGAAAAAATCACCTCATCCGGCCAGTCCCACCAACGGATGCGGCCAAGCCGAGCCGCGATCTCCGGTGCGAAGCGGTCGCGGATGCGCCTGGCCGGAACACCGCCGGCGATGGTGTAGGGCGCCACATCGCGGCTGACGACGGCGCCAGCCGCGATCACTGCCCCGTCGCCCACGGTCACGCCGGGCAGGATGATTGCGCCGTGGCCGATCCAGACATCATTGCCGATGAGGACACGGGCGGCGCGGCGGTCGGCGAAGAAGCCGGCGTCACGGGTGGCGGTTGGGTCATAATATTCCGGGCAATAGGTGAAGCGGTGCTGCGAGGGCCGGTCCATGGGATGGTTCGGCGCGCCGATCCGCACGGAATTGGCGATGGCGGTGAACTTGCCGATCACCGTATCCGCCACCTCGCAATATTCGCCCAGATAGCTGAAGTCGCCGATGCTGGCGTATTCCAGCCGGGAGTGGGCCAGCACCTCGCAGTGCCGGCCGAATGTCACCTCGCGCTGGCGCACGGTGGCATGGACCACCGATTCCGCCAGCTTTGCCTGTGCCTTGACGCTGTCCATCGCCAGTTCCCTTGTCTGATCAGGCTGCCCGGGCCGAGAAGCCAGAAACGTCGACAACGCGGTCGGCGATGACCTCGCGCACGTCGAGGTCATGCAGGATCCCGAGCATGGCAACGCCCTGTTGCTTTTTTTCGTTGACGAGGTCGATCACCACCGCGCGGTTGGCGGCGTCCAGAGAGGCCGTCGGTTCGTCCAGCAGCAGCAGCGGGTAGTGGGCGATGAAGCCACGGGCGATGTTGACGCGCTGCTGCTCGCCGCCGGAGAAGGTGGCGGGTGGCAGGGTCCACAGGGTTTCCGGCACGTTCAGCCGGGCCAGCAGGTCGCGCGCGACCTTGCGGGCGGCGGCCTCGCCGGTGCCCTGGGCGATCAGCGGTTCGGCAACGACATTTTCTGCCGACACGCGCGGGATGACGCGCAGGAACTGGCTGACGTAGCCGATGGTCTTCTGCCGCAGGGCCAGCACCTGACGCGGGGCGGCGCTGGCGATATTGACGATCTTCTCGTCCTCGGTGACCAGGATCTGACCGCGTTCGCAGCGGTAGTTGCCGTAGATCATCTTCAGGATCGAGCTCTTGCCCGCGCCGGAGGGGCCGCCGAGAACGACGCATTCGCCGGCCTCGACGGAAAAGCTGACACCAGCCACCACGGGAATGGCCAGACCGCCCTGCAGATGCATGGTGAAGGTCTTGCCGACGTCATTGAGACAAAGACGGGTGCGCATGGGGGACCTCAGACCTGGAGGATGGAAGAGACGAGAAGCTGGGTGTAGGGCGCCTGCGGGTCGTCCAGCACCTGATCGGTCAGGCCGGTCTCGATCACCTCGCCGTTGCGCATGACGATCATGCGATGTGACAGCAGGCGGGCGACGGCGAGATCATGCGTGACGATCACCACCGACAGGCCGAGATCGGCCACGAGGCCGCGCAGCAAGTCCAGAAGGCGTGCCTGCACCGACACGTCGAGACCGCCGGTGGGCTCGTCCATGAACACGAGGCGCGGACCGGTGACGAGATTGCGGGCGATCTGCAGGCGCTGGCGCATGCCGCCGGAGAAGGCGCGCGGGTCGTCATCGATGCGGGTGCCGTCGATCTCGACGCGCTCGAGCCAGTCAAGCGCCGTGCCACGGATGTTGCCGTAGTGGCGGTTGCCGACAGCCATCAGCCGCTCGCCGACATTGGCCCCGGCCGATACGGTCATGCGCAGGCCATCGGCTGCGTTCTGGTGCACGAAGCCCCAGTCGGTGCGCATCAGGAAGCGGCGTTCGGCCTCGGTCAGCTGGAACAGGTCGCGCATCGCGCCGTCGCGCATGCGGTACTCGATGGCACCGGCGGTCGGGGCGAGGCGGGTGGCGAGGCAGTTCAGGAGGGTGGTCTTGCCCGAACCGCTCTCGCCGACGATGGCCAGAACCTCGCCCGGCCACAGTTCGAAGGAGACATCGCGGCAGCCGATCCGGTCGCCGTAGAAGCGGGTGACGCCGCTGGCCCGCAGCAGGGGCTCTTCGCTCAGAAAGTCGGTCATTCGCCCGCCTCCGTCTTGGCTGTTCGGGATAATTTGCCGGCTAAATGCGATGCTGCCGGATTGGCGGCCATGTCGCCGATATGCCCCTCGGCGCGGCGTTCCTCGCAATAATCGCTGTCGGAACAGACGAACATGCGCCCGCCCTGGTCATCGAGCACTACTTCATCGAGATAGACATGCCGCGCGCCGCAAAGGCCGCAGGGCTTGTCGAACGTCTGCACCTCGAAGGGATGGTCGTCGAAGTCGAGGCTCTTGACCTTGGTGTAGGGCGGGATGGCGTAGATGCGCTTCTCGCGGCCTGCGCCGTAGAGCTGCAGCGCCTTCATGTTGTCGATCTTCGGATTGTCGAACTTCGGTGTCGGCGAGGGATCCATCACGTAGCGGTCGGCGACCTTCACCGGATAGGCATAGGTCGTGGCGATGCGGCCGTGGTGGGCGATGTCCTCGTAGAGCTTCACATGCATGAGGCCATATTCCTCAAGCGCGTGCATCTTGCGGGTCTCGGTCTCGCGCGGCTCGAGGAAACGCAGCGGCTCGGGGATCGGAACCTGGAAGACGAGGATCTGGTCCTCGGTCAGTTCCTTCTCCGGGATGCGGTGCCGGGTCTGGATGATGGTGGCGTCCTTCGTCGCCGAGGTGGTCTTCACCTGCGCCGTCTTTTCAAAGAAGCCACGAATCGCGACCGCATTGGTGGTGTCGTCGGAGCCCTGGTCGATGACCTTCAGCGTGTCCTCGCGGCCCAGCACGGCGGCGGTCACCTGCACGCCGCCGGTGCCCCAGCCGTAAGGCATGGGCATCTCGCGGGCGGCGAAGGGAACCTGGTAGCCGGGGATGGCAATGCCCTTCAGGATGGCACGGCGGATCATCCGCTTGGTCTGCTCGTCCAGATAGGCGAAGTTGTACTCGCCCTCGGTCTCGGTGATGGCAACTGCGGTCATTCTGCTGCCTCCTTCTCGCTTGTGCCCGTCGCTCCGGATCCGATGGCTTCGCTGGCTGCGGCCTGGTCTGCGGCCTGTCGGTCGAACCACTCGCCGCGCATGCGCCGAACCAGATCCAGCTCGGCCTGGAAGTCCACGTAGTGCGGCAGTTTCAGGTGTTCGACGAAGCCAGTGGCCTGGACGTTGTCCGAATGGGACATGACGAATTCCTCGTCCTGCGCCGGGGCGGTGCGTTCCTCGCCCAGCTCCTCGCAGCGCAGCGACCGGTCGACCATGGCCATGGACATGGCCTTGCGCTCGACCTGGCCGAAGACAAGGCCGTAGCCGCGCGTAAACTGCGGCGGGACCTTGGCCGAGCCCTTGAACTGGTTGACCATCTGGCACTCGGTCACGTTGATGCGGCCGAGCGGCACGGCAAAGCCCAGTTCCTCGGCGAAGAACTCCACCTCCACCGCGCCATAGCGGATCTCGCCGGCGAAGGGATGGGTGCGGCCGTAGCCGCGCTGCGTGGAATAGGCCAGCGCCAGCAGGAAGCCCTCGTCGCCCCGGGCAAGGTTCTGCAGCCGCAGGTCACGGCCAGCGGGGAAGGAGAGCGGTTCGCGCGTCAGGTCGCCAACTGCGGCGGTCTCTTCCGGCTGCACGTCTTCCTCGATGAGGCCTTCACCGCTCAGGAGATCCGTGACGCGCGGCATGGCGGTCTCGGTCACCTCGGCCGTCAGCGGCGCGTCCAGTTCGCCATCGGCGGCGAGCTTGAAATCGAGCAGACGGTGGGTGTAGTCGAAGGTGGGTCCGAGCAGCTGGCCGCCCGGCAGGTCCTTGAAGGTGGCCGAGATGCGGCGTTCGACCAGCATGGCGCTAGTGTCGACCGGCTCGCTGTAGCCGAAGCGGGGCAGCGTGGTGCGGTAGGCGCGCAGCAGGAACACGGCCTCGATCAGGTCGCCGCGCGCCTGCTTGATGGCCAGCGCTGCCAGACCCTCATCGTAGAGCGAACCTTCGCCCATGACACGGGCCACGGCGATGGCGAGCTGGCCGGCGATCTGTTCCAGCGTCAGGCCGGGAACCGACCGGTCGCCCCGGCGCTTGGTGGCCATGAGGCGATGGGCGTTGCGGATGGCCTTCTCGCCACCCTTGACGGCAACATACATGGTTCAGGCCTCCGACCGGGTGATGCTGGTTGAACGGGGCAGGCCGACGATCTCGTTGCCAGCGGCAAAGACCATGTCGACCCCGCGCGGGAACAGGCGGGTGTTGTCCTCAGCCTGGTCCCAGAAGGTGATGGGCACCGGCGAGACGCGCAGCGGCTGCGTTGTCTCGATGCCCGGACCGGTCAGTGTGACGGCCTTGCCGCCCGTGAAGCTGTCGACGCCGATCAGCAGCGTCGTCGAGCGATCCGGATATTCCAGCGTGCCAAGCGCGAAGCTAGACAGGGCCGGCAGCGTCCTGGCGTCACTGACGAGGGCAAAGGTCGCCTCCAGCGGCGAGGCCACGACCGGGGCGCCGGTGTGGAACTTGAGGAACTGGCCGACGGCGTCCACCCGGGCGAGCGCCGGATCGAGCCACAGCGGCGTGTCATAATCGGCGAGGGCCAGGGCCATTGCAGCGAGCGCCGGAGTCAATGGGGCCGGTGGCTGGATGCCGGCAGCGTCGATGGCCGTCAGGCGGCCAGGACGCGACAGCGCCATCATGACCGAACGGAAAACCTGCTGACCCTGATGTACAGGATCGGAGAAGCCCGGGCTGAGGGGGGCGGCGGAGAGCGGGCGGGCAGTCATCAATCGTCTCCGCGAACCATGGTGAAGAAATCAACCTTCGTCGCCGCCGTTTCGGCGCGGACGGTGGCATCGGCAGCGGTGGCCCTGGAGGCCAGGGGGGCGACGATGGCCTCTTCGACCTTTCCGGTCATGTCCGGCATCTGCCAGAGGGCGTCGACGAGGGCGGCGTGCAGGGCCTTTTGCTTGGAGCGGCCCATGACATAGGACGATCCTGCGACGCCGTTCTCGAGCCGGACGACGCAGCGGGTCACCGTGACCTCGCCGAGGTTGAAGGGGGCGCCGGTGCCACCCATGCGGCCGCGCACCATGACGAGGCCGGTCTCCGGAGCCCGCACCATCTCGTGGGCGGGCAGGGGCGACAAGGCGTTCAGGGCGGTGGCAAGGTCTTCGGGAGAGGCGGAAGCCAGCGCAGCCATCATGCGGCGGCGGGCGTCAGCGGAAAGGTCGGAGGATGCGGATTTAGGCGTGGCTTCAGCAGGCATGGCCATGCTCCTCAGCGTCTTGGATCAGGCAGGCATCGTTCTAGACTTGATTTGTCTATTTGTATAGACGAATTTTTTGATTGACTGACTGATAGCGAAAATTGATGACGAACCCATGACGCAGCGAGTGAACATCGACCGGGGCGCGGGCATTGCCGTCTGGCGGCAGATTGCAGAATGGGTGCGGGCCGAGGTGAGCGCCGGCACCTTCGTGCAAGGCAGCCGCCTGCCGACGGAAACGGAGATTGCCGACCGGTTCGGCGTGAACCGGCATACGGTGCGCAGGGCCATCGCCGCGCTGACAGCGGAGGGCATCCTGCGTGCGGACCAGGGGCGCGGGACCTTCGTGACCGGCCAGCCGATTTCCTATCCGATCACCGCCCGGACACGGTTTTCCGAGATTATCACCAGCCAGTCGCGGGAACCGGGCGGTAGCCTCATCGGCTCGGCCGTCGAGGAGGCAGATGCACTGCTGGCCGGATGGCTGGAGGTTCCGGTCGGAACCTTGCTGATCCGCCTGGATACGTTGAGTGTCGTTGACGGGGTGCCGTTGATGGTCGGAGCCGCCTGGCTGGAGCAGGGCCGGTTTCCGAGCCTGCTGCGCGACTATGCCGAGACGAATTCGCTGACGGCGGCGCTGAAGCGTGCGGGCATCGAGGATTACACGCGCAAGGAAACGCGCATCAGCGCCGAACTGGTCGACCCGGAAGATGCGCGCCTGCTGGAAGTGCCGCTTGGCACGCCCGTGCTGATCATGGAAAGCGTCAATCTCGATCCGGACGGCCGCCGGATCCAGTATGGCCGCGCCCGGGTTGCCGCCGAGCGGATCCAGATCGTCGTTCCGAACGACTAGAGGCTGACGTCAGCGCCAGTATCGCGGCGCCTTGTTTGCTTCTTCCCAGGAGTCCTTGGCCTGACGCCAGGCGTGCCGGGCCGAGGCCTCGTGCCAGCCGATGACAAAGCCCGCCGCCTGCGCCAGATCCTTTGCGGCCGGACCGTCGGGCAAGGGCAGGTCGAGCAGGGCCTCGGCCATGGCCACATCATTGAGGTAGCCGAAGACATCCTGCAGCGATTTCAGGCGCTTCAGATAGGACTTGCGCGCGCCCTTGGGGGACAGGGCGGCGAAAAACTCCAGCCCATAGCGGAACTTCTTCAGCGCCTTGCGCATGTCATGCCGCTCGGGGATCGTCAGGGTGTCGAGCTGGTTGCCGTATTTCTGCAGCTTGCGCCACTGCGCATCGAGCGCTGTGGCGGCAAAGTCGGCCACGGGAACGGCCAGGCGCTCGCTCTGGCCGAAGTCTTCCGGCGATATCCAGCCACGTGTTTCGGTATAGGCGGCAAGATCAAACAGGAAGTCGTTGAAGGTCTGGCTCGCAAGCAGCGCCGCAGCTTCCTCCCGGCGGTCCGAACGGAGGGTGTCGAGGTGACGCTCCAGATGCGCCAGGTCGACCCGCTGGGGCGCTGCGGCCAGAAGCGGCGCGATGATGTCTGCGGCCAGGACGTCAAGGTCACGGACCAGCCCGATGGCCAGGGCAAGCTTGCGGGCGGCGTCATCCAGCGGGCCTGTGCTGCGCGGATTGATCAGGGGCCGGAACAGGCGCAACGCCGTGCGCAGGCGGCGCTGGCCGACGCGCAACTGATGCGGCCCTTCCGGATCATTTCCGGACAGGATGGCCATCCGGTTGCGTGCGATCTGGCTGAGGCAGGAGCGCAGGATGGCATGATAGGCCCGTTCCGCCGACTGGCTCACGGACAGGGTGATGTCTTCGGCAAGCGCGGGTGCGCCTGTCGACCGGCTGGACAGGCCGTTTGCAAGGCGGTCGCCGCGCTCGGCCTTGCTCAGCTGAGAAAACCGGAAAGGGCGTGGGCCGACAAGTTGCCGCGCCACGCTGTAGAGGGCACCGACAGATCCGGACTTCAGCTCCAGTTCCAGTTCGGTCAAAGGTTCGCGCCGGGCACCCGCAACGACCTCGCCGTGATCGACGGCGACCTCGACGGCGCTGCCGTCGCTGGTCTTGACCATGCGGGTGGTGCGGTTGATCACGGTTTCGAAGCGCGGCGACAGGGCCTCGCCGGCAAGCGCGGTCAGGATTTCCGCACGCACCGTTTCATCCGGAACGGCGTCCAGATCGAACTGCGCGGACGGAACATTGGTCTCGTATTCGCGAGGAGAATGCAGGCCGCTGCCGGCCTGGTCGCCTGGCAGCTTCACGGTCTGGATCCACTGCTTGCCCTTCAACCTGACGCGCGCAGCGATCCTTGCGCGGGCAAGCGCGGTGTCCGGCGTGTCATAGTAGATCGACCGCAGGGTCTGGGTCTTGCCCTTGCCGGAATCAAAGCCGAAAGGCAGAGCGACAGTCGCAATCGCGGCTGCGTCTTCCGGCGCCAGTTCGAGCTTCAGCTCGATTTCCCTGTTTGAAGTAGCCATATGGCGGTTTTATCGAAGCGGTCGGATGCTGTCTACAAAGATGCAACAGGTGCGCCTTTGTTTATCCGGCTTACTTCATGCCAGGCGCAGGAGGCGCTGCAGGCGGGCAGAAATCTTCATCAGCATGGAGATCGTCCAAGGGATGGGACGGCGGTTGAAGGCAATCTTGCGCACATAGACAGGGACATGCCAGACGGCATGGGTTCCGGCCGGGAACAGCATGCTGACGCCGGGACGGCCGACGTAGGTGTTGCCCCTGTCGTCGGTGATGTGAACCTCACCTTCGAGAAACAGGACGGTCTCATCCCAATCGAAATGCCAGTTGAACTTTCCGGCCGTGCAGTCCCAATGATCGGTGGAGGACCAGCCGTTGGTGCCGATCGACAGGCTGTCGAGCCGCGCCTGCGGATCGCCTTCAAGCACCCATTCCTTGCGGATCGGTGCGCTGCGCAGCGCTGTCTTGGTCAAAGCGGCATAGGCAAAGGCCGGCGGGGCGGAAACGATCTTGATCGAGCCATCCAGGCTCGGATTGCCATTGGCTTCCTGGCTCAAGCTGTCAATCTCGGCAATCGTCATCGTGCTCGCCTCATCTGCCCTGTCACGCCTCTTGCGGACGTCTGTTGTGCCCTTGGTGTTGCACGCAGGGCGTTTCAATGAGGTTTATCGTCGGGCCGGTGAGGCCATTGTTTGCAAAAGCGGTTAATCGACTGTCGCCGAATTCAATCAACTGGTCGGTTATACCTTGGAGCCTCCAGCGCCCAGCTCTCGATGTCATGCGGCCGGCCTTCCTGATCCGCGAAGGCGACGATGTCGCGGTCCAGGATTGCTTGGAACAGGGGCTGAGAGGTGACAACCATGCGACGGCCGCGGTCGAAGATCAGCAGTTCGAAGCCCTGGGCGATCCGCTCTCGCAAATAGGCAGCGGCGTCGCTGGTTTTCCAGGCCAGCGGACGGGCCGGATCGACGAACATCACATACACCCGCTCGACCGGGTCACGGTGAAAGTAGGCGCCGGCATCCAGAGGATGCGGGATGCGGTTGCGCTCGGGTGAGTTTGTCACGCGCGCGGAGAGATAGGCGCAGTGATAGGCGAGGCAGGCGGCGGGGCGCTCCGGCGCGCCAAAGATCGCGCAGCCGCCACCCTCAATGTGGCTGCAGGGTCGATACATCGGTTTGTTCAGGGGGCCGATTTCGGGAAGTTCGCAGCAGTAGGTGCAGGTCCGGCACCAGGACACGCGCGCGCCGGCATCCTTCTTGCGTTTTGCCTGCCCCATGCCTCTCCCCTTTCGCCGGCTGTCCAGTCACGCGACAATCAAGGAATTCGCCTGAGACCTCAAGCGGCTGCAATCAAGTCGGAGGTTCGGGAAGAAGAACATGCCGCAATGGGCGCCGGCAAAGGCTCTTTGCCGGCATGGTGCCCCTGGCCCGACTCGAACGGGCACTCCCTCACAGGAAACGGATTTTGAATCCGTCGCGTCTACCAATTCCGCCACAGGGGCCTGTGTCGTGGAGCGCGACTATAGCCGCAAAGCTTCAGCCGTCAATCGCTTTGCCGTCGCTATCCCCGCCCGGCTTCGCCTTTGCTGCGCGCCATTGAAAAGCGCAAGGGTCGACACCAGGCGCCGTGACAAAACGCTGCTGCACCGCTATGCAGTCTGGCATGTTTCTAGGGGATTGCGACCAAACATGTTGAGACGCCTTTACGACTGGACCCTTTCGCTTGCCTCCGGCCCGCGTGCGCCGGCTGCTCTCGGTTCGGTGTCCTTCATCGAGAGCTCCTTTTTCCCGATTCCGCCAGACCTGCTGCTGATTCCGATGGTCATCGCCAAGCGCGAGAAGGCCTGGTGGTACGCGTTCCTGTGCAGCATCACATCGGTGCTGGGCGGTGTACTTGGCTATTTTATCGGCGCAGTCCTGTTCGAGCAGATCGCCCGGCCGATCCTCGACTTCTATGGCTACATGGACAAGTTCGACCAGTTCAGCGTCATCTTCAACGAATGGGGCTGGTGGTTCGTGTTCTTCGCCGGCCTGACGCCATTTCCCTACAAGGTGATCACGATCTCCGCCGGTGCGACCGGGCTGTCGATGCCGGTGTTTCTCGTGGCCAGTATCGTGTCGCGCAGCTTGCGCTTCTTCATCGTAGCCGGATTGCTCTATTTCTTCGGGCCAGTGATCCGTGACTTCATCGAAAAGCGGTTGGGCCTTGTTTTCACCGTCTTCGTGGTGCTGCTGTTCGGCGGATTTGCGCTGATCAAATTGCTCTAGGGAAGACAGTCGCCATGATGACCGGCACAGACAGAGGGCTTCTCGCCCGCGCAGCGACCTGGCTGCTGATTGGCGCAGGAAGCCTTACCATTGCCACGGCCTGGGGGTTCCAGCTGATTGGCGGATATGTGCCCTGCAAGCTCTGCCTCGAGCAGCGGGTGCCATATTACGTCGGGTTGCCGCTGGCGCTCCTGTCGCTGCTTGCCTTGCTTGCTCGCCGGTACGGCCTTGCAACGGCGTTGTTGCTTCTCGTGGCAGTGGTCTTTGCCTATGGTGCCGGATTGGGGGCTTATCAGGCCGGGGCGGAGTGGCAGTTCTGGGCCGGTCCCTCCGATTGTGGCGGTGGCTCGGCGGCGCCAACCTCGGCGGCCAACATGCTTCAGGCCCTGCAGACGACCCGTGTCGTCTCCTGCACCGAAGCGAGCTGGCGCATGCTGGGCTTGTCCTTTGCCGGCTGGAACGCCATTGCCTCCGCCGGGCTTGGCCTGCTGGCGCTTGGTGCTGCAGTCTTTGCCCGCAAAGCCGGTAAACCTGCCTAGAACAGGAGACAGGGCATGGGAGAACGGGAACGGCGGGAGAAGGCGCGGGCGGAAGACGCACGCAAGGCCATCGACCGGGTCAACGCGGAGAGCGAAACGATCCTCGGATCTTCGACGCGGCGCATGGCCACAAGGGCGCGGGACCATCTGGGTGGAGCGGACAAGGACCAGAGTGACCGTATCGAGGTCTGGGGCACGCGGATCGGCCGTTCGCTCGGGCTCATCGTTGCGGCGGGTCTTCTCATCTATCTCGCCGCTACCTATCTGGGATGAGCGGTCGATGGCCGCCGCGTGCCAACAGGTGACCTGAGACGTTGAGTGACAAAATTTCCCTCTGGTCCGGCCTCAGTGCTCCGGACCTTGCCACGTTCGAGGCCATCGCCGCCGAGGCCTACGCCGGGCTGCCCGACGCGTTCCGCGCCCTGTGCCGCGACCTTGTCATCAGCATCGAGGATTTTCCGACTGATGAGATGCTGCAGAGCGTCGAGCTGGAGGATCCGTTCGAACTGCTCGGCCTGTTCCAGGGCGCTGGCATGCCGGAGACAGGGGGCGCGTTCTTCACCGGCCAGGAACCGAACCGGATCTGGTTGTTCCGCCGTCCGATCCTCGACTACTGGGCCGACTATGAGGAAAGCCTTGGCGATGTGATCGCGCACGTCCTCATCCATGAGATCGGCCATCACTTCGGCCTGTCCGACGAGGACATGGAAGCACTCGAGGCCGCGGCGGACTGACCGCGCGGCCTCGATAAATGTCAGGCGCTGAGAGCGATTACTTGGCTTCTTCGGCCTTGGCGCGCTCGATCGCTTCAAGGATCATCTTGCGGGCGACGTCCGGGCCTTCGATGCCCGTCACCTTCACCCACTTGCCGGGCTCCAGATCCTTGTAGTGCTCGAAGAAGTGCTTGATCTGGGCAATGGTGATGTCCGGCAGGTCATCAACCGACTGCACCTTGTCATAGCGCTTGGTCAGCTTCGAGCTGGGCACGGCGATGATCTTCTCATCCATCCCGCCTTCGTCTTCCATCATCAGCACGCCGATCGGGCGGCAGCTCATGATGGCACCCGGCACGATCGGACGCTGATTGGCAACGATCACGTCAATCGGATCGCCGTCGCCGCACAGGGTGTGCGGAACAAAGCCGTAGTTCCCCGGGTAACGCATCGGCGTGTACAGGAAGCGGTCGACATACATCGCGCCTGCGGCCTTATCCATCTCATACTTGATCGGCTCGCCACCGACGGAGACTTCGATGATGACGTTGATCTCTTCCGGCGGGTTCTTGCCAATCGGCACGGCATCAATACGCATGGGATTGCTCCTTGAGTTGGTGCGCAGGTCTATTGCAGCCCGCGTTGCCGCGCGCAAGGGGCAAGTGCTGCGTTGCAACGAAAAGCCTATGTGCCGGATGAGCAGAGGATGAAATCTGGGGCGGCAGGGCCGGGCAGTCAGCCGGCCCGGGCAGGCCAGCAGTAAACCAGAAGCTCAAGCTTGCGCCCCCCTGTGCTGTGCCAGGTCCGGTTCGCCAGCTTGCCGCCCATGGCCCGGTAGAAGCCGCAGGCAGGCGTGTTCTCGCCCAGAACCCTCACGGCCAGCCCTGCCATGCGCTTGGCCTCGAGATTGGCTCTCGTGGCCTCGAACAACTGCCGGCCGAAGCCCAGACCCTGATAGTGGGGGTGGAGATAGAGTTCATAGATCTCGCCACCCGACGCCAGGCCGCGCATCCGGCAGGGGCCGGAGGTGGCGTAGCCGGCAACTTCTCCGCTGACTTCCAGGAGGTCGATGCTGACGCCACGGGACAGGGCATCCGCCCACCAGCGCGGAGAGCGGTTGGTGACCAGCCGTTCGAGGTCGAGGCCGTCCAGAAGGCCGCGATAGGCACCACGCCAAGCGGCGGCATGAACGTCAGCAAGGGCTGCTGCATCCGTTTGTCGGGCCGGACGGGTTTCGACGAGCTGGGTTCTCATGGGGAGATGATACAGAAGCGGCTGGAACTCGCAAAAGGAACCTTGCGTCAGGACACTTCAGCCGGGCGTTTTTCCGTGGCGCGCAGGCTCTCCGGCTTCGGCACGGGCTTGCCTCGGGTGCGGACATGGGGCGGGATCGGACTGCGAACATGAAAAGGGCCGGCGACAAGGCCGGCCCTTCAGGTGCCCCGCCCGCGCACGCGAGCACTTTTGTCCGGATTGGTCTGAGCCTCGGGGGGCTGGGGGGCTGATGCGTACCGAGGACCAGTCCTGTCCGAACCGAACGGGGATGATGAAAATATGGGAGGTCAATTTGGCCGGTGCAGGGCCCAAATAAGGCAAAAGCAAGATTTTTGAGCGGGTGGAACGGTTTGACGGCTAGGCTTGACGAGGGTTGCCAAGGTCTTGCCAAGGTCTTGCTGGGCAGGGCATCATGACAGGCACGTGACATGCGCCTTGTGGGATCGGGAACCTACCCGCAAGGTCGTGGAGATCCCGACGGGCGACTGCGCCCGGCAGCAGGAGGCGTCATGAACGAGTGCGATACCGAAGCATCCGAACGCAGTGGCGAGCGGACCAGTGCCATCCCGCTCGCCGTGTCCCCGGCGCCTCCCGCCCGCCCGATCGTTGCCTTCGATCGACGCGAACTTGACCAGATCCTGAGACTTTACGGGCGAATGGTGGCCGATGGCGAATGGCGCGATTACGCCATCGACCTCTTGAAGGACAAGGCCGTCTTTTCCGTCTTCCGCCGCTCCAGTGAAATGCCGCTGTACCGGATCGAGAAAGATCCGAAGCTTGCCCGGCGCCAGGGAGCCTACAGCGTCATTGCCTCCGGTGGCATGATCCTCAAGCGCGGCCACGAATTGGCCTCCGTGCTCAAGGTTCTGGACAAGAAGAAGCATCTGAGACTTGTCGACGCGTGAGTTTGCCTGCCGGGCGGTTCATGGCCGCGCCTGCGGTTGTGAGTCGTGTGCGGGATGACGAAAAGGGCTTGTCTAAAGCAAGAGGCCCGTGCGTTATCTGGGCCTAAGCTTCTTGACAAACCCCGACCTCATCGAAGTCATCCCGGCCAAGCGCAGCGCCGAGCCGGGACCGGAGGGTCGAGGCGTCAATGTATCGATCAGTGAACCCTAGAGAGACCATGGCTCTCCGGTCCCGGATCTCCGCTCCGCTTCGCCCGGGATGACAAAAAAGACTTTTCAAAAGCAAAAGGCCCGGGGCATTGCCCGGGCCTTTGTTTTTCCGTTTGATCCTGCCGCTTATTCGCGGTTGCCGAAGAGCTGCAGCAGCATGAGGAAGAGGTTGATGAAGTCGAGGTACAGACGCAGGGCGCCCATGATCGACTTCTTGGCAGCCACTTCGCTGTCATCGCCAGCGTAGTACATTTCCTTGATCTGCTGGGTGTCGTAAGCGGTGAGGCCAGCGAAGACCAGCACGCCGATGACCGAGATCGCGAACTGCATGGCCGACGAGGCCAGGAAGATGTTGACGATCGAAGCCAGCACGATGCCGATCAGGCCCATGAACAGGAACGAACCCCAGGCCGACAGGTCCTTCTTGGTGGTGTAGCCGAAGAGGCTGAGCGCACCGAAGGACACGGCGGTGATGAAGAACACGCGCGCGATGGAGCCGCCGGTGTAGACTAGGAAGATTGACGACAGCGACACACCCATCAGAGCGGCATAGACCCAGAAGGTGATCTGCGCGGTGGACGCGCTCATCGACTGGATGCGGAAGCTCAGGAACATCACCATGCCGAGCGGTGCCAGCATCACGACCCACTGCAGCGGGCTGCCATAGAGGAGCACGCCAAGCTGCGTCAGGAGTGTGTCACCCATCTGTCCCGCAGCCTGGGACGGATCCTGGGTAACGGCAAAATTCGCGATGCCAAGGGCGAACAGGCCGGTGATGGCCAGGCCGATGGTCATGTAGTTGTACACGCCCAGCATGTAGGAGCGCAGGCCCTGGTCAATGCCGGCATCGGCGTAGCGGCCGGCGACCGCGTAGGGCGTCTGGTTGTTCCGGTCGAACGACGACATGTAACTTATCCCCTTTTGGCAACGTGGAGGCGGAGGCCTCCAAACTCGTTTGCCATGGAATATGGGAAAAATACGTTACTTGAACAAGACGGTCCTTACGAAAAAACCATTACAGATTGTCCATGTGCGCCGATGCTCCGGGCTCAGAGGTTCCTGAGCACCGGGGCGGGCTTCTTACCAAGGACCCGCCATGTGCCGATCAGGCCAAAACCGACCGTCAGGACGAGGGCTCCGAACACGGCGCCTGCGGCTGTGGCCGGCAGCAAGGTGAAACTGCCGCCCATGATCCCGGTGATGACATACCAGGCCGCAGCGGCCCCTGCGGCCAGCGCGAAGAGGGCGGTTGCGAGGCCGAGAATGGCGTATTCCAGCGCATAGGCGAAGATCAGCCTGGCTCGCGTTGCGCCGAGCGTCTTCAGGATCACCGCGTCATAGATGCGGCTGCGATTGCCGGCTGCCAGTGCGCCGGCAAGGACGAGCACACTGGCGATCAGCGTGATTGAAGAGGCGGAGCGGATCGCCAGTGCAAGCTGCTCTACAATCGAGTTCACCTGCGACAGGGCGTCCTTCACCCGGATCGTCGTGACGGTCGGAAAGGCGGAGGACACTGACTTCAGCAGGGACAGCTCCCGCTCGGTGCTGACATCGGGATCCCAGGTGACGGTCATGAGATGCGCATGCGGCGCGCCGGCGAAAGTGTTGGGCGAGAACACCATGACGAAATTGATTGCAAGGCTCTGCCATTCGACGGTGCGCGTGTTGGCCAGCCGCGCCGTGATTTCACGCCCGAGGACGTTGACGCTGATGGGTTGTCCGATCTTGAGCCCCAGGCCCGCTGCCAGTTCGGCGTCGAAGGAAACGAGCGGTTCACCGCTGTAGTCCGCGCTCCACCACTGTCCCTCCACGAGCTTGGAATTGGCGGGGAGGGTGGCCTCATAGGTGATGCCCCGGTCGCCGCGCAGCACCCAGGCGGCGTCAGGCGTGGCAGCGACCTGATCAGAGGGGACCCCGTTCACTTTCGTCAGGCGTCCGCGCAGCATGGGGACGCTCTGGATCTTGCCGTCCGCCGCTTCCTGCCGAAGCAGGGCTTCGAAGGCGTCCCGTTCGCCGCTCTGGATGTCGATGAAGAAGAAACTCGGGGCTTTTTCGGCAAGGGTCGCGTTGAGTTCACGGCGCAGGTTGCCATCGATCAGGGCGAGGGCGACCAGCAAAGTCAGGCCGAGACCGAGCGACAGCACCACCGAGGGGGTCAGCGCACCGGGCCGATGGATGTTGGCAATCGCCAGCCGCAGGGCGGTGGAGCGGACCATCGGGGCCCGGCGGGCCAGCATCATGATGCCGCGCGCCACCGCGATCAGCAGAAGGAACGAGGCCGCTGACGCGCCGACGTAAACCAGGGCGATGCGCTTGTCATGGGCCAGGAGGATTGCGATCGCGGCAAGGCTGAGGGCTGCACCAGCGGTGGCCAGCAGATAGCGGCGGCGCGGCTGGCTGCGCCTTGCATCGACCTGATCCCGAAATAGCGCCGTCGGAGGAATGTCATGGGCGCGGCCCAGCGGCCAGAGGGCGAATGCGAGAGCCGTCAGGAAACCGTAGAGAAGGCCGAGGCCCAGTTCCACCGGGTAGACCGACATGGCCAGCTGGATCGGCAATACGCCGGCAAGCGCGGCGCCGGCGACAAAGGGCAGGATCGCGCCGATCACAAGCCCGATGCCGATGCCGATGGCGGCGATCAGCATCACCTGGATCAGGTAGATCGAGAACACCAGGTTGCCGGTTGCCCCGAGGCACTTGAAGCTGGCGATGACCTCGCGCTTGGTCTCCAGAAAGGCTCGCACCGCATTGGCAACACCAACACCGCCGACGACAAGAGCCGTCAGGCCGACGAGGGAGAGGAACTGCGAGAAACGTTCGATGTTTCGCTGCAGGCCCGGCGCTGAATTGGCGCGGGACTGGATGCGCCAGCCGGCGTCGGGGAACTTCGCCCGCGCCTCGCTCATTTGCGCGCGGGTGGCCTCATCGGACGTGCCGGGGGCAAGCCGGACACGGTAGGACCAGTTCACCAGGCTGCCGGGCTGCACCAGTCCGGTTGCGGGCAGGGCGCTGTCCGACAGCAGGAGGCGCGGACCGAACTCGAGCCCTTCGGACAGCTTGTCGGGCTCGCTGGCGATAATGCCGGTGACACGAACCATGCTGCGGCCAAGCGACATGCTGTCGCCGACTGTTATTCCGAGCCGGGCCAGCAGCGAGGCATCGGCGAGGGCACCGGGCACCCCATCAGGTCCAGCCGCCAGCTTGTCGTCCAGGGTCCCGCCGCCTTCTACCGAGAATGTTCCGTACAGCGGATAGCTGCCGTCGACGGCCTTCAGTTCAACAAGGGCCTGATCGCTGCCGTCCGGCTTGCGGGCCATGGCGCGCAGGGTGGCGACGCGGGAGGTCGGGCCGAGGCTTTCGATATAGGCGCGCTCACTGGCATCGGCCTCGCGGTGGATCAGCCGGAACGCGATGTCGCCGCCCAGGATGGTCTGGCCTTCGCCCTCGATCCCATCGGTCATGGCGCGGGACACCGAGGTGACGCCCGAGATGGCGGCGACGCCAAGGGCAATGCAGGCGATGAAGATGTAGAAGCCCTTAAGGCCGCCCCGCAGTTCCCTGAGGGCGAAACGCAAGGCCAGCCGCAGTCCGCCGGCCGTTGCCTGAGCAGGAACGAAGGCGCTCATGCCGGTTGCCTCGCGGGCTGGGGCGACCCGGCCTGCTCGCTCTCGATCTCGCCGGAGCGCAGACGCACCACCCGGTCGCAGCGTTCGGCCAGGGCAGGGTCATGGGTGACGAGCACCAGTGTCGTGTTGTGCCGGGTTCTTGCGGCGAACATCAGGTCGATGATCTGTTCGCCGGTCGCAGCGTCCAGGTTTCCGGTCGGTTCATCGGCAATGAGGATGGCCGGCTCGACGACCAGCGCCCGGGCGACGGCAACGCGCTGTTGCTCGCCGCCGGACATCTGTGCCGGATAGTGGCTGAGGCGATGGCCAAGGCCGACCGCTTCCAGTTCGGCGCGGGCCTTGTCGAAGGCCTGCCGGTCGCCCGCCAGTTCCAGCGGCACGGCCACATTCTCCAGCGCCGTCATGTTCGGCACGAGGTGAAACGACTGGAAGATGATGCCGACGTTGCGGCCACGGAAGCGCGCGAGCTGGTCCTCGCCCATCGGTGTCAGGTCAGTTCCGGCAACCTCGACGGTGCCCCGGTCCGCACGCTCCAGCCCGGCCATGACCATCAGCAATGTTGACTTGCCGGAGCCGGACGGCCCGACGAGACCGACGGAGGTTCCGGTCTGGATGTCGAGGCTGATGCCCTTGAGGATGTGGACCCGTCCGGCGCCCTCGCCAAGGGTCAGGTGAACGTCCTTGAGAGTGATGGCTGGTCCAGACGTCATGGTCATCCCTATATAGTACGTGTGCCAAGGGCATCGTGCGCCAGCATATGGGGCCAAATCAGGGAGCGATCCAGACCGCCATGCGTTTGTTCTTGTATCTGATTGTGACAGCGGCGACGGCTTTCCTGCCGTCCGCAGCCTTTGCCCAAAGCGGCGCGCCCGCCGCCGGCGGCGGCGAAGCCGTGGAAATCGTGGTTCTCGGCGACAGTCTTTCGGCCGGCTATCTGCTGCCGCCGAATGAAGCGTTTCCAAGCCAGCTGGAGCAGGCCCTGCGCGAAAAGGGCTATAACATTTCCGTGATGAATGCCGGAGTTTCAGGTGATACGTCCTCCGGCGGGCTGTCCCGTCTCGACTGGTCCGTGCCGCCGACGGCGGATGCGGTGATCGTCGAACTGGGGGCAAATGATGCCCTGCGGGGGATCGATCCGGTCGCCACGCGGGCCAACCTCGAGGCCATTGTCGCGCGGCTGACGTCGCGCGGTGTAAAGGTTCTGGTTGCCGGCATGCTGGCACCACGCAATCTGGGCGAGGAGTATGCCAGCGGTTTTGACCCGATCTTCCCCGAGATCGCCGCAGCTCATGGTGCGCTGCTGTATCCGTTTTTCCTCGATGGGGTCGCCATGGATCCGAAACTCAATCTTGCGGACGGCATGCATCCGACCGGTGAGGGGGTTTCGGTGATCGTTGCCCGTATGCTACCGCTTGTCGAGGAGTTGATCGCGCGGACCCGGTAAGCCGCCGGTCCGCTTCCCTTCCTTCTCCCGCGCGCATGTTCCGACCGACTGGATCTGCCCGCCCTCTTTCCAGACCTGATCAGGACACACCGATGGATCTTCGCCGTCTCGGTCGCACGGATGTTGCGGTCAGCAAAATCTGCCTTGGAACCATGACCTTCGGCGAGCAGAACACCGAAGCGGAGGGTCATGCCCAGCTTGACCGTGCCTTTGCTGCCGGCGTCAATTTCCTCGATGCTGCCGAGCTTTACCCGATTCCGCCGCGCCCCGAGACGCAAGGGCGCACCGAGCGCATCATTGGCACCTGGCTTAAGGCGCGGGGCCTGCGCGACCAGGTGATCGTTGCGACCAAGGTGGTGGGTCGTTCCGAGATGACGCATTTCCGCAAGGATGGCTCGGAAGGCCGGCTGACTGCACGCCAGATCAACGAGGCGGTCGATCGCAGCCTGATCAATCTGCAGACCGATTACATCGACCTCTACCAGGTCCACTGGCCGGATCGGAACGTGTCCGGGTTCGGCTCCAATCCGACCCGCTGGGCTGATCCGGAACCGGTTGCCGATGAGACGCCGATCGAGGAGACGCTGGAGGCGCTGACGGGGCTGGTCAAGGCGGGCAAGGTCCGCCATCTCGGGCTGTCAAACGAGAGCCCCTGGGGGACGATGTCCTATCTGCGGGCGGCGGAACTGCACGGTCTGTCCCGCGTCGTGTCGATTCAGAACGCCTATAACCTCGTCAACCGTACCTTTGAAAGTGGACTGGCGGAGGTTGCCTTGCGCGAGGATGTCGGGCTTCTGGCCTATTCCGCACTGGGGCAGGGCTATCTCACCGGCAAATACCGCGATGGTGCCTTGCCGGCAGGATCACGCAAGGCCCTGTTCAACCGGCTGCAGCGGTATGAGAAGCCGGGCGGTGAAGCCGCGATCAATGCCTATGTCGATCTTGCCCGGGACGCTGGCCTCGATCCCTCCCAGATGGCAATTGCCTTTGCTCTGTCGCGCAGCTTCATGACCAGCGTCATCATCGGCGCGACCAGCATGGCACAGCTGGACGTGGCGCTTGGAGCGGCGGATTTGTCGCTGCCCGAAGATGTCTTGGCCCGGATCGACGCGTTGCACCAGTTGCACGGCAATCCCTGTCCATAAGCCATTGCGCCAGTCGGCAGCCCTCGTCCCGTCAACCGGGCTGGGCTGCCTTCCTGCCGCTTCGGGATCTGCTGCCTCACGGCAAGAGCCGAATCAATTTGACGTCGGCCTTTCGTGATTTTGGGATCCTGCAGGGACTGGGCGAAGAAAGTCGGCGTGATTTCAAACCCTTGCGATTTCTCTTGCGCACTGCGGCAAGATGCGGACTGAATGATCGTGTCAGCGACAGCGGAGGATCCGCCCGATGCCGCGCTTGTTTACGGGTCTTGAACTGCCCGCCCAGACAGGCCTACACCTGTCCATGCTCCGTGGTGGCCTCAAAGGCAGCCGCTGGATCGATCCTGAAAACTATCACATTACCCTGCGTTTCATTGGCGACATCGACGACCGCACGGCGGACGAGGTGGCTGATGCGCTGTCACGCGTGCGCCGCGATCCGGTCGAGATCCGGCTCTGCGGGCTCGGGTCTTTCGGCAACGGCAAGCCGCACGCCGTCTGGGCCAGGGTGCAGCCAACGCCGCAGCTGGCCGAGCTGCAGGCCGAACAGGAGCGTATCCTGCAACGGCTTGGCCTGGCACCGGAGCGACGCAAATACATGCCGCATGTCACCATTGCCCGCTGCAAGACGGCGAGCAACGAGGACGTGGCGCGCTGGCTGATGGAGCGGGGTGACTTTCAGGCGCCGCCGTTCAAGGCGGGCCGGTTCGTCCTGTTCTCGTCACGCGCGAGCGTCGGCGGCGGGCCCTACCTGGTCGAGGAGGCCTTTCCGCTCGCGGCCTGACGGGCTATGCATCAGCCATCAATGCGGAAGCGAACAGGGTGTGATGCGATGGTAAGCGGTTCGGGTTTTGCCCTGCAGGCAGTGCGGATCGTACTTGGGTTCATTCTCGGCCTTCTCGGCGCGGGCGTGTTTCTCGCCTGGGGCTTCTTCCAGTCCTTGACCGCAGACAGCGAGCCGGGAATGGCTTTTGCCGTTATTGCGACAGGCTTTGTTTCCTCGGCGCTGATCGGGGCGCTGGCGTTTGTTCCGGCGTGTCTGGCCATCGTGCTGGCGGAAAGTTTTCGCTGGCGCAGCGCCGTCTATCACATCGCCATCGGCGGGCTGATTGCCTTCGCGATCTGGGGGCTTGGGGAAAGCGATGCCGCGTTGGCAAGCAGCACAGAGAGCCTGCGCCCCGGGACAACCATTGCTCTGGCCGCCGGGTTCGTTGCCGGTGCGGTTTACTGGCTCGTGGCAGGACGCCTGTCCGGGACTTGGCATAGCCCCGGACAGGGTGCCTGACAGGCTGGTCAGAGCGTCTGCTTGTCCTTCAGCGCCGCTTTTGCGGCTTCCCGGTGTTCGGGCCGCATATGCGTGCCGACCATGGCCAGGGCGCCGAGCAGGATCGTTGCGTCATCGCCGAAGCCGATGCCGACGATGAAATCGGGCACCATGTCAAAAGGCAGGACGAAATAGGCAAGTGCCGCCAGCACCGTTGCACGCACCTTGACCGGTGTTGCCGGGTCCATCGCGCAGTAATAGCCGGCGATGACATCCTCGACGAACGGCACCTGCCGCGCAGCCCGCCTGGCCGTCGCCAGCAGGCGCTGACGCAGGCTGCGGATCTTCTGCTCCTCGCTGCCTAGGTCCGGACCAAGGATTTCCGGGTCGAAGCCCATATCATTCACGCCTGCGGTCATGACGGTTCCTCCTGGTTTTGCCCGGTTCGGCGATCCTGCCGTCCGGCATCTTGATGCAGCATATGGGAGACCCGTACCGGCTTCGCAACGGACCTCAGATTTTCCCGCCGAGCCTGCGCGCCTTCTCCATCCAGCTTAGCCGCTTTTCAGGCGATGAACCGCGCAAGGGCGCGAATGTATGAAAGCGGACCGGTTTGAAGCCGCAGAACCCCAGAATCTGGCTTTTCATGGCCCGGTATCCACCCGCGCGCAGCACAAGATATAGCCACCAGACCGGCGTGTCAGCCGCCACCAGTACCTCGGCACTGCGGCCTTTCAGCAGTTGGGCCGGGAAAGGGCTGTTGTCCTGGTATTTGAACGCAAAGCCTGGCAGTAGCGTGCGGTCGAAGAGACCCTTGAGCTTGGCCGGCATCATGCCCCACCATAGCGGATGGGCGATGACAAAATGATTGCACCAGGTCAGCGCGTCCTGGAAGGCAACGAGATCCGGTTCGAGCGGCTGGATGCTGTTGTAGCCTTCAGCAAGGTTGGGATCGAATTGCATGGCGCCAAGGTTCAGGACGCGGATCTCATGCCCGCTTGCCCTTGCCCCATCGGCATAGGCATCGGCAAGAGCGGCAGTGAAACTGCTGTTTCCAGGATGACCACTCAATACGAGGATCCGTTTGCTCATAATTCATCTCCAGTTTGCTCGGACGGGTCAGGTCCGGAGTGGGGGCTGTCATTTATTGACCGTGGTCAAGATTGCTAGATGATATTGTGACCGCGGTCAATAAATAGAGGCGTGGGGCGGGCCCCCACGGAGAGCGAATGGCGGGAAAGCCGCAGCAACGGACACTGGCGACACGGCGCCGGATCCTCGAGGCCGCCAGCCGCCTGATCATCGGGCAAGGGTTTGATGCTACCAGCGTTGATGTGATTGCAAGCGAGGCCGGTGTCGCCAAGGCAACGGTCTTTGCGCATTTCGCCGACAAGGCCAGCCTGTTGATCGCGTTGCACCTGGAGCAGCTTGAAAACCTGAGTGCGGCGATGGAGGCGGAGGTAGTGGCGCTGGCACAGGACCCGGCCAGGAAATCAGCCAGCATCGAAATGGCACGATTGCTGGCGCCTTGGCTCGCGCTTTACCGGGAGAACCCGGAGTTTGCGCGGTTGTTTCTGGTCCAGTCGACGTTGAAAGACGGGCCCTATACCCGGCAATTCCTCGATGCCTGTTTCGGTATGGAGGCAAAGGTGATGCGGGGGCTTTCAATTCTCTCGGACCGGAATGCTCTCAGGCCGGAAGCAGATATCGCCGTACTGACTCAAGGTGTTCTTGCCTTTTATTATCATGTAAGTGTTGGATACAATTTGTATCACGTCTCTACTGCAGCTGAGCAGTCTGCCTTGATGCAAGGTTTGCTTGAAGCTTTGCTGGAACGGGCTGCATAAGATCTGTGATGGAAGGTGGAACGCTTTTCCGCTTTTCAGTGCGACAGTATCTCTGACCGAATGGCCGATCAGCGACACCTTGACGCGCGGCGCCTTTCCTGAAAGGTTACAGGCGCAACGAATTTGCGCCTGGGAGGGAATTCACATGCGACTGAAGGCGAACACCCTGCGTGCGGGATTGATTTCCGCTGTTCTGACGATGGCGTTCGGCATGGCCACCGCGCATGCGGAAACGGAACTCGTTCTGTCGTCCTGGCTGCCGCCAAAACATCCGCTGGTCGAAAATGCAATCAAGCCGTGGGCTGCCGAGGTCGAGCAGGCGACTGAAGGCCGGGTGAAGATCCGCGTCCTTGCAAAGCCGCTCGGCGCGCCGCCGGCGCATTTCGACATGGCCAAGGATGGCGTGGCCGATATTACCTACGGTCTGCATTCTTTCACCAATGACGATCGCTTCCTGCGCTCGCGTGTCGGCCAGTTCTCGTTCCTCGGCAATGATGCCGTGACCGTCTCGCGGGCCTATTGGGAAGTTTACACCGGGGATCTGGATGCGGCCGGCGAACACAAGGGCACCAAGCTGCTCTCGGTGTTCGCGCATGGTCCGGGCATGATCCACAACAACAAGATCAAGATCGAGAAGCCCGAGGACTTCAAGGGGCTGAAGCTGCGCACGCCGGGTGGATATATTGCCGACCTGATGCAGGACGTGGGCGTGACCACCCAGTTCATGGGACCGGGCGAAGTCTATGAAAAGCTGTCGCGCGGTGTCATCGACGGCGTGACCTTCCCGATGGAAGCGCTGCAGGCCTTCAAGCTCTCCGATCACCTTTCCTACACGATGGCGGTTCCCGGCGGGATCTATAACACCTCCTGGTTCCTCGTGATCAACGAAGCCAAGTGGAACAGCCTGAGTGACGCCGACCGCGCGGCCATCGAGATCATCTCCGGTCCGGCCTTTGCCGAACGGGCCGGCAAGGTCTGGGATGAAGCGGATGCCGGCGGGGCCGATCTGCTGGCTTCCAGCAAGATCGAACTGCATTCGGCCAATGCGGCGGTCATGGATGCCATCAAGGCAAGTGCCGCCAAGTATGAGGCCGCCTGGGCGGCTCAGGTCAGCCAACAGGGCCTTGACGGTAAGGCTGCGCTTGAGAAGATGCGTCAGATCTCTGGCGTTTCCTACTAAAACGGGCGTCCAATGGTTCACCAATCTGCTGCGGTCCGGCGTTCGCGCCGGACCTTTTCCGCCATGCTCGAACTCGTGCTGACCGGGACTGCCGGCGCAATGCTGCTTGCGCTGACGCTGGTCACCTGCATCGACGTGGTGGCGCGCTACTGGTTCAACCGGCCTCTGGCCGGTGCCTATGAGCTGACGGAAGTTCTTCTATCCGCTCTGATCTTTGTCGCGCTGCCGGTAACCACCGCCCGGCGGGAGCATGTCGATGTGGACCTTGTCGAGATGTTTGCGGGCAAGCCCTTGCGTGCCTTCATGCATCGTCTTGCGGATCTCCTCTGCGGTCTTGTCCTCGGGCTGTTTGCCTGGCGTGTGTTTGTGCATGCCGTGAGCCTGCAAAACGACGGGGCGGTCACGGACTCCTTGTCCCTGCCGCTGGCGCCGCTCGGGTATCTGGCGGCAGCCGCCTGCGCCGTGAGCAGCCTGATCTGCCTGTTGCGTCTGCGCCTGCCCTATCAATCCTGACGGAATTGCCATGACAGCCTCTCTCATCGGCTTTGCCGTTCTGCTTGCTCTCATCTTCCTGCGTGTCCCCGTCGCCTTTGCCATGGCCCTGGTGGGCATGGCGGGCTTTGCGCTGATGCGCGGCTTCGACGCCTCCATGTCGATGACCGGCACCCTGGTCTTCGATGCCGGGCTTGCCTATTCGCTGTCGGTGGTGCCGCTGTTCATCTTCATGGGCAATGTGCTGGCACGATCCGGGGTGAGCCATGGGCTGTTCGCGGCAGCAAACCTTGCCACCGGACGCATGCGGGGCGGCCTGGCGATGGCCTCGATCCTGGCTTGCGGCGGCTTTTCCGCCGTCTGCGGCTCGTCGCTTGCGACGGCCGCCACCATGTCCAAGGTGGCCATGCCGTCCATGCGCCAGTATGGCTATGCCGACAGCCTTGCAGCCGGATCCATTGCCGCCGGCGGCACGCTCGGCATCCTCATCCCGCCGAGCGTGATCCTGATCATCTATGGTCTGTTGACAGAAACGGACATCGGCAAACTGTTCGTTGCCGGGGTTGTTCCCGGCGTGATGGGCCTCGTGTTCTATCTGCTCGCTGTTCAACTGGCGGTCTGGATCAAGCCGGAACTGGCGCCGTCGGGCTCCAAGCCAGTGCCCCTGACGCGCCGGGATGCGCTTGGGGTTGTGGCCTTGCTGCTGCTCTTTGCGATCATCATGGGCGGCATCTACGGCGGGTTCTTCACGCCGACCGAGGCGGCCGGCATTGGAGCCGGGGCGGCGATCCCGCTGTCAGCGCTGTTTGGAAATCTCACCGGCAAAGCGCTGCTCGAGGCCATCGGCGAAAGCATCCGGGCGACGGCGATGATCTTCGCGCTGATCATCGGAGCGGAGATTTTCACCAATTTCATCAGCTTTGCCGGCTTGCCGGATGCGCTGGCCGAGTTCGTCTCGGGCCTCGATATCAGTCCCTGGCTCGTCATCCTGGCGATTATCGCGATCTATCTCCTGCTCGGCTGCGTGCTGGAGAGCCTGTCAATGGTGCTGCTGACGGTCCCGGTGTTCTATCCGATGGTTGCCGGTCTCGACTTTGGACCCGGGCTCCTGTCCGATCCCGAACTGGTGTTGATCTGGTTTGCCATCGTGGTGGTGGTTGTCACGGAGATCAGCCTGATCACGCCGCCTGTGGGGCTGAATGTGTTTGTCCTGCGCAGTGTGCTCGAGGATGTATCGCTGCAGACGATCTTCCGGGGGGTTACTCCGTTCTGGATCATGGACATCCTGCGCCTGGCGCTGCTGACTGGCGTTCCAATGATTTCGCTCTGGCTGGTCATGGCCATGAACTGAAAAAGCCGCCGCTGGGGTCCAGCGGCGGCCTGAGTTGCGCCTTGGCGCGGGGGTAAAGCGGGCCTCAGTCGAGCGCGCGGCTCTCCAGCAGGCGGCGCGCGATGACCTGGGCCTGAATTTCCGCAGCGCCTTCGAAGATGTTGAGGATGCGGGCGTCGCACAGGACGCGGCTGATCTGGTACTCCAGCGCGAAGCCGTTGCCGCCGTGGATCTGCAGCGCATTGTCTGCGGCCGCCCAGGCGACGCGGGCCCCCAGCAGCTTGGCCATTCCGGCTTCCAGATCACAGCGTCGGCCGGAATCCTTCTCCCAGGCGGAGAAATAGGTGAGCTGGCGGGCGATCATCAGCTCGGCCGTGATCAGCGCCAGCTTGTCGGAAACGCGCGGGAAATTGATCAGCTCCTTGCCGAACTGGATACGCTCCTCGGCGTAGCGCAGCCCGAGGTCGAGGGCTGCCTGGGCGACACCCAGGGCACGGGCCGCTGTCTGGATACGGGCGCCCTCGAAGGTCTGCATCAACTGCTTGAAGCCCTGGCCGGTTTCCCCGCCGAGCAGGTTTTCAGCTTTCACCTCGAAGCCGTCGAAGGCGATCTCGTACTCCTTCATGCCGCGATAGCCCAGCACCTCGATCTCGCCACCGGACATGCCCTCGGCCGGGAACGGATCCTCGTCGGTGCCGCGCGGCTTTTCCGCGATGAACATCGACAGGCCCTTGTAGCCCGCTTCGTCCGGATTGGTCCGGGCCAGCAGCGTCATGATGTCGGCGCGTACCGGATGGGTGATCCAGGTCTTGTTACCGGAGATCTTCCAGATATCCCCTTCCTTGACCGCGCGGGTGCGCAGGGAGGCGAGGTCCGATCCGGTGTTGGGTTCGGTGAAGACCGCCGTCGGTAGGATTTCGCCCGAGGCGATCAGCGGCAGCCACTTCTGCTTCTGCTCTTCCGTGCCGCCGCACAGGATCAGCTCGCCGGCGATTTCGGAGCGGGTGCCGAGCGAGCCGACGCCGATATAGGCGCGCGACAGCTCTTCCGAGACGACACACATGCTCTCCTTGCCGAGGCCGAGGCCGCCGTATTCCTCCGGGATCGTCAGTCCGAAGACACCGAGTTCGGCCATCTGGGCGATGACATCCAGCGGGATGTAGTCATTCTTCAGATGCCAGTCATGGGCGAAGGGCGTCACCTTGTCTTCAGCGAAGCGGCGCATTTCGCCGCGGATCTGTTCCAGCGTTTCGTCGAGACCACAGTCGCCGAAGGTCGAGCGGCCGGCCTGGTGCCGGATCAGGTCGGCAAGGCGGGCGCGAAGGGCTGGCGTGTTGCCCTCAGTCATCAGTTGGTCAATGGCAGGGGTGCGGGCCAAAGCGATGTCCTGGGGCGTCAGGCCAAGGTCCGCAAGGCGAACGAACTCGCCCTGGTTCATCGGGATGCCGCCAAAGATCTGGGCGAGGTATTCGGCAAAGCCAAGACGGACGATCAGAGCCTCGATTTCACCATAGCGACCTTCGCTGGACAGGCGCGCGGCGTAGGCATCAAGTTGCCGCAAGGCTTCGCCATAGGTCGCGAACCACGCAAGCCCATGGGTGGCGCGTTGCTCGGTGTCCATCAGCTCGGACGAGATCCTGCCCTCAAGGCTCACCTTGCCCCGGACAATGCGGATAGCCTTGTCGACCAGGGCACTGATCGCGTTGACCGCATCCCCGGTCAGGTCGGTGAGGTTCTCCGTGGCGCTGGCCTTGGCCCCGGCGAGGTTCAGGGCTGTCGTCATGGGCTTTCCCTTTGCATTTGTTGTTTGCTGCGTCGCAATCCGGCAAGCATGTTGCGTTGCACCTTACGCTTTGTCGAGGGCAGTGGATGTAAGTCTTTTGGCTGACGGCCGGCTATGCTGGCGGGCGTTGCGCGAAAGGGTTGACGCGTCCAGGGCTTCGGGCGACACCGGAGGCATGATGCTGATGCCGAGTTTTCAGGGCCCCTTGCGCGAGATCCTGCGGGTCCTTGCCGATGCCTTCGGGCATTTCAACACGGATGACGGTTGGGCCATGGCAAGCCATGTTGCCCTCTCGACCCTGCTTGCGCTGTTTCCCTTTCTTATTTTCATTGCTGCACTGGCTGGCTTTCTGGGCTTCGGCGAGGCCGCGACCGAGGTGTCGAAGCTGATCTTCGATGCCTGGCCGGATGCGGTTGCCGCTCCCGTGGCGCGCGAGATCAACAAGGTTCTGACCGTTCCGCGTGGAGATCTTCTGACCTTTGGCGTGATCGCGGCCCTTTGGTTCGCCTCCAATGGCGTCAGCGCGGTGCGGGTCGCCCTCAACCGCGCCTACCGGATCGTGGAAACCCGAAACTTCCTGCTCTTGCGGTTGCAGGCGCTGGTCGTTGTGGTGCTGGGGTCGGTGGCCCTGATCGCCTTCACGGTCCTGATCGTTCTGGCGCCGCTGGTGATTGCCATGACCTTGCGGTACGCGCCGGCCCTCGCCTCCTGGTTCGATGGGCTGCATATCGCGCGCTACGTTGTGGCCGGGCTGTTGAGCGTTGTCGGGCTCTTGGTCGTGCATCTCGTCCTGCCGGCGGGACGAAGGCGGCTGGTTGATATCCTGCCCGGGGTCCTGCTGACCCTCGTCTTGTGGATCGGGTCGGGAGCAGTCTTCGGCTATTACCTTGCCAGCTACGCCAATTATGTCTCGACCTATGCCGGATTGGCGGGCGTCATGACTGCACTCGTGTTCCTTTATATCGTCGCCCTTGCCCTGCTCGCTGGCGGCGAACTCAACGCCTCGCTTCTGCGGGCACGCCGGATCAGACAGCGTCGGCTGGCGGAACGGGTGCCGGCTTCCGGCGAATGAGCAGGATTGCCGCCACCACCAGTCCCATGCCGGCAATCTGGATCAGCGCGAGCGTTTCACCAAACAGGAAGTAACTCTCGATCGTCGTTGCCACTGGCACGAGATAGAATAACGAGGCCACTTCTGCCACAGCACCGGCGCGGATCAAATACATCAGAAGCAATATCGCGCCGATCGACAGCACCAACACCAGCCAGACCATGGCGAAAATGAACTGCGGGCTCCACTCGACTTGCCAGCTCTCTCCAAGGGTCAGTGGCAGCGATACGATCAATGCACCGACATATTGCCAGACTGTCGCCGTGACATGGTCAGTTACAGGGACAAACCGCTTCTGGTAGACCGTTCCGAGACTCATGGCGAGGACGGCCGCCAAAAGGGCGGACACAGTCGCGATGGTCACACCGGAGCCGTCGAGGCCAAGTTTCGGGCCAAGGATCAGGATCAGCCCGACGGAGCCGACGGCCATGCCGGCCCAGTGACGCGGACCAATGCGTTCCTTCAGCAACCAGCCGGCGGCAAGCGCGGTCAGGACAGGCTGCAACCCGACCATCAGGGCGCTGGCACCTGCCGGCATGCCGCGGTCGATCGCCCAGAATACACCGCCGAGATAGATCCCGTGAACGAGCATGCCGGTGACGATGCAATGAGTGATGGCCAGCGGGTTGCCGGGCCAACGCGACCGGCCAGCCACCGCAATCAGAAGCAGGAAAGGCAAGACGGCAATGTATCTCAAAGATAAAAAGACAAAAGGATCAGCGTAGGGCGCGCCGAGTTTTGAACCAATGAAGCCAGTTGACCACAAGAGGACAAACAAGCCGGGGGCAATCGCTGCAAGAATTGGCTTTTTCACCGATGCATTCCGCCAGGTGCTGCCTGAATTGGCTCCAATGTGAGTAGAATTTGGGCGGTTCAGGACTTGAAATTGCCGTAGCGTGTTGAGCCGCTGTTAACCGCTCTGGCGCCATGGTCTGGGAAAGGTGTTTGCCTGCCAGAACGGACAGGCCAGTAGGGTTTCGCCCAATGAGCAAAGCTTTGCAATCCCATTCCTCGCCCGCAGGCAATGGTCTTCTCGCAGGCATGACGGTCCGGTTCCGAATTGTTGTTCTCAGCCTGATTTCGACACTTGGGCTGATCGCGGTTGCCTCCGTGTTCTGGTGGAGCCAGGCGAGTGTGGACGGTGCGTTCCGAGCTTCGGAAAGCAACGCGGAACTGTCCCGCGAGACCTATCAGTTGCTGAAGGCTGCCGATCATCTCCGGCTGCTAGAAAAGGCCTATCTGGTTGAGCCTTCGGACAGTCTGCACCAGGCATTGCTGGCCGGACATGCGGATACGGTGAAAATCCTGCAAGTCGTCCGGCAAATGCCGGCCGCTCAGTCCCTGACGGCCGAGACCGGGGACATAGCGGATACGCTCGACGGCATCGTTGGCTCTTTCAACGAGTTGCATGCCGTCCAGTCTGAGATCGGCTTCGACACTGCCTCGGGCCTGCGTGCCCAGCTCAGCGCCCTGTCGGGCAAGGCAAAAGGCCGTATCGATGACGAACTCAAGTTCGGTGGCGCTTCCGACTTCGAAAAGCTGGCGCGGACAGTCATGGATGTGCAGCTTGCCGAGAGCCGGTTCACCCAGTCCGGCGGCAGTCCGGAAACGCTTGAGGCCTTCAACAAGTCCTTCGCTGCTTTTCAGAAGCTCATTGGGCGCGTCTATATTCCGAACGAAATCAAGGCCGAGATCGAAGCCAGCATGACGGCCTACAAGGCTGCCTTTGACCAGTACGCCGCAGCGCTCGCGACGCGCGTGACCAAGATCACGCTGGCCGATGATCTTTTCAATCTGCTGCCGCCACATATTGATGCCTTGCTCGCAGCTGCAAGCGCAGGGGACATGGAGGCGCAGAAAGAGCTGGCATCTATCCGCTCCTTGTCAGCCAAGGTCGTCCTTGGGGCAATTGGTGGCCTGGTCATCATCCTTTCGGCGCTTGCGATCATGATCGGCCGGTCGATCTCCGGGCCGCTCGCAAGGTTGCAGGGGTCGATGGAAATCCTGGCGTCTGGCCAGACGGACATCGATCTTCCGCAAGCCAATGGCCGTGATGAAATCTCGGCCATGGTCCGCACAGTTCGGGTGTTCCGGGACAATGCGGCCGAGCGTAACCGTCTGGCGGCGGAACAGGCGCGCGAAAACGAAGGGCGCGACGCCCGCGTCGCCCGGCTTGAAACGATCATTTCCAACTTCGAAGCGGCCGTGCAGCGCTCGCTCGACAGTCTCGACAGGGCATCGACTGACCTCGGCAATGCGTCCAGCGCGGTGGAATCGGCGTCGGATGAAGTGGCCGAGCTGGCCGATCAGGCCGGAAACAGCGTCCGTGTTGCGGCCCAGAACGTGACTTCGGCGTCCGGGGCAACCGAGGAACTGGCAAGTTCAATCAAGGAAATCGCCTCGCAGGCTGGCCGTTCGACCCAGGTGGCGAAACGCGCGGTGGCCGGCGCCGACAGCACGTTCTCGACCATGCAGGAGCTGTCGAATGCGGCCGACCGGATCGGAGCTGTCATGAGCCTGATCCGCGACATTGCCAACCAGACCAACCTGCTGGCGCTCAACGCCACGATCGAGGCGGCCCGGGCTGGCGAGGCCGGCAAAGGCTTTGCGGTCGTGGCGGCCGAAGTCAAGCAACTGGCTGACCAGACTGCCAAGGCAACCGAAGACATCGCCAAGCAGGTTGATGCCATCCAGAGCGCATCCGCAGGGGCTGTGTCGGCCATCTCGGAAGTGCGTGACATCATTGCTGACATGGATGGGCTGGCCTCTGCCGTTGCCCAGGCCGTCGAGCAGCAGGACCGTGCGGTGTCGGGCATTTCACGCAACGTTGCCGACGCGTCGCATCGCTCCGAGGAAGGTGCGAACCGGATGGATTCGGTGGTTGCAGCAACGAGCCATGCAAGGGCATCCGGCGACGAGGTCGACCGCCTGTCGAAGGTTCTCTCCGAACAGGCCAGCCTGTTGCGCCGTGAAGTTCGTGGTTTCCTCGAAGGCGTGCGGGCTGCCTGACATCACGGTCCCTTGTCGGTCTTTCAATCGGCGCGCGGCCAAGGGTCGCGCGCCGTTTTTCATGCTGTTGAAGCGCCTTGTCCGCGCGCAGTGTGTTTCTTGACCCGCTGAATAGGCATCTGATGCCCTTTGCCTTGTTCGCAAGGCTCCGGTATCCCTTTGCCGCTTCGCCCGTCGGAGATGCTCCAATTCGTGCCCATGACAGGAGTGGCCATGCAGGACAATATCGTCATCGTTGGTGCCGGCCAGGCTGGTGCCCAGGTTGCCCAATCCCTGCGCCAGGGTGGCTATGCCGGATCGATTCGCCTGATCGGCGAGGAGGTTCACCCGCCCTACCAGCGGCCGCCACTGTCGAAGAAATTTCTCGCCGGCGAAACGGATGCCGAAGGTCTCTGGCTGCGGCCTTCGGCGTTTTACGAGACCCAGTCCGTGGAGCTTCTGACCGGCGCGCCTGTTGCGCGGATTGATCCGGCCCGGCATGAGGTGATGCTGGCGACTGGCGAGCCCATCCCCTATGGCAAGCTGGTGCTGGCGACGGGCACCCGGGCGCGGCGCATTCCTCTTCCGGGCGTGGACCTGGGCGGCGTCCTGACCTTGCGCTCCATCGCAGACGTCGACCGGATCCGGGACGGACTTGCCGCACAGGACAGCCTTGCCGTGATCGGCGCGGGCTATATCGGGCTCGAGGTTGCAGCGGTTGCCAGGGCGATGGGCAAGGCCGTCACGGTCATCGAAGCGCAGGACCGAGTCCTGAAACGTGTTGTTTCTCCCGCAGTCTCGGCGTTTTACGAGGCACTGCATGCCGCCAAGGGCGTGGACCTGCGCCTTGGCACAGGGCTGGCGGCCATTGAGGGAGAAGGCCATGTCACCGGTGTTCGCCTCGCGGACGGGTCCGTTGTACCGGCCGGTCTTGTGCTTATGGCCGTTGGCGCCGAGCCGAATGATGATCTGGCTGTCGCCGCCGGTCTGGAAACCGACAATGGCATCCTCGTCGATGGCGGCGGGCAAACCAGCGATCCGGACATCTATGCGGCCGGGGACTGCACCCGTTTCTTCCTGCCGCGCTACGACCGCTCGGTGCGGCTTGAGAGCGTGCAGAATGCCATCGACCAGGCAAAAGTCGTGGCCCAGTCGATCCTTGGGAACGAGGTGGATTACGATCCGTTGCCGTGGTTCTGGTCGGACCAGTACCATATCAAGCTGCAGATCGCCGGCCTGTCGGACGGCTATGATGAAGTGATCACCGTTGGCGAGCCGGCCGAAGACAAGTTCTATGTCGCCTATCTGCGGCAGGGTCGGCTCATCGCCGTCGACAGCATCAATTCGCCGCGCTCGCACATGATGGCCCGCAAGGCGATCGGCGAAGTCTGGCGGGCGGATCTCCTGCCAGCCGCCGCCTGAGGCGGACTACGGCGTGCCGTAGAGCGACTTGAACCGGGCCTCGACCGCCGGGGCCCGGTCATAGTGATGGATCACGGCGAAGGGCTCGCCGGCGCGGGTCAGGACCATGCCATCCTCAAAACGCGGCAGCGTCGCCGGATCGGCAAAGGCGCCGGGGCTTTTCGACGGTTCCATCAGCGTGCAGGCGTGCAGGGTCCACGGCTGCTGCCAGTCGGTCAGCAGCGTGATCCGGCCGAACGCGCCGAAGGACAGGAGTTGGTTGAAGGCGATCTGGTCGCCGATGCGCTTGCTCTGGTCGAAATAATAGTTCGCCAGCATCAGCTCCAGCATGGCCTCGAACCGGCCGGCGAAGAAGCCGCAGCAGATCACCGGCTTGCCCGCGACACGGCGCAGCGCATGCTTGCCGAAGGCCTTGATCGTCATGCGGTGGTTCCACGGGTCTGCGTGGGTGATGCCTTCCACGGAGGCAATCAGGTCCTTGTCCGCCGGCAGGTTGGCGGCGATCCAGTCGAACGGGTTGCCCTGGAACGCCACATCGCGGGCGTCGGAGAAGGCAAGGAAACGGAACGTCTCGCCCGTGCGCGCCGCATGATCGCGCAGAAGCTCGCTCGAGTGGAAGAAGCGGCGGTCGTGGATCTTGTCCCTGAACCGCAGGATGCGGCGCGTCCAGGTCCAGCGGCTGTCGACCCTGAGCTTGCGGCCGTCAAGATGATCGGCGAGTTCCTCGTCGAGCTGGCTGTAGCGGTAGCGCGTCCCGTCCTGGCGATAGGTGAAGACGACGGCGCCCTGCGCTTCCATCCAGCGCACCAGCTCGGCGTCGACGTCATAGGCGACCACGAAAACCCGCCCGGTGAACCCGGTTGCTTTCAGTGAGTTGAACCAGACCGCCATGTCGGCCGGGCGGTAGCCAGAGACCGCCGTGACGATGGCGTCGAGCGGTCCTGTTGGCCGAAGTGGCTCGACCGGTGTCGTGTGCCAGCCCGGAACGGTGGGCACGGGCAGGGCGGATCGGCTGCTCATGGTCGTTGCCCTTACCGCGCCGCACTGGCTTCGAGAATGAGCCGGATTACCGCCTGCGGGTTTTCCAGATGCGGCATGTGGCCCATGCCATCGAACAGGTGGCAGGCGACGGTGCCCGGCAGATCGCCGGCCTGATGCACCGGCAGCACGCGGTCCTGCCGGCCCCAGATCAGCTTCACCGGCATGCCGAGATCGGCAAGCGCTGCCTTTTCGATGGTCTTTTGCCCATCGCCATCAAGGATTTCCTCGACGATGGTGGTCAGGGCCTCGATGGCGCCCGGCTTCTGGCGCAGTTCCGCCGCATGACGGGCGAACAGGCGCGGCATGCGGAAGCCATAGCCGAAAAACTGCTCCAGCAAGGGTTCCAGCTCCGCCTCGTTGGCGGTCTGGGCGTAGCGGCGCAGCAGTTTGTAATTGATCTCGCGGCCAAAGCCGCCTGGTGCCAGCAGGGTCAGGCTCGCCACGCTCTCCGGCGCGCGCAGGGCAACCAGCGCGGCCACTGCGCCGCCCATGGAGTGGCCAACCAGATGCACGGGGGCGAGGTTCATTGCCTCCAGCGACTGCACCACTGCCTTGGCGGAGACGCCGGCATTGCCGATCCGTGGCCAGGCGAGCGCCTTGCCGTGACCGGGCAGATCGAAGGCGATGGTGCGCCGGCGCGGCGACAGCCCGGTCTGGATGTTCAGCCAGGTCTGGTGATCGCCGCCGAAGCCGTGCAACAGAACGATGGGTGCTCCGGACCCGTCGCCCTGCTCTTGATAGGGCAGATGGGTATTGGCTGCAGGAACGAGAGGCGTGGCAGGGCTGGACATGGCGGGGTCCTTGTCGCATTCAGGTGGTCACACTGATAGCTGCCGTGCCGAGCAAAGAAAAGCCACGCCCGCATGTGCAGACCGGACTTCCCGACCGGCAAAAGGACGGATGGACAGTGCGGCCGGACTGCACTAAATCGATTTAAATTCTGTCGTCGCGCCCTTTCGGTCGATGATGATGATCGTTTAGCCCTGCTCAGGACCTGCACATGACCGCTGCGACCGATCTCGTTTGCCTTGGCGAGCCCATGGTGGAACTCAACCAGCATATCGCCGGTGGGCCCTATCATCCCGGCTTCGGCGGCGATGTCTCCAACACCGCCGTCGCGGCGGCCCGCCAGGGGCTCAAGGTCGCCATGGCGACTGCCCTTGGTGCCGATGTGTTTGGTGACAGCCTGCGCGCCATGTGGACGGCGGAGGGCATCGACCACTCGGAAGTTGCGTCGGATCCGGAGGCGTCAACCGGGCTGTATTTTGTCAGCCACGGACCGGATGGGCACAGCTTTTCCTACCGCCGCGCCGGCTCGGCAGCCAGCCGGATGAGCCCGCGCAGCTTGCCGCTGGATCTCATCACCGGCGCGAAGGTTCTGCATTTCTCCGCGATCAGCCAGGCAATCTCGCCATCAGCCTGTGATGCTTCGTTTGCAGCAGTCGAGGCTGCCCGTGCCGCCGGCCGGCTGGTCTGTTACGACACCAATCTGCGGCTTGCCCTCTGGCCGCTGCCGCGGGCCCGAGCGGTCATCCGTGCCACCATCGGTCTCAGTGATATCGTTCTGCCTGGGCTGGACGACGCACAAAAACTGTGCGGGGCGCAGGATGCCGACGGGATCATCGACGAGTTCCTCGGACTGGGCGCCAGGATCGTTGCGCTGACCATGGGGCGCGACGGGGTTCTGGTTGCCACGGCAGAGCGGAGGGAACACATTGCCTCGCACACGGTCGATGCTGTCGATGCCACCGGAGCCGGGGACGCTTTCGATGGCGCCTTCCTGGCGGAATTCCTGCGGACCGGCGATGCCTTTGCTGCCGCACGTTATGCGAATGCGGCAGCAGCACTGTCAGTGACTGGGTATGGCGCCGTTGCACCGCTGCCGCGCCGGACCGATGTCGAGGCATTCCTGCGGGCGTGAGCCATGATTGACGAAACGTAATGCTTTGTTCACCATAAAATTGGAAAACCTTTGGACAGGTCAGGCCGTCGTAAAAATCGGCATGGTGGCCGAAAGCCTGTCTGCCGGGTCATCCGGATTTCGGGACAAATCTTTTGTGAGCGGGTTCAATGCGGCTGCGATATCGTCTTTCACTTCTTGCCCTTTGCCTGGGTCTTGCCCTGCCGCCGGTATCGCCGGCACAGGCCTTTGCGGACAACAAGTTCTATGACCCGGTGACCAAACAGTGGGTCGAACTGAAAATGACGCCGGATGTCGCCGGCAAGATCGCCCGGCGCAAGTTCAAGCGGAAGGTCGTTGACTTCAACGGCTCGGAAGCTCCCGGAACGATCATCGTCGATACCGAGGACCGCTTTCTCTATCACGTGCTTGGTGACGGCACGGCGATGCGCTACGGGATTGGCGTCGGCCGCGACGGCTTCACCTGGCGCGGAGAGCAGAAGGTGACGCGCAAGGCCGAATGGCCGGGCTGGACGCCGCCGCCGGAAATGATTGTCCGCGAACGCAAGAACGGCCGCAAGTTGCCCGCGTTCATGCCGGGCGGGCCGAAAAACCCGATGGGTGCGCGGGCGCTTTATCTGGGCAGCACCATTTACCGCATTCATGGCACCAACGAAGACTGGAGCATCGGCCAGGCAGTCTCGTCCGGCTGCTTCCGGATGTGGAACGAAGATGTCGAGCATCTTTACAGCCAGGTGCCCGTCGGCGCGAAGGTCGTGATCCGCTAACGTCCGGCCGCTGCGTTCCAGGAGACCTTGCAGCTTTTCCTGGCACTCAGCGCTCTTCCATGAAGCGCCTGCGGATCATGCAAGCCGCAGGGCGAAGAGTGGCCGGGGCTCACGGAAGCCGGCCAGAAGAAACTCGCCTACCGGGTCCGCATCAGCTTTTGCGGCCCGGGCAACGTCTTCCGTCAGCAGCACGGCCTGATGCAGCTGCTTGGTCAGCGCTTCCATGCGCGCTGCCGCGTGCACGGTCTGGCCGATGACCGAGAAGGTCAAACGGTTGGCGATGCCGATATTGCCAAACATGACACGGCCAACCGAAAGGGCAATGCCAGCCTGCATCGGCGGCATGCCGGTCGCCAGGTCGCCCAGACCCAAGAGTTGAAGCCGGGACACGCTGTTTTGTGCTGCGGCGACGGCGCGGGCAGCGGCCGCCGGCAGTCCGTCAGCAGCGATCGGGAAAATACCAAGGACGGCATCGCCGATGAAGTCGAGGATCTCGCCGCCTTCTGCTTCCACGGCGCCGGCTGTTGCCTCGAAATAGCGATTGAGCAACTTGAGATAGAGATCCGGCCCCAGGGCTTCTGCATGGGCCGTCGATTCGCGCATGTCGGAATAGAAGATCACGGCTTCGATGCTCTGCCCGTCGCCGTGGCGAATCTGGCCGTTCAGGACCTGCGTTCCTGCCCAGCGTCCAAGATAGGTCTCCGCCACTGTCCGGGTGATCTGGGCCTGGACAGTCGCGCGAACGGCCAGCGCCAGACGTTTCTGCAGATACTCGATGGCGGAAACATGGACTTCGGTGAAGCCGCCGGGCGCGCGAGTGGCCCAACTCACCAGCACGCCGGTGTTGCCGTGGTTCTCTTCGAGGGCCGGCAACTCGAACGCGGTCATGACAGCCAGGTAGTCGGTGAAGCCCATCCCTTTCAGTTCACGCAGCAGCGGGAACCTTGCATCGGTCTCGGCGCCATCCAACCGCAGCCTGAGTTGCCGTTCGCCGCTTTTCCAGAGCCACCGCATCGGGCTTTGCAGCCATTCATCGGACTCTTCCTCTTCATGGTGGAAGCTCTCATGCGCAACGGGCGCCAGATGCTGCCAGAAAATGCTCTCTGCCTCGATCAGCGGATGCAGGGTGTTCCAGGCCAGCAATGCCCGTTCAACTGGCACGTCGATGGCACGCAGCCGTTGGCAAAGCCCATCGAGGATGCCCGCAACACTCGAATTCCTGAGTGCAACGGTGATCAGCCAGTCTTCGATGGCCTCGATTTGCTCATTGGTCTGCATGTCTGGCTCTCCGCCCGGCGCGATCCTGCAGCCTTGCCACAGGCGCCTGAAAAGTCAAAGGGCGGCCCGTCAAGCCAGTCGGCGCGTCCGTCTCACAATCCAGGCACCTGGCCCGGCGGGACAATGATCCAGTTGACCCGCAGCGGCGGCCAGTTCGCCGGGGCTGCATAGGGAACATCTGCGAAGCCATCACGGATCCGGTTCGGGTAAATGTCCGCAAGCGTGCCGGTGGGGGTGTCGCTGTCGCCGGTCCAGAGCACCAGCACTCCGCGCCTCTGAACATCCTGCGTGTCGATCCAGGGCGCGATCGCTGCCGTGTGGTCCGTGAACAGAGACGGGCGATCGGGCGAGAACAGGGTGACATGCGCGGCTGGCCACATGTCACCAGCCACATAGGCCAGTGGCTGGTCCGCTACCTGCCGCCAGGCATCCGTGATGACGCGGGCCAGTGCGTCACCGGGGAAATGGATCCGCGTCGGCTTCGACTTGAACATCGGCTCCACAAGGGCCTGTCCGGCGACCCCGCCCAGAAACAGGAGCTGGATGACAACAGCAGCGCCGAGGGCCCGTCGCAGGGACCAGACGGCTGTCCTGTGTGCCACCAACTGCACCAGGACAATGCCGATGAGGGTGAACATCGATGCCCCCCACATCTGCTTGAACTCGCGTCCTGTGACGCCGGAGACAAGCAGGACCACAGCCAATGGAACCAGGGTGAACCAGAGCAGAAAGCGCAGGTCTGACTGTGTGCCGGGCACAGCGGCGAGATTTGGCATAGCTCTTAGAAGCGCCCGCAACCCGGACAGGCCAAGGCCAGCTGCCAGCACCAGAAGGACCGGGGCGAGACTGCCGATCTGGCCAGCCAGGAAGTTGACGGGATAGAGCAGGTGATCAAGCCACGTTTCAGCCGGCATGCTGCGGTTGGCCGCGTAGGTAAAGGTCAGCCACTGTGTCTCGATCAGCCAATAGATATGCGGGATGAACAGGAGGGCACCCGTGGTCATGGCGACATAGGGGCCGGGGGTTTTCAGGCAGCGGCGGGCATCGCTGAAGACGAGCGCATAGAGCCCGATGCTGCCGATCAGAAGCGCTGCGAAATATTTGGCATAGAGCCCCGCTGCCGCCAGGAGGCCGAGCATCAGCCAGTCGCGAGTTGCACCCTGTCGCAGGGCCCGGTGGAAGAACAGCAGCATGCCGGCCCAGACCGGGATCTGCAGGATGTTGGGATTGAACTCAGGCGCTGGCAGAGTGAAGTAGAACGAGCAGCTTGTGGCCACCAGGGCCCACAGGCTTTGCGGACGGGACAGTCCCACGTCCCGGGCCAGGTTCCAGATGAAGAAGTAGGCGAGGACAAAGCAGATCTGGCTGAGCCAATAGGCGCCGAAAGCATGCCCGCCGGTGAGATGGAAGCTTGCCTCCAGCAACCATGCCTGCAGCGGCGGGTGCTTCGTGTAGCCGAGGGCAAGATCGCGGCCCCAGGCAAAGCCTTCGACGACATCCAGCGGCGGGTTGGGGAACAGCAGCGTTGGCAGCAACGCCCAGAGCAGGCTGAAGATTGCAACATACAGCGCCGCCGTGCGGCTGGCGGAAGCGACCAGGCGTTCGGTCATCGTGGATCGGGATCCGTCTTTGCGGCAAATGCCCAGAACCGGGCACCGAGGAAGGTGAGCGGCGGCACCACGAAGATCGCCACGACGATACCGATTGTATCGGACCATGGGGTCAGTTGCAGCCAGGCAGCCAGGGCGCCGTTGTTGAGGACGAAACCGGAGGCGGCCAGCACGAAGAACCGACGCATGCGCGTGGCCGAACCTGTGCTCTGGTCCGACTGGAAGCTCCAGTGATGGTGGCCGAAGAAGGACACCAGAAAGGCAACGAGGAAGCCGCAGATATTTGCCGCCATGGCGGGAACTGCACCATATTCGACGAGGGCGATGGCAACGGAGGCATGTACACAGGCAGCCGCGATGCCGACCGCGCCGAAGCGGGCAATGGTGCCGATTTCCCGGACCAGCCGGTGGCTGTGAGCCGGCGGTGTCATGCGGCAGATCTGTCTGTGGGCAGTGTGGGCTCGTCTTTCGCCGCCGCGTAGTCGATGACATCCTGCACCAGAAACACCGGCCGCTGCTTGGTCTCGATGAACAGGCGCCCGACATATTCGCCGACGATCCCGATCGAAAGCAGTTGGAGACCGGAGAAGAACAGGACGCTGACCATCAACGAGGCGTAGCCTGGAACATCAATGCCGTAGATCAGCACGCGCAGGATCAGAAACACCGCATAGGCGATGGCAAGGGTTGCGATGGTTCCGCCGCCATACAGCCAGATCCGCAGCGGCACGGTGCTGAAACTCGTCAGGCCGTCGAGCGCGAAGTTCCACAGCCGCCAGTAGTTCCACTTGCCTTCGCCGGCCCGGCGCAAGGGCCGCTCATAGGCAATGTAGGTCGAGGAGTAGCCTACCCAGGCAAACAGGCCCTTCATGAAGCGACTGCGTTCCGGCAGGCGCTTGAGGGCGTCGACGACGCTCCGGTCAATCAACCGGAAGTCACCCGCGTTGGCCGGCATGCTGATCTGCGTCAGCCGGTCAAAGACCTTGTAGAACAGATGCGCCGTGCCGCGCTTGGCGAGGGTTTCCTGGGATCTGTCGACCCGCAAGCCATAGACGACGTCAAAGCCGCTGCGCCAAAGATCGACCATTTGCGGGATAAGTCCGGGAGGATCCTGCAGGTCTGCATCGAGAATGGCGACGATATCGCCATGGGCGTGTTCCAGGCCGGCGGAGAGGGCGGCCTCCTTGCCGAAGTTCCGCGACAGGCCGATCAGCCGCCCCGGCAGGCCGGCAGCCAGGTGCCGGCTGATGATCCGCGCCGTTGCATCGGTGCTGCCATCATCGATGAAGACATACTCGGCCTTGACCCGCAGCCCGGCCAGGGCCGCTTCGGTGTCCTCCAGGAAAATATCGAGAACCTCGGCCTCGTTGAAGACGGGCACGACGATGGACAACAGCGGAACGGCAGGACGGCTGGCGGCCCTGCGTTCGGTGTAGATCGACTGGCCCGGCGGTGGGCTCTGGAAGTCGATCATGCGGGCTCCCCCTGCTGTCTCTTGGCTGCTGCCGGGGCTGCTGCCGGGGCCTGAATGCGTCCGGCAGCGCCGCGTGTATTGCCGTCTTCAGACGAATGCGCCGTGGCAGTGCTTGTACTTTTTGCCGGAGCCGCAGGGGCAGGTCTCGTTGCGGCCGACCTGTCCCCAGGTCGAGGGATCGTTCGGATCGCGGGCAACGCCCGTGGCGGCAAAGCCTCCGGTTCCTGCCGAGGCTCGCGGACGAACCGGAGCTTCCTCGTCTTCGCCGGTGAGCGGATTGATGTGATGCGGGTGCATCTCGCTCGGCTCGTGCGGCATTTCCGGCATCTGCTGGGTGACGAGTTCGACGCGCATCAGCTGTGACGTCGTCACCTGACGCAACTGCGCCAGCATGGTCTCGAACAGCGAGAAAGCCTCGGTCTTGTATTCCTGCAGCGGATCGCGCTGGGCATAGCCGCGGAACCCGACGACGGAGCGCAGGTGGTCGAGGTTTGCAAGGTGCTCGCGCCAGAGATTGTCCAGCGTCTGCAGCAGGATCGCCTTCTCGACCTGGGACATGATCTCCGGCGTATAGCGGGCGATCTTGCTTTCCATGATCTCGTCGGCCGCCTTGCGCAGGCGTTCCTTCACCTCGTCCTCGGCAATTCCCTCTTCCTTGGCCCAGTCCATGACCGGCAGGTCGAGGGCAAGGATGGTGCGGACCTCTTCCTGGAGGCCGGCCGTATCCCACTGTTCGGGATAGGCGCGCTCAGGGATATGACGCGAGACAAGATCCTCGATCACGTCGTGCCGCATGTCGGTGACGGTCTGGTTGAGATCGCTGCCGTCCATCAGTTCGACGCGCTGCTCGAACACCACCTTGCGCTGGTCGTTCATCACGTTGTCGAACTTGAGGAGGTTCTTGCGGATGTCGAAGTTGCGCGCCTCGACCTTTTGCTGTGCCTTGGCGAGCGCCTTGTTGATCCACGGATGGATGATCGCCTCGCCGTCCTTCAGCCCAAGCTTCTGCAGCATCGAATCCATGCGGTCGGAGCCGAAGATGCGCATCAGGTCGTCCTGCAGCGACAGGAAGAACTTGGAATGGCCCGGGTCGCCCTGACGGCCGGAACGGCCGCGCAGCTGGTTGTCGATGCGCCGGCTTTCGTGGCGCTCGGTGCCGATCACGTAGAGGCCGCCGGCCGCCAGCGACTTCTGCTTCAGCATTTCCACATCGGCGCGGATCGCCGCTTCGCGGCTGGTCCGCTCTTCGCCTTCCGGCATGTCGGCCAGCTCGCGCTCGATGCGCATTTCGGCATTGCCGCCAAGCTGGATGTCGGTGCCGCGGCCGGCCATGTTGGTGGCGATGGTCACGGCGCCCGGCAGACCGGCCTGCGAAATGATGAAAGCCTCCTGCTCGTGGTAGCGCGCGTTCAGCACGGCGAAGATCTTGTCCTTCGCGGTGCCGTCCACGGCATCGAACAGCGGCACGAAGGCGTTCGGGTCGTTCACATCGACCTGGCGATAGCCATGCTTCTTCAGCCGTTCGGCCAGGAACTCCGACTTTTCGATGGAGGTGGTGCCGACAAGGATCGGCTGTCCGCGTGACTTGCAATCGTCAATCAGTTCGACGATGGCGCCGAATTTTTCGTCGACGGTGCGATAGACCTCGTCGTCGTCGTCGATGCGCTTGACCGGGTTGTTGGTCGGGATCTCGACGACGGCGAGGCCATAGATATCGAGGAATTCATCCGCCTCGGTCGAGGCCGTTCCGGTCATGCCGGCCAGCTTTTCGTACATGCGGAAGTAATTCTGGAAGGTGATGGAGGCGAGGGTCTGGTTTTCCGGCTGGATGCGGGCCTTTTCCTTGGCCTCGAGCGCCTGGTGCAGGCCTTCCGAGTAACGCCGGCCAGGCATCATGCGGCCGGTGAATTCATCGATGATCACCACTTCACCGCCGCGGACGATGTAGTCGCGGTCGCGCTGGAACAGTTTGTGCGCCTTCAGCGCCTGCTGCAGGTGATGCACGACCGAGACGTTCTCGACGTCGTAGAGCGAATCCGAGCGAAGCAGTCCTGCCTCGCTCAGCAGGGCCTCCAGCTTGACGTTACCTGCCTCGGTAAAGGAGGTGCTGCGCTGCTTTTCATCCAGCTCGTAGTCGCCCTCGTCGAGCATCGGGATGAAGGCATCGATGGTGTTGTAGAACTCCGAACGGTCCTCGAGCGGGCCCGAGATGATCAGCGGCGTGCGTGCCTCGTCGATGAGGATGGAGTCCACTTCATCGACAATCGCATAGTGATGGCCACGCTGGACCATCGACGCGCGCTCATACTTCATGTTGTCGCGAAGGTAGTCGAAGCCGAACTCGTTGTTGGTGCCGTAGGTGATGTCGGCAGCATAGGCCGCGCGGCGTTCCTCGTCCGACAGGCCATGCACGATCACGCCGACGGTCAGGCCGAGGAAGCGATAGACCTTGCCCATCCACATGGCGTCACGCTGGGCGAGATAGTCGTTCACCGTGATGACATGCACGCCCTTGCCGGACAGCGCATTGAGATAGACCGGCGCGGTGGCGACGAGAGTCTTGCCTTCACCGGTGCGCATTTCAGCGATTTCGCCGGCATTCAGAACCATTCCGCCGATCAGCTGGACGTCGTAATGGCGCTGTCCCAGGGCGCGGCGCGCGCCTTCGCGCACCGTCGCAAAGGCCGGAACAAGCAGATCCTCAAGCGGGGTGCCTGTCGCGAGCTGTTCGCGGAACATCTGGGTACGGGCGCGCAGCGCCTCGTCGGAAAGCGCCATCATCTCGCTTTCGAGAGCGTTGATGGCGGCTACTTTGGACTTCATGGACTTGATCTTGCGATCGTTTGAAGAACCAAAAATCTTACGTGCCAGTGCACCGAGGCCTGCCATGTGGCGGTCCTTCCAGATGGCGGGCGGCGGGCGAACGGATCAGTCCGGCGCGGCCCTCAAAAAAATCTCAATTGCGATCCAGGTTTGCCCGGCTTGCCTGCTTGAGAGCAACGGCAGGTCAGGATCGCAGGCTTCGCGCCAGGGGACTGACGCGCCGTCCGACAGATAAGAGGGGGTCGAATGCTTGTCAACGCCGCCGGTTTGCGCAAGTTTGCACCGCCGTCCGCTTCTCTTCACGGGGAGGCAGGCATAAGAGTTCATACACAAGGACACCTCATGTTCCGTTCCATCCTGCGCCGGCCGTTGCGCACTGCCCTGATCGCAGCAACCGCGCTGACGCTTTCCGCAGCGTCCCTTACTGCCCAGGAGCCGGGCGATGTTGTCGCCAAGGTGGGTGACACTGTCATCACCGAAGCTGATATCGCTTTTGCTGCCCGAGACCTCGGTCAGGAACTGCAGCGATTCCCGCCGGCCCAGTGGCGTGCGATCCTGACTGACGTTCTCGTCGACATGACGCTTCTGGCCAAGGAAGCTGAAAAGGAAGGCCTGCAAAAGGACGAGGACTTCCAGCGCCAGGTCAGGTTCCTGACCACCCAGGCGCTGCGCAACGCCTATGTCTCGCAGAAGCTGGAAGCTGGCATTACCGAAGCTGAACTGAAAGCTGCCTACGATGCTGAACTCGCCAACTTCAAGGGCGAGGAAGAAGTTCGCGCGCGTCACATCCTGGTGGCGAGCAAGGAAGACGCCGAGAAACTGATCAAGGAGCTCGATGGCGGGGCGGACTTTGCCGAACTGGCCAAGGCCAATTCCAGCGACGGATCGGCTGCGGCTGGTGGCGATCTCGGTTTCTTCGGCAAGGGCCGCATGGTGCCGGAGTTCGAAGCGGCTGCTTTTGCCCTCGAGCCGGGCGCCTACACCAAGGAGCCGGTGCAGTCGCAGTTCGGCTGGCATGTGCTGAAGCTGGACGAGAAGCGGATCCAGCCGGCCCCGGCCTTCGAGGACGTGCAGGACGGCCTGCGCAACAAGCTGATGCGGGACCGCTACACGGCCCTCATGACGGAGCTGAAAGCCACCCACAAGGTGGAGATCATTCAGCCTGAGGTGCCTGCTGCCGATCCGGCAAAGCCGGCGCAGCAGTAAGATTGCCTGGCCCCGGCCCCGGCATCTGGCTTCGGGGCCGGGGTGGGTGCGGGGGGCTGGGGCCGAACCGCCATGTCTGGCTGGTTCGGCCCTGCCACTATCCACGCCGGGGCCGGCAGCCAATGCCTGTGCGCAGCCGCGTCCGGGCTTGCAAATCCGGTTGCGCGGGGCGCAGCTGTCAGGCAAGTCTGCGGCACTTTCCTCCCTGTTGACGAGGCCTTCATGTCCACCGAGATTTCCCCGCTTGCGCCCAAGTCCTATCCTGACATGCCGGTGATCGAGGGCGTCCGCTTTGCGACGGCTGCCGCCGGGATCAAGTACAAGGGGCGCACGGATGTGCTGCTCGTGCTCATGGACGAGGGCACCGAAGTCGCCGGCGTGTTCACCCGGTCCCTGTGCCCGTCTGCCCCGGTCGACTGGTGCCGGGCGAACCTTGCACATGGCAAGGCACGTGCGCTGCTGGTGAACTCCGGCAATGCCAATGCCTTCACAGGCAAGAAGGGCAAGGCGGCGGTCGAGCTGTCGGCAGAAATCGTCAGCAAGGCGGTCGGTTGTGCTGCCCCGGAGATTTACCTCGCCTCGACCGGCGTGATCGGCGAGCCGCTGCCGGCGGAGAAATTTGCTGGCGTGATTGATGGTCTTGTCTCGCAGGCCGCAACCGGCTCCTGGCTGGAGACGGCCAAGGCGATCATGACCACGGACACGTTCCCGAAGGTTTCTACCCGCACCGTGGACCTTGGCGGTGTGGCCGTGACGCTCAATGGCATTGCCAAGGGCGCGGGCATGATCGCACCGGACATGGCGACCATGCTGTCTTTCCTCTTCACGGATGCGCCGATTGCCGCTTCCGTGCTGCAGGCGCTGGTTTCCGAAGCGGTCGGGGGCAGCTTCAACGCCATTACGGTTGACAGTGATACGTCGACCTCCGACACCGCGCTGCTGTTTGCAACTGGCAAGGCAGCGTCGCGGGGGGCTCCGATGATCAGCGACATCGAAGATCCGCGCCTGGCCGGTTTCCGTGTGGCGCTTGGTGACGTCATGCTCGAACTGGCGCAGCATATCGTCCGGGACGGAGAAGGTGCGCGCAAGTTCGTCGAAGTCCGCGTCGAGGGTGCCACCAGCGATGTCTCCGCCAAGCGCATTGCGCTGTCGATTGCGAACTCGCCGCTGGTGAAGACGGCGATCGCCGGCGAAGACGCCAACTGGGGTCGTGTGGTGATGGCTGTCGGCAAGGCGGGCGAGCCGGCAGATCGTGACCGTCTTGCGATCTGGTTCGGTGATGTGCGAGTGGCGGTCGAGGGCGAACGGGATCCGGGCTACTCGGAAGCGGCTGCATCTGCGGTGATGAAGCAGCAGGACATCGTCATCCGGGTCAATCTTGGTCTTGGTGAAGGCACGTCCCGCGTGTGGACTTGTGATCTGACCAAGGCCTATGTCGAGATCAATGGCGACTACCGGAGCTGATCCTGGTCACTGTCAAAATTAATCCGGACGTCTGGCAATAAAGACGTCCGGGATTGTCCAGAATTGGAACACCCCGCCATGCGTATTGTTCTGGTCGTTGCCTGTGCTCTTGTTGATGTTGATGGACGGATCCTGATCGCGCAACGGCCGGAGGGTAAAAATCTCGCTGGTTTGTGGGAATTTCCGGGTGGCAAGCTCGATCCGGGTGAGCGTCCGGAGGAGAGTTTGATCCGTGAACTGTCCGAAGAACTGGGGATCAGCGTTAAGGAAGCGTGCCTCGCCCCTTTGACCTTCGCCAGCCACGCTTACGAAGATTTTCATCTCCTGATGCCACTCTATGTCTGTCGTCGCTGGGAAGGCACGCCGCAGCCTCTGGAAGGCCAGGCGCTGAAATGGGTCCGCGCTGGAAAGCTGCGGGACTATCCAATGCCCCCAGCCGACGAACCGCTGATCCCCCATCTGATCGGGCTGGTCGGCGCCTGAAACTCGCGACTGAACGGCCAAGGACTGGCCGGGGGAGCTTGGCATGAACCCGACCGTTTCTCATCGGTCCTTTCTGGCGGGTGCCGGATCCCTATTGCGTCGTTTTGCGGCCGATGACCGCGGGGCAACCGTGGTCGAATATGGCCTGCTTGTCGCCTTGATTTCGGCTGCAATCGCTGGAACCTTGCTGGCAATCGGCGACGAAATGAACGCGGATTTCACCATCATTTCCGGTGCTCTGCGCAAAAGCGAGTAGTCTGCATTTCGCCTCGCCCGGCCTCGCGGCTCAGACGTCTGGCTCAGGGCGCCCCGGATCCAGGGCGTCTGCCAGGCGCATTTTTGCCGATCCCGGCTTCAGCGGTTTCTGCTGGCTTTCATGCGGTGCCCATCCCGACAGATAGATCACCTGGAACGTGGCGCGGATCCGACCGTCCGCGTCAGCGTGGTTTGTCGCATAAAGCTCCGCCGCCTTCAGGAACACCGCCTTTGACAGGGGTTTGCGGCTGCGTTCGGTGAGGACAGAGGTTGCTCCCATCGCCTTGAGGTCGCGCATCAGGCCAAACAGGCTGTCGTAGCGCACGGTCAGCTTGTCCGTGTCGGTTACTGGCAAGGCAAAGCCGGCCCGTTGCAGCAGGGCGCCGAGATCACGGGTGTCGGCAAAGGGGGCTACGCGTGGGCCGGCCCCACCCGTCAGTTCAAGTTCCGCCCGCATCAGGCAGTCGCGCAACTCGCTCAAGGTGTCTCCGCCCAAAACGGCAGCCACGAACAAGCCGTCGGGCTGCAGCGCCCGGCGGATCTGGATCAGCGCACCGGGCAGGTCATTGACGAGATGCAGCGACAAGGCCGACGCAATCAGGCCGACAGATGCGTCTTTCAGCGGCAGCAGGGCGTCATCACAGACAAAATCCGGCGGGGACAGGTCCGGGTCAGCGAAAAACAAATCTCCGCGCAGGACCGAAGTCGCGCGCCCGCCTGCAGCGAGGGCAGCGCAGAGGCGCCCGGTGTGTCCGCCCAGATCCACGGCAATGTCAAACTGCCGCGTCACGGCCTGCAGCCTGTCCGCCAGTTCTTCCACGACGGCCGCGAGCAGGAAATCCGCGCCGGTTGTCCGCTCGATCAACGCCCGCTTGCGGCGGCGGGCGAACAGCTGGCGGTCGAACAAATCCATCTGGGCCATGATCCGGCTGACTTTCCTGACGAACGGGGTTTCGTCCCTCGCCTCCCTATATGCCGTCTGCCCTTCGAAGGTCAAAACATCTGCTCAGTCGATCCTCAAACCTGGTGGGCCTTCGCGGCGTCGGTGACTTGCGCTACTGTTGCCGGGCGCTGTTGCGGTGGAGCAGTCAGATGGGTGTGGTGGTTTCGTCCTGCCTCAAGGTCGCACGTGGCCTGGGCAGTCTCGCCCGGGCTGCCTTTGACGGTCTCCTGCCGCCGCGATGCCCGGTCTGTGATGCGGTCATCGCTGCCGATCACAGTCTTTGTCCGGCATGCTGGACTGCGATGCCTTTCATTGAAGCTCCGTGGTGTGACCGGCTCGGAACACCGTTCTCACATGACCTGGGCGAAGGGGCGCTGAGTGCCCGGGCCATCGCCGATCCGCCGGTCTATGACCGGGCGCGGGCGGCGACACTTTACAAGGGCGCGGCGCGGGATCTGGTGCTTAGATTGAAGTTCGGTGCCCGCCGGGATGTCGCCGGCTTGATGGGGCAGTTGATGGCGCGAAATGGTCGGGATTTGTTGGAACAAGGTAGCCTGCTTGTCCCTGTTCCGTTGCATCGCCTGCGCCTTTGGCAGCGGCGGTTCAACCAGGCGGCGCTGCTGGCGGAAGCTGTCAGCCGCGTGAGCGGGGTGGCGGTCGAGCCTTGTGCCCTGGAGCGCACCCGGCGCACGCGCCAGCAGGTAGGGCTCACAGCCAAGCAGCGGCAGGTGAATGTCCGCGGCGCGTTTCGCGTATCGCCAGCCGGCCGTGACAAGATCCATGGCCGCAACGTCATACTTGTCGATGATGTCCTGACAACCGGATCGACCCTTGCAGCCTGTACCCGAGTGCTGCGGGCAGCGGGGGCCAAGCGGGTCGATGTGCTGACCTTTGCCATTGCCGATCCGGTAACCAATGATCTCTAGGCTTTACAGCACTGGGAAAGGCCAGGCGTTGGTCTGGCTCTTGTGCCAGACTGTGCAGGGACAATATAAGCGGGTCGCTTATGGGTGATGATCGGCCAGGGACTGGGCGGGAACACCAGCAGGAGTTTCGACGTGGTTGACGTGATCATCTACATTCGGCAGGGCTGCGGCTATTGTGTTGCGGCCAAACGGCTACTCGACAGCAAGGGCGTCCGTTACACCGAGCATGACGCAACGTTCAGCCCGACCTTGCGCGCCGAAATGATCGGCAAGGCGCATGGACGCACGACATTCCCGCAGATTTTCATCGGCGGCCAGCATGTTGGCGGCTGCGACGATCTGCATGAGCTGGAGCGGTCCGGCAAGCTTGACCCGTTGCTCGCTGCCTGAGGATGACCATGACCAGCTTTACCGCCGCCTGCGTGCAGATGCGCTCTTCCCGATCCGTTGCTGACAACATCGCGCAGGCGGAGGACCTGATCCGTCAGGCCGCTTCTGCTGGCGCGCAATATGTGCAGACGCCGGAAATGTCCAACATCCTGGAACGCAGCCGCGCGGATCTGATGCAAAAGATCACGCTGGAAGCGGATGACCCGATGCTGGCGCGGTTTCGGCAGTTGGCAGCCGAACTTGGCATTCATCTTCATGCCGGTTCCCTGGCGATCCACCTGGCCGACGGTCAGGTCGCGAACCGGGCGTTCCTGATCGGGCCTGATGGTGCGATCCTGGCGCGCTATGACAAGATCCATATGTTTGATGTCGACCTGCCGAATGGTGAGAGCTGGCGCGAGTCCGCGACCTATCGCCCCGGCGAGGAAAGCATTGTTGCGGCGCTTCCCTGGCTGAAGATGGGCATGGCCGTGTGCTATGATGTCCGCTTCCCGGCGATCTTCCGCAGCCAGGCGCGATCCGGGGCGGCGATGCTTACGATGCCGGCTGCGTTCACGCGGCAGACCGGCGCGGCGCACTGGCATGTGCTGCAGCGCGCGCGGGCAATCGAGAACGGTGCCTATGTCGTCTCGGCGGCGCAGGGCGGCACGCATGAAGACGGCCGCGAGACCTATGGCCACAGTCTGATCATTGGACCCTGGGGCGATGTGATCGCCGAACTGGATCATGATGAGCCAGGTATTGTTCTTGCGACTGTCGATCCGGCGGAATCGCTCAAAGCCCGCCAGCGTATTCCTGCAATTGCCAATGAGCGCGACTTTGCGCTTGTTGGCGCCTGAGGGGGTCTGTTCGTGATCCGATATTCGCTCGTTTGTGACAATGCCCACGGGTTTGAGGCCTGGTTCCGCAATTCCGGTGATTATGACTTGCAGAGTTCGAAAGGACTGGTGTCCTGTCCGGTTTGCGGTTCGCCCCTCGTTAGCAAGGCATTGATGGCACCTGCCGTGGCGACGGCGGAAAAGCGGGCCGAGCGGCAAGAGGCCGCGCGTCTGGCTGCTGCTGCCGGAGAGACGGAGGCGAAGTCGACCAGCCAGGCGGCTGTCCCGTCCGCCGCACCGGCCCCGGCGCTGACGCCAACTTCGGATGCATCGAATGCGGCATTGATCCCCTCTGATGCGCGACATGCCGAATTGGTCGGCAAGCTGCGTGAACTCAGGGAACTGATGACGGCAAACGCGGATTACGTCGGTGCGTCCTTTGCCGAAGAGGCCCGCAAGATGCATTATGGCGAGGCTGATCATCGCAACATCTATGGCGAGACCAATCCTGATGATGCGCAGGCCCTGATTGAAGAGGGCATCAATATCCTGGCCTTGCCGGTGCTTCCGGATGAACGGAACTGATACGCAGGCCGCTATTGCTCCTTGAAACATGAAACGCCGCAGCCTTGGCTGCGGCGTTTCATGTATTCGGCCAGTCTCTGGTTCAGGCTCAAGATCAGGCTTCTGGCGTCGCCGGCCGGGTTGGCTTGCGCGTGGTCTTTGACGCGGCGGGTTTGCGTGGCCGGGCCGCAGAGCTTTCGGCTTTGACCGCTGCGCTTGTCGCGGCTGCCTTGGCCGGAGTAACGTCCGGAGCCACGTCCGGAACTGCAGCCTGTTCGGGCGCCGGCCGGGTATAGGTTTCTTCGGCCTCGGTCGCGATTGTTGCTGGTACCACGTCGTCAGCTTTGGCCATGGAGACTTCTTCCTCAACGGCGCTTTCCAGCGCAACCACCGTCTCGATGGCGGTTTCTGTCAGTTCCTCAGCGCTGGCGACGGTCTCGGTCAGGGTCTCCTGCAGCAGGGCGAAGGACCGCTGTGCCTGGCTTTCGTAGTCCTGCCACATGGAGCGCAGAAAGCCCTGGAGCGTTTTCATCGTTTCATCCGGCAGACGGCAAGCTGTCAGCTGGCGGAAGCACTCCATGTCTGCGTTGAGCCGATGGGCGACAAAATCGACATGGCTCGCCACCGCCTTCTCGGCGTTGGCGGTCAGCCGGCGACGGGCGTCTTCCATGCTGCGGAAAGCCTGAGCTTCGATCTTGTCGCTGCGTTCTGCCCAGCTCCAGTTGCTCGGGGTCTGGGTCAGCCATGCCGGCGACAGCACCTGGTCCATCACCGACACACCTGCCGGCGCTTCCGGTTGGCTGCTGTCGTGCAGCTTGCCGTCTGACTGCTTGTCCTGATGCTGCGTGCTGTCATGCTGCGACATGTCTTCCTCCCATCACAGGATGCCGGCGCGAGGATGGCCGGCTGGCCGGTACCCCAGGCAAATCCGCTGTCAAAACCCGCGCAGCCATACACGCGCAACGCGTCATTTTGATGATAAGCCATTCTGCAGCGCAGTATAGCGCTACGGCAGGCTGTCGTGATTGATCTGGCTCATTGCGGTGTCTGATGCGCTGCAAAATACTGGCGCTACAGGCCGCATGTTGCAATCAGAAATTGCGATTCCCCCAAGGAGCGATCTATGCCGGATCAGAAATCACACACCGCTCAACTCCTCCACCCGTCATTGCTGCCTTCAGCCTTCGCTCCTGCCTTCGGCCCCTCCGTAAGCTTCAGCAAGGCGCTGATGGCCGGGTTGCCGCTGGATGACGACGACACGCAGTCGGGTACGGCAGAACTGATGGACCGGGCAAGCCGGGCCTTCCTTGCACGGCTGACGGGAGGTGTGTCGCCCGGAGCGCTGGTGGAAGCTTATGCCGATTGGCTGATGCATCTGGCGGTGCTGCCCGGCAAGCAGGCAAGCCTGATGCAGAATGCGGTTCGCAAGGCCTCACGTCTGTCCCGCTTTGCGATGACCTGTGCCGTGGCCGGCGGCAGCCCGGATGGCTGCATCGAGCCGATGCCGCAGGATCACCGCTTCCACCATGAGGGCTGGCAAACCTGGCCGTTCAATCTCTATGCCCAGTCCTTTCTGCTGACGCAGCAATGGTGGAGCCAGGCGATGACCGGGGTGCGGGGGGTGTCGCCGCATCATGAGCGCATTGTCGATTTCGTGACGCGGCAGTTGCTCGATCTGGCGGCCCCGTCCAACTTCCCGCTGACCAACCCCGAGGTCTTGCGCAAGACGCTCGATGAGGGCGGCATGAACCTTGCCCGTGGTTGGAGCCATCTGCTTGAAGATCTGGAACGGCTTGGCAGCAAACAGATGCCGGCCGGGCGGGAGAGTTTTCTGCCAGGGGAAGCGGTGGCGGTCACGCCGGGAAAGGTCGTCTACCGTAACCGGTTGATCGAGCTTATCCAGTATGCTCCGACCACGCCGAATGTTCATCCCGAGCCGGTGCTGATCGTCCCGGCCTGGATCATGAAATACTATATCCTGGACCTGTCACCGGAAAACTCCCTTGTCCGCTATCTTGTCGGACAGGGCTTTACCGTCTTCATGATTTCCTGGCGCAATCCTTCCGCCGAGGACCGGGACCTCGGTATGGATGATTACCGCAAGCTCGGCATCGAGGCCGCGCTTGCGGCCGCAAAGGAGATCACCGGTTCTCCGAAGGTCCATGCCGCCGGCTATTGTCTCGGCGGAACGCTTCTGTCGATCACGGCGGCCGGGCTTTTCCATCATGGGGACGACAGCATCGCCAGCCTGTCGCTGTTCGCGGCGCAGACCGACTTCACCGAAGCCGGGGAACTGACGCTGTTCATCGACGAGAGCGAGGTCTCGTTCCTCGAGGACCTGATGTGGGAACAGGGCTATCTCGACACGGCGCAGATGTCCGGGGCCTTCCAGCTTCTACGGTCCAAGGACCTGATCTGGTCCCGTATCGTGCGGGAGTATATGCTCGGCGAGCGGGCGCCGATGTTTGACCTGATGGCCTGGAATGCGGATGGCACCCGGATGCCCTACCGGATGCATTCGGAGTATCTGCGCCAGCTGTTCTTGCGCAATGACTTTGCCGAGGGCCGATACCGGGTCGAGGGCAGGGCTGTTTCCATCGAGGATATCACGGCACCGGTGTTTGCTGTCGGGACCGAACAGGACCACGTTGCGCCCTGGCGCTCCGTCTTCAAGATCCGGCACCTGGCTGACAGTCCCGTTACGTTCGTCCTGACCACGGGCGGACACAACGCGGGGATTGTCAGCGAGCCTGGCCACAAAAACCGGCACTATCGCATCCTGACGAGCCCGGCACATAACGGGCACCTCGATCCGGAAGGCTGGGTCGCTGCGGCTGACTTGCGCGACGGGTCCTGGTGGGAGGCCTGGAGCGCGTGGCTTGCCGAGCGGTCAGGGGCGCCTGGAGCATGGCCGCCCATGGGCAAACCGGAGGCCGGGCTTGAGCCACTGTGTCCGGCACCAGGAACCTATGTCCTGATGCCTTAGGTTACTCAGGCCTGCAGCCAGGCCTGCAGTTCAGCTGTGACCGCGCCAGGGGCCTCAAGCGTTGAGAGATGGCCGCAGCCGGGCAGCACCGCAAGGCGGCTGCCGGCGATGGCGTCATGCATCTCACGCGCGACCGCCGGCGGGGTCAGCGTGTCTCCCTCGCCGACAAGGACCAGTGTCGGAGCCGCGATGGCGGCAAGGAAAGGCCGTGAATCGACCCGGCCCATGATGGCGGTCTGTTGCCGCACGAAAGCATCGGGTCCCGTATCTGTTGCCATCTCGACAACAACAGATTTCAGCCCCTCGTCTTCCAGTCGGCTGGCGTCGACCAGTCCGGGGTACAGCAGATGCGGGACCTTCGAGAACTTCCCGCTCTCGGCAAGACCGATCAGCACGCGCCGCCGTTCGCCCTGTTCCGGCGCATCGGGCTTGGGGCTGGTGTCGAGGAGGGCAAGCCGGCTGACCCGCTCCGGCGCCTGTCGCATGATTTCCATTGCCACATAGCCGCCCATAGACAGGCCGGCCAGTGCAAACCGTTCGGGGGCCGCCGCAAGGATGCTTGCCGCGATTGCCGGGATGTTGTCATAGTCGCGGTGGTTGGCCACCATTACCGGCCGGTCAGCCAGCGCGACAATCTGCGGCGCAAACAGCGTTTCGGTGCACAGCAGCCCCGGGATGAGAACGATCGGTTCCATGATGATGCCCCGATCAAACCGCTGCATCGCCTGGCCGGCCAGCCAGCAGCATGTAGTTCACGTCCATGTCGCGCGACCGGTTCCAGGTGTCGGCAAGCGGGTTGTAGCTGACGCCGCTGCGGTCAAGGATCTCCAGACCGGCAGCGCCCAGCGGGCCTTCGATCTCGGATGGGCGCACCAGCTTCTCATACGAATGCGTGCCCTTGGGCAGCCAGCGCAGCACATACTCGGCACCGACAATGGCCAGTGCATAGGCTTTCAATGTTCGGTTGATGGTGGCGACGAACATCAGTCCGCCGGGGCGGACCATGCGCGACACTTCGCCGAGGAACAGCGGCACGTCGGCAACATGCTCGACGACTTCCATGTTCAGCACCACGTCAAAGCTCTCGCCGGCAGCAGCCAGGTCTTCGGCCGTGGCCGCGCGATAATCGATGTCGAGGCCGGACTGCGCGGCGTGCAGGCGGGCGATCTCGATGTTGGTCGTCGACGGGTCAGCGCCCGTTACCGTCGCGCCAAGGCGGGCCATGGGTTCGCTCAGGAGGCCGCCGCCGCAGCCGATGTCGAGAATGCGCAGGCCCTTGAAGGCATCGCTGGCCTTCGGGTCCCGGCCGAAGCGTTCGCACACCTTGTCCTTGATATAGGCAAGGCGGACGGGGTTGAACTTGTGCAGCGGGCGGAACTTGCCGGTCGGGCTCCACCATTCGGCCGCCATGGCGGAGAACCGCGCCACTTCGCGCTCGTCGACCGTGCCGGCGATGTGGGGGCTGCTGTTCGGGCTCATGGCTTGTCCTTTTCACGGGGTCATGTGTTGCAGGTTGATCCCCGGCATGTGTCTTACGCGGGGCTGGTGCATTGCGGATGACCTTCTCGCTTGGGCCGACTTTGTCAAGGCGCGGTGTTGCAGCAAGGTCCATGTCGCTGTATGCATTTCGCCCGATCCGCCGGGCGTAGTTGTCGCGCCCATTGGCCCTCGAGAGTGAAGACCAGGACCACGATGGCCCGACTGGTTATGAAGTTCGGCGGCACGTCCGTCGCCAATATCGAACGTATTCGCAATGTCGCCCGGCATGTGAAACGGGAAGTCGATGCCGGCCATGAAGTGGCTGTCGTCGTGTCCGCGATGTCGGGTGCGACCAACCAGCTGGTTGCGTGGTGCCGCGAGGCCGCTCCGATGCATGATGCGCGTGAATATGACGCAGTCGTTGCCTCGGGCGAACAGGTCACTTCGGGCCTTCTCGCCATTGTGCTGCAGGAGATGGGCGTCAATGCCCGGTCCTGGCAGGGCTGGCAGATCCCGATCCGCACCGACGGCTCGCATGGCGCCGCCCGGATTGCCGGAATTGACGGCGCTTTCATGGTCGAACGGCTGAAACAGGGCCAGGTGGCCGTGGTCGCGGGTTTCCAGGGCATTGCCCCGGACAACCGGATCTCGACACTTGGCCGTGGCGGCTCGGACACCAGCGCCGTGGCTATTGCCGCTGCGATCCAGGCCGATCGCTGCGACATCTATACCGACGTGGACGGCGTCTACACCACGGACCCGCGCATTGTCCCGAAGGCCCGCCGGCTCGACCGCGTCGCTTTCGAGGAGATGCTCGAAATGGCCTCGCTCGGCGCCAAGGTGCTGCAGGTGCGGTCGGTCGAGATGGCCATGGTGCATGGCGTGCGGACGTTTGTGCGCTCCAGTTTTGATGATCCCGATGCCCCGCAGACGGGCAAGGATGGTCTTCCCCCCGGAACCCTTATCTGCGACGAGGATGAGCTCGTGGAACAGCAAGTTGTGACCGGCATCGCCTTTGCCAAGGACGAAGCCCAGATCTCCATCCGCAATGTGCCGGACCAGCCTGGCGTCGCCGGGGCGGTATTCGGTCCGCTTGCCGATGCCAATATCAACGTGGACATGATCGTCCAGAACATCACGCCGGACGGCAAGACGACGGACATCACCTTCACGGTGCCCGAATCGGATTACGACCGGGCGATGAAGGTGCTTGAGGACAACCGCACGACACTCGGCTACGCGGCTGTCGAAGGTGCACGCGATGTGGTGAAGGTTTCGGTCATCGGTATCGGCATGCGCTCCCACGCAGGCGTTGCAGCCCAGTGTTTCCGCGGCCTTGCGGAAAAGGGCATCAACATCCGGGCGATCACGACATCGGAGATCAAGATCTCCGTGCTGATCGATTCCGCCTACACGGAACTTGCGGTCCGGACTCTCCATTCGCTATACGGATTGGACGGATAAGCTTTACCGTGGAGCATGCGCTGGCGGGGCCCTCCCGCCAGTGGCTTTCACGCCGACGGGAACGGAGCTGACAATGCGCAGCAATCTGGCCGGTCCGCGCCTGTTGCTCCGCCGGCTTCGCGAAGTCATGGCGGAGCCGATCAATGCGCAGGAACGGCTCGACAAGATCGTAGTTCTGATCGCGGCCAACGTGGTCGCGGAAGTCTGTTCCGTCTATATTTTGCGTGCTGACGGCGTGCTCGAGCTTTACGCCACCGAAGGCCTGAAGCGCGAAGCCGTGCACCAGGCCTCGCTCCGCGTCGGTCAAGGCCTCGTCGGTCTCATCGCTGCCGAGGCGCGGCCGCTCAATCTTCCCAATGCCAGGGCGCATCCCGCCTTCGCGTATCTTCCGGAGACGGGTGAAGAAGCCTACAACTCGTTCCTTGGCGTTCCCGTGCTGCGCGCGGGCCGGACGCTCGGCGTTCTGGTGGTGCAGAACAAATCGCACCGTACCTACTACGAGGACGAGGTCGAAGCGCTGCAAACAACCGCGATGGTCATCGCGGAGATGGTTGCCGCTGGCGAACTGGAGGCGATTGCCAAGCCGGGCACGGGCCTTGATCTCTCCCGGCCGATCCGCTTTGCAGCCGTCGGCCTTGCCGATGGCGTCGGCCTTGGCCATGTCGTGCTGCATGAGCCGCGCGTCGTCGTCACCAATCTGATCGCCGAGGATACGGATCACGAGCGCACCCGGCTGGAAGGCGCGGTCAACCGGCTGCGGCTGTCCATCGATAGCCTCTTGTCCAGTGGCGACATGGCCCAGTCCGGCGAGCACCGCGACGTGCTCGAAGCCTACCGGATGTTTGCCTACGACCAGGGCTGGATCCGCAAGATCGAGGAAGCGATCAACAACGGCCTGACCGCAGAGGCGGCCGTCGAAAAGGTCCAGAGCGACATGCGTGCCCGCATGCTGCGCCAGACCGATCCCTATCTGCGAGAGCGTTTACATGATCTCGATGATCTGGCGCATCGGCTGATCCGCGAATTGATGGGCCGTCAGCATGGCTCGTCTTCGGGCGCGCTGCCGAAGGATGCCATCATCATCGCCCGCAACATGGGTGCGGCGGAGCTGCTTGACTATGGCCGTGACCGCATCCGCGCGGTCGTGCTTGAAGAAGGTGGACCGACCAGCCACGTCACCATTGTCGCGCGTGCGCTGGGCATTGCGGCCGTGGGGCAGGTCGAGGATATCGTCAGTCTGGCCGATGCCGGCGATGCGATCATCGTTGATGGCGGAACGGGCGAAGTCTACCTGCGCCCGGCAACGGACGTGCAGGACGCTTACGCCGAGAAGGTGCGTTTCCGTGCCAGGCGCCAGGCCGAGTACCGCCGCCTGCGGTCCAAGCCGTCGGTGACCAAGGATGGGGTCGATGTGGCGCTGCAGATGAATGCAGGGCTGCTGGTCGACCTGCCACATCTGGCTGAGTCTGGCGCGGTTGGCGTCGGTCTGTTCCGCACCGAGCTACAGTTCATGGTCGCCTCGTCGTTCCCGCGCCTGTCTGACCAGCAGAATCAGTACACGCAGGTTCTCGATGCGGCTGCCGGCAAGCCGGTGACCTTCCGCTCGCTCGATATCGGCGGCGACAAGGTGCTGCCGTATCTCAGGGCGATCCACGAGGAAAACCCGGCGATGGGCTGGCGCGCGCTGCGCCTGGGTCTCGACCGTCCGGGTCTTTTGCGCACACAGGTTCGGGCGTTGCTGCGGGCAGCGGCCGGGCGCGAACTCAAGCTGATGTTCCCGATGGTCTCGGAAGTGGATGAATTCCACCGGGCGAAGGATCTGGTGGAGCGCGAGTTGCGTCACTCGCGCCGACATGGTCATTCGGTGCCCGATGCCATCCGGCTTGGCACCATGATCGAGGTGCCGTCGCTGCTGTATCAGCTTGAAGAACTGATGCAGGCTGTGGACTTTGTCTCGGTCGGCTCGAATGACCTGTTCCAGTTCTTCAATGCGGTCGACCGTGGCAACACAAGGGTGGCTGATCGCTATGACACGATGGGCGCCGGCTTCCTCCGGGCCTTGAAGTCGATCACCGATGCGGCCAGTCGTCATCATGTGCCGGTCACCCTATGCGGGGAACTGGCCGGAAAGCCGCTGGAGGCCATGGCCCTTGTGGGCATTGGCTTCCGCTCGCTGTCCATGTCCCCGGCGGCGCTCGGGCCAGTGAAGGCGATGGTGCGCAGCCTTGACCTTGGCCGCTTGCAGGCCCGGCTTTTGCCGCGCCTGGAGCCGGGGCACCCGGACAAGGACCTGCGCCAGTTCCTGCGCCAGTTCGCGGCTGAGCAGGACGTCGCCCTCTAGACACCTATTGACCCTGTGCCTGCGCCGGATGTGTCGCGGGGCCGAGGAGATTCGCGCATGCTTGCGCAAGGAAAACTCGATACCCTTCTCAATCGCTTTGCCGATATCGAGCATCGCCTGTCGTCCAACCCGGATGCGGCGACCTATGTGCGCCTGTCGCGCGAGTATGCTGAAATCGAGCCGCTGGTCCGAGCGGTCCAGGCCCTGCGCAAGGCGGAGGAGGAACTGGCCGGGGCTGAGGCGATGATCGTTGAAGCCAGCTCAGACCGGGAGATGCGGGAACTGGCGGAAGCAGAGCGCGATGACCTGACGGAAAAGGTCGCGGCGTTGACGCAGGCGGTCCGTGTCGGTTTGCTGCCCAAGGATTCTGCTGACAAGAACGATGCGATCCTAGAAGTGCGCGCCGGAACAGGCGGAGACGAGGCGGCGCTTTTCGCCGGTGACCTGTTCCGCATGTACCAGCGCTTTGCCGACCTGCGCGGCTGGAAGGTCGAGGTCCTGTCGGCAAGCGAGGGCGAGGTTGGCGGCTTCAAGGAAGTGATTGCCTCCGTCACCGGAGAAAATGTGTTTGCCCGGCTCAAGTTCGAATCCGGTGTGCACCGGGTCCAGCGCGTGCCGGAGACTGAGTCCGGTGGCCGGATCCATACGTCGGCAGCCACGGTTGCGGTGTTGCCGCAGGCCGAAGAAGTGGATGTCGAGATCGTCGAGGCGGATCTCCGGATCGACACTTACCGGGCATCCGGTGCCGGCGGCCAGCACGTCAACACCACCGATTCGGCTGTCCGCATCACGCATATGCCGACCGGTATCGTCGTCGCGGTGCAGGACGAGCGGTCGCAGCACAAGAACAAGGCACGGGCGCTGCAGCTCTTGCGCGCGCGCATCTATGATGCGCAGCGCGAAAAGCTTGCCGGCGAGCGCACCGAGGCCCGCCGCCTGCAGGTCGGCTCTGGCGATCGCTCCGAACGCATCCGGACCTATAATTTTCCGCAAGGGCGGGTTACCGATCATCGGATTGGCCTGACACTCTACAAACTTGAGCAGATCCTGTCCGGCGAGGCTCTGGACGAGATCATTGAGCCGCTGACGGTCGATCATCAGGCGACGCTAATGGCTGCCGAGGAGATGTGATGCAGACGCGCGGCACTCTTTACCGTCTGCTGCGCGATCAATTCCGGGCGGCGGATGTCCCGACCCCGGAGCTGGATGCGCGCATCCTCGTTGCTGCCGCGCTCGGGATCGAACCCGGTGCACTGCTGCTGGACCAGGATCTCGCCGTCAGCGCAGATGCTGTGGCGCTCGCGGCCCGGTACGGTGAATGCCGGTTGTCCGGCGCCCCGGTCGGACGCATCCTCGGCCAGCGCGAGTTCTTTGGTCTTGGCCTCGAATTGTCCATCGGCACGCTTGAGCCTCGACCAGATACGGAAATCCTTGTCGAAGCGGTGTTGGCCAGGTTTGCGGACAGGGCGCTGCGTCTTGCAGACCTTGGCACCGGAACAGGCGCCATCCTGCTTGCGCTTCTTGCGCATCTGCCGCAGGCGCAAGGGCTGGCCGTCGACCTGTCGATGGATGCTCTTGCAACAGCGCGCAGGAACGCTGTTCGCCATGGGCTGTCGGATCGCGTGCTGTTTCTGTGCGGGGATTATGCGGCGGCTCTTGCTGGCGGGCTTGATGTCATCGTGTCCAACCCCCCTTACATCAGCCATCCGGAACTGGCGGATCTGGCCCCTGAAGTCATCCTGCACGATCCGGTTCTGGCCCTCGACGGTGGTGCCGACGGGCTCGATGCCTATCGCCGGATTGTTCCTGAAGCGGCGGGCCTTCTTGCGCGAGGCGGGCTTCTGGCTCTGGAGATCGGTGCCGCACAAGGTGCGCCTGTTGCCAGCCTGCTGCGCGACCATCACTTTCAAGAGGTTGAAATACTTCAGGATCTTTCTGGTCTGGACCGTGTCGTCCTTGGCTGGAAACAGTGTGACAATCAGGTCTGAGATCCTTGAAAAAGGGCTTGGAAATCCTGAAGGAACCGGATAGTTTCTCCTCGCTGAAGCCGGAATGACGCAATCGGGGCAGGACTATACTGCCTGCTCAGCGATCTAGCCTGGACGGGGATATCGGGCCGAACGATCGCGACGCGTTTTGGGACCCGATACATTTCATAAAGTTCCGGCAAGTCGGTCTGTCGCAGATGATGGCGATTGCTTTCTCCCTTCCGGGATGGACCAATTGCGTCGGGCTTTACTAACAGGCGGTCGTGTGCCCGCTGGTAACTGTCTTTCCTTGCGTGGAGAGCGGTCACCGGCGCATCGCAAGCGGCGTCACGTGTTTGACTGGCAAGGCGCCGGTCGCCGTTCCTCAAGAGTTAACGGCAGGATGAGACCAGGAAATCAAAACAAGCAGCGTATGCGGGGCAGGGGCCGTAGCAAAGGACCCAGCCCGCTTAACCGGACGTTTGAATCAAACGGACCGGACGTGAAGATCCGCGGTACGGCTCTGCATGTTGCGGAGAAGTATCAGCAATTGGCCCGTGATGCGCATGCAGCCGGTGACCGGGTAATGTCGGAAAACTACTACCAGCACGCCGAACATTACCTGCGCATCGTTGCCGCTGCCCAACCCAACATGCTCTCCGCCAATGGCTTGCGTTACGACGGCAGCCAGGACGATGAGGATGACGAGGATCAGGGCGGCGAGCGCTATGATCAGCCGGAGCGTTACGAACGTCCCGAGCGTCAGGAGCGGACCGAACGCTCAGATCGGCAGGAGCGCCCAGACCGTTCGGACCGTCCTGAGCGGCAGGAGCGTTACGAGCGTCCCGAACGGAGTGAACGCCCTGATCGGGGTGATCGCTATGAGCGCGGCGACCGTCCGGAACGATCGGATCGTGGCGACCGCGTCGAGCGCACCGACCGCCCGGATCGTGGTGACCGGCCGGACCGTGCCGAGCGCCCTGAGCGGATGGATCGCCCCGAGCGGATGGAGCGCCCGGAGAGGGTCGATCGTCCGGAGCGGCGTGATCGGCCAGAGCGGACTGATCGGCCCGAACGGAACGATCGTCCAGACCGAGCCGAACGCGGCAACCGTGTCGATCGTCGTGACCGCGGCGATCAGTATGAACGTGCTGCGCGTCCCGTCGACATCGTGACCACGGATACTCCCCAGCCCTTCATCGAGCACATGCCGGTTGTAGAGCTGAATGGTCATGGCAATCGCGCCGAGCCGGTCCAGGACCAGATCGTAGATCAGATCCATGAGGCCGGTCCCGAGGGTGCTGAGGACGACAAGCCGCGTCGTCGCCTCCGTGGAACGCGTGGCCGTGGTGTTCGCCGTCCGAATGAAGACGGTGGCGATGTCAACGATCCGGTTGCCGACGTCGATGTGGCAGCAGTTGCCGCTGCACCGGAAGCGCCGGTCGAAGCCACTGCCGTAACCGAAGAAGCGGAAGCCAAGCCACGCGCTCGCCGGACCGTTCGGCCGCGCCGGACCAAGGAAACAGAAGCTGCAGCTGGCGGCGACGCCTGACAGTCCGACGATCTGGCAAGATTTAAAACGGCGCGCGGATCATCTGCGCGCCGTTTCTGTTTATGAAGCAGGTTCTGGCGATGCAAGGCGACATCAGCGTCGGTCCAGCCTCGGCTGTTAGGAAAGTTCCGGAGTTGCCGCCCGCCCCCTTTTGTTGTCGATTTGCAACACTATATCCGGAGGGCCATCATGTGGATGGTGCGGCCGCCCGCCTCGCGAGGGCCGCATTTCCGATACGCCGGCCATGCTTCGGGTGGTCCGGCGGCAAGGAGGGTTATGATGAACGTTGAAAAATACACCGAACGTGCGCGTGGCTTCATGCAGTCTGCCCAGACCTATGCGCTGGGGCAGGGCCATCAGCAATTCACGCCTGAGCATATCCTCAAGGTGCTGCTCGACGATCCGGAAGGCATGGCCTCCGGGCTGATCGACCGTGCCGGTGGCCGTTCGCGTGAGGCGAAGGCCGAGCTTGAGCGCGCGCTCGAGAAGATGCCCAAGGTTTCCGGCGGCTCCGGCCAGCTCTATATGGCAGCGGCGACTGCGCGTTTCTTTGATCAGGCGGAAAAGCTGGCCGACAAGGCGGGCGACAGCTTCGTCACCGTCGAGCGGATGCTGCTCGCGCTGGCCATGGACAGCGACACTGAAACCGGCAAGATCCTCGCCCGGGCCGGGGTGACGCCGGCAAATCTCAATCAGGCGATCAACGCATTGCGCAAGGGGCGGACCGCCACCAGCGCCAGCGCCGAGAACCAGTATGATGCCTTGAAGAAATACACCCGCGACCTGACCCAGGCCGCCCGCGATGGCAAGCTCGATCCGGTGATCGGCCGTGACGAGGAAATTCGCCGCACGATCCAGGTCCTGTCCCGCCGGACCAAGAACAATCCGGTGCTGATCGGCGAGCCCGGTGTTGGCAAGACGGCCATCGCCGAGGGTCTGGCCTTGCGCATCATCAATGGCGATGTCCCTGAATCCCTCAAGGACAAGCAGCTCCTCGCCCTCGACATGGGCGCCCTCATCGCCGGTGCCAAATATCGCGGCGAGTTCGAGGAGCGCCTGAAGGGCATCCTGTCCGAGGTCGAGACGGCCGCCGGTGGCATCGTGCTGTTCATTGACGAAATGCATACGCTGGTCGGGGCCGGCAAGGCGGACGGGGCGATGGACGCTTCCAACCTGCTGAAGCCTGCGCTGGCGCGGGGCGAATTGCACTGCGTCGGGGCGACCACACTCGATGAGTACCGCAAGCACGTGGAAAAGGACGCGGCGCTGGCCCGGCGCTTCCAGCCCGTCTTCGTCAGCGAGCCAACTGTCGAGGACTCGATCTCCATCCTGCGCGGGATCAAGGAGAAATACGAGCTGCATCACGGCGTGCGCATCACGGACGCGGCCATCGTCGCTGCGGCCACCTTCTCCAACCGCTACATCACCGACCGCTTCCTGCCGGACAAGGCCATCGATCTGATGGACGAGGCGGCGAGCCGCCTCAGAATGCAGGTAGATTCCAAGCCGGAAGAGCTGGATGAGCTTGATCGCCGGATCATCCAGCTGAAGATCGAGCGTGAGGCTCTGAAGAAGGAAAGCGACGCGGCAACGCTGGATCGTCTCGGCAAGCTGGAAAAGGAACTGGCCGAGTTGGAGCAGGAGTCTGCCGAACTGACCGGTCGCTGGCAGGCGGAAAAGGCCAAGCTGACCTCCGAGCAGAAGCTGAAGGAACAACTCGACCAGGCCCGGGGCGAACTGGAAAAAGCTCAGCGCCAGGGCAATCTCGCCCGCGCCGGTGAACTGGCCTACGGCGTCATCCCTGAGCTGGAGCGCAAGATTGCAGCCGGCGTGGCGATCTCTTCCAAGGGCGCGATGGTCGATGAGGCGGTGACGCCGAGCCATATCGCCCAGGTGGTGTCGAAGTGGACCGGCATTCCGGTCGACAAGATGCTGGAGGGGGAGCGCGAGAAGTTGCTTCGAATGGAAGATGAACTCGCCCGGCGTGTTGTGGGGCAGGCCGAAGCTATCCATGCGGTGTCGACTGCCGTTCGCCGTGCCCGCGCGGGCCTGCAGGACCCGAACCGGCCGATTGGTTCCTTCATGTTCCTCGGGCCGACGGGTGTCGGCAAGACCGAACTGACCAAGGCGCTGGCGTCGTTCCTCTTTGACGATGACACGGCCATGGTGCGCATCGACATGTCCGAATTCATGGAGAAACACTCTGTGGCCCGGCTGATCGGCGCGCCTCCTGGCTATGTTGGCTATGAGGAGGGCGGCAGCCTGACCGAAGCCGTGCGGCGCCGGCCCTATCAGGTGGTGCTGTTCGACGAGATCGAAAAGGCACATACGGATGTCTTTAATGTGCTGCTGCAGGTGCTGGACGATGGCCGCCTGACCGATGGTCAGGGCCGGACTGTCGACTTCCGCAACACGCTGATCATCATGACCTCGAACCTCGGGGCGGAGTATCTCGTCAACCAGCCCGATGGCGAGGATTCCGATCAGGTGCGCGACGAAGTCATGGGTGTGGTGCGCGGACATTTCCGGCCGGAGTTTCTCAACCGGCTCGACGAGATCGTCCTCTTCCACCGGCTGCAGCGCAACCAGATGGCGGCCATCGTCGAGATCCAGCTGGGCCGTTTGCGCCAGCTTCTCGCCGACCGCAAGATTACGCTCGAGCTGGACCCGGCTGCAGTCACCTGGCTGTCGCAGAAGGGCTATGATCCGGCTTATGGTGCCCGGCCGCTGAAGCGGGTGATCCAGAAGGATGTGCAGGATCCCCTGGCCGAGCGGATACTATCCGGCGAGATCCTCGACGGCGACCATCTGGCGGTCTCAGCGGGGACGGACCGGCTGATCTTCAGCCGCGAAAGGGGCCATTCGGCTGCTGCCTAAAGCCTGGCCTCCGGCCCGCTTGTCGGATGAATGAAAGCACAACGGCCCGCAAAAGCGGGCCGTTGTTTTTTTGACGGGGGTAGGCAGTAAGTCCTAACGCGTGATTGCAGCGGCCGACGCAAGGCGAGAGGGGCGCTGGCCCCGGTCGAGCAGGGCGTCGATGCGGTTGCGTTCAGCTTCGAAGGCGGCCAGCATCTCGCCCTCCAGCACCCGGCCCCGCGGCAGGCGGATGCGCATCGGGTCGACGAAATTGGCGTTGACGAGGACTTCATAGTGAAGGTGCGGCCCGGTCGACAGACCGGTCGATCCGACATAGCCGATGATCTGGCCCTGATTGACCCGGGCGCCTTCCGTGATGCCGCCGGCGAAATCGTTCATGTGGCTGTAGGTGGTGACATAGCCGTTGGCATGGCGAATCTCGACCCGCTTGCCGTAGCCCGAGACCCACTGCGACTTGATCACGGTGCCGTTGCCGGCGGCCATGATTGGCACGCCGCGGCTGGCTGACCAGTCGACGCCGGTATGCATTTTGGCAAAGCCATGGATCGGATGGCGACGCATGCCAAACCCGGAGCGGAAGGTGCCACCGGAGAGGGGCTTGCGCATCAGGAACTTCTTCGCGCTGCGGCCTGCTTCGTCATAATAGTCGACAGATCCATCGTCCGGCGTGCGGAAGCGGTAAAGACGGCGCAGGGTCGAGCCTGTGTTGAGCGAGGCGAACAGGATTTCCGCCGGGTCGTCGCTGCTCTCTTCGCTCATGCCGTAGAACACTTCAATGGCGTCACCGGGCTGGACCCGGGCATTGAAGTCGACGTCATAAGAGAACGCCCGCACCAGTTCGCCGATCATCGGCTCCGGGATTTCCTGTTCTAGCGCGGTCTGGTAGACACCTTCATAAAGTGAGGGAACGCTGCCGCTCGGGGTGCTCTCCTGTGGTCCGGTTTCGGCGAAGGCGTCGGCAAGGTCGTCAACCGGGGCGTCCGTGACGACAAAGGTGCCGGTATCGGCCCGGGCCACGGTCGCCTTGTGGTCGGTCTCAGTATAGATGCTGATCCGTTCGGGCCGCATGCGGCCCTCTTCATTGGGGTCTGGTGCCATGGCGATGCGCAAGCGATCGCCCTCCTTGACCTCGACGACCCCTGCGCCGTGACGGAAGGCAGCCAGGATCGACTCCGCTTCAACGTCATTGGCCTCGTTGTCGACCAGCAGATCCTTGAAATCCATGTCGGCAAAGACCGGAACGATCTTCTCGTCCAAGCCGGACGGCAGCGTGTCATCATCCTGCTTGGAGACGAAGGAGACATTCTCCTGGGTGATGCGCACCTGCAGGCGAGAGAACTCGGACAGCCTGGCCAGGTTGAAGTCGAACCGGGTCGGGTCAACGATTGCCCTGGCGGCCATATCGACGCTGTCGCTCCCGAGCGCGGCCGCACTGATCCGTACGAGGCGTTCCACTTCGGCTTCACTGGGGGTCAAGTCCAGGTCGATCATCGGACTGTTCACCGGGAACTCCGACTGGCTCAGGCTGAGTTCTCCTTCGGCGCGGGCCGAATAGATGCCGTCGCTGATGCCGCGATCCTGGATCTGTTGCCCGTCGGTGAACATCTGCAAGGGATTGAAGGGCGGAATGCGACCCTCCATGTCAGGCGATTTCTGCCTGGACAGGCTGGCATTGACCGCGACATAGGGACGGGCCTTGATAAAGTCGCGGTCGCCAACGCGGGTGATGACATTGACCGGGATGATCTGCCGGTTGGTGAATTGGGCAGACCGCTTGGCAACCCGGTCGCCTTTTGTCCCCGAGGTCAAGCTGCCGGACAAACCCGCCGGATCGGGATTGGTGGCGGCGGCGACCCGATACTGGCCATCGAGCGCTGCAACCAGCGCGCCGCCCATCAGCATCACGGAAGTCAGTCCGGTCAGCACCGTTCCGGTCAGCCAGCGCAGGCTGACCTTGCGGCGGTCCGGCAGGCCGTTGCCTTCATCATAGACCACCAGAGGCGGGGTCTCGCCGAGATCGACCGTTGACTGTGCGTGGGACTGGAAGGGGCCCAGATGCATGGAGTGCCTTGTTGTTAGGGACACAGGCCACAACGGCTGTTTCGCCGAAGATGCGGCCTGGTGGCCATGGTGCCTACCCGTGTACCGTCTGTTTCACAGTGGCCGCAAAAATGCAGGCTCACCGGCGAAAGGTCAACGGTTGAACGCCAACCGGATGGTTCCGCCGCATGTCGTTGCCAATCGCGCCAGTGTCTGCTCACGCCGGCAAGCCGTGCATCGGCTTTCTTATATAGGGGGCTACGTGGGCTTTCCGGCATCAATATGGCCGCTGGAGTTACCGGCGGCTGCCTCAAGCGGCCAGAGGCGCAAAATTATTTTGCAGGCAAAGGACATGAAACAGGCTTTCCCACAGGCGGGGAGGGGGCTTTGACCAAGGGAATCGCTGGGGTTTTGCCCGTGTGAATCTTTTTTGACAAACTGTGTTGACTCGAAAAGGGGCTCCCCGTATAACCCACACATCGACGGCGGCGCCGCCACTTGGTGAGGCGCCAGACGCTGTCGGTTCTGCCTGACAGACAGAGCAGTCAAAACCTCCTCGGAGGTCACGCTGGTTTGTCGACTGATGGTTGAGGGCTTTGCCCGGTTCTTTGACAATTTATGTTTTGAAGGAAGGGAAGCGTGGTCGGCGTTGTTCTTGCGCGGTCGGGTCTTGAGAGAGATCTGGCATGAAGCAAGGGTTACGCAGGTACGCAGACTTCTGTAAGAAGCAAGGAAGACGTTTTGGGCTCAGTGATGGGCTTGGAACGATCTCTGTCAAGTTCACGAGCGCTGCGAAGCGATTGTGGGACTTTGAGTGCTTTATTGCAGCGATTGAGGTGCCTGTGATTAAACTTTTGTTAAACCTGAGAGTTTGATCCTGGCTCAG